>NZ_JABSUZ010000025.1:0-87308 GCF_013284345.1 Brevibacillus sp. MS2.2
CAACGCTTTCGCTGTTCAGTTTTCAAAGAGCATTTTTTGTCGAACGTTTTATATCTTATCACGTTCGTTATTTGCGAGTCAAGAAGTTTTTTATCGAATCTCGTTTTCTTTTCTCGCATTTTGTCGTCGTTCTTGGCGACAAGAAATAATCTATCACATATAAAATTCTAAATCAAGAGTAATTTTAAAAGTTTTTTTATCGGCAAACGAGAAACAGCTAAAATATCGCGATACGAAAGGAAAAAGAGCGAGAATACTATCTCACTCTTTTTCAAATAGTAGGAGCCAGTCCTGCGCCCATCGCCAATCATTCCAGGAAGATGAGCAAGCTGCCGCTAGCGAAAAAGAAACAAGGGAACTATTCCTTTACTCGCTGGTAAAACTCTTCGCGCAGCAGTCCCATCATAATAGTGTCGTAATACTGCCCATCTACATATTCATTTTGGCGCAGTCGCCCTTCTATCACAAAGCCTGTTTTTTCATAGGCGCGAATGGCACGCATATTTCCGCTCCACGTATCCAACTGCACCCGATTCAAGTTCAGCTTGGAAAAGAGGAAGTCGAGCAAGAGGCGCAACGTATCTGTACCGTAGCCTTTGCTCCAATACTCTTTCGCCATGATCGCAATACCAATTGTGGCTGTCCGCGTAATCGGATTCACATCTCGGTAATCACAATTGCCGATGTGCTCTCCGTCCAACGTACAGACAGAGAATACAAAACTCTTAAATTTATCATCCGGCCGTGAAGCACGAACGTTTTCCTCATACATGGCTCGTAGTGATTCGAGCGAAACATAACTATAGGTTACCAGGCTTGAGCCCGCTGCCCATTTGGCCGCCTCTTCATCGTTGCGCCACTGGAACAGTCTCTCCATATCCTCAGCAATAACTGGTCGTAATTGCACTAAATTCCCTTTGATCATTAAGTATCCTACCCTTCGATTGGTGTTTGAAAATAGAGTCTCTTTGATTTGAAGTGAACTTGAATTTGTTCATGGTCACCACACCTTTCGAAGTAAGATACCGATTATTCTAACAAAATAACCACGCTCTGGAAACAGAGGTGGTTATTACTTTATGGGTTAACGACGCCTCTGGAGCTCCGTCAGCACTTCATCCAGCGGCAGCTTTTGCTCCCGTAACAAAACCATCAAGTGAAAGATCAGATCTGAGGCCTCATACCGCAGCTCCTCACGACTTCGATTTTTCGCTGCAATAATGACCTCGGCTGCCTCTTCTCCGACCTTTTTCAGGATTTTGTCTACGCCTTTTTCGAACAAGTAGGTGGTGTAGGAGCCTTCCGGACGCTCTGCCTCCCGCGCAGCAATCAGTTCTTCGAGCTCACTCAGGATCGCAAACCGATCTGTTTGTACTGACTCATTATCTGTATTGGAGAGAACTTCCTGCGAGAAACAGCTGTACACTCCCGTATGACAAGCAGGCCCATTCGGCTCGACCATCACAACCAGTGCATCTCCGTCGCAATCATACCGCATAGAGACGATCCGCTGTGTATGTCCCGAGGTCTCACCCTTGTGCCACAATTGTTGTCGGGAACGACTCCAAAACCATGTTTCTTTGGTCGCCAATGACTTTTGTAGCGATTCTTCATTCATATAGGCAAGCGTCAAGACTGCCTTGCTTCCGGCATCCTGCACGATGACAGGAATCAAACCCTTTTCATCAAAACGCAAATTTTCCAATGCAAACGCTTCTGCTCCTGTCATGGTCGTACGACAACTCCTTTGGTTTGCAAATACTCTTTCACCGATTGAATCGACGTCTCATCATAGTGAAAAATGGAAGCAGCCAACGCGGCATCTGCCTTTCCTTGCGTCAGCACATCGTAAAAATGCTCCCTCGAGCCCGCTCCACCAGAAGCAATGACCGGAATCCCGACCTCTTCTGATACCCACTTGGTCAATTCGAGTCCAAAGCCTTTCTTTTCCCCATCGTCGTCCATGCTGGTCAAAAGGATTTCGCCCGCTCCCAACGCTTCTGCCTCCTGTGCCCAACGGATGACGTCCCTCCCCGTCGCATTCCGTCCACCGTGAGTATACACTTCCCAGCGATCTTCCCCGACACTTCTCGCGTCAATCGCCACGACAATACATTGTGAACCGAAGACCGTCGCTCCCTCGCGGATTAATTCCGGACGCAAAACAGCCGCTGTATTCAACGAGATTTTGTCCGCGCCCGCACGCAATATCCTTTTCATATCGTCGACGCTGTTAATGCCACCACCGACCGTGAAAGGAATCGTAATGTTTGCAGCCGTTTTTTCGATGACATCCACCATCGTCTTGCGCCCTTCGTGGGACGCAGAAATATCGAGAAAAATCAGCTCGTCTGCTCTCTCCTCGCTATACTTTTTTGCCAGTTCAACCGGGTCTCCTGCATCGCGAAGTCCGACGAACTGCACACCTTTTACCACCCGTCCATCTTTTACATCGAGACACGGGATGATTCGTTTAGCCAGCATTCGCTTCACGCCCCTCCATACGCTGGAGCGCTTCTTCCAATGTAAAAGCGTCCGTGTAGAGTGCTTTTCCGACAATGGCGCCAGAGACTCCGCCCGAAGCATGGGCAGCCAACGTCAACAAATCGTCCAGTTGGCTGACGCCTCCCGAGGCAATCACCGATTTACCTGTAGCCATCGCCAACGCTGCAATTTCTTCTACATTAGGTCCTGTCATCGTGCCATCACGGGCGATATCGGTGTAAATAAACGTCTCAGCGCCATACGTAACCAACCGCTTGGCAAGCTCTGTCGCTTGCACATCTGTCGTGGTCAACCAGCCTCTGGTAGCCACCAGCCCATTCCGGCAGTCCAGACCGATCGCAATCTTGTCTCCATCGTTTTGAAGAATTCGCTTCGTAAAAGGCTCGTCTTCGATAGCAGCAGTCCCGACGATCACTCGCGCAACACCCGCTTCCAAATAGTCCGCGATCTGCTCTTCTGTTCGAATGCCGCCTCCAACCTGCACGGGTACAGGGATCGAGCGCGCTATTTCTTTGATGAGCGCTGCATTTGCAGGCTTGCCTTCCTTTGCTCCGTCCAAATCTACGAGATGAACCCAGGACGCTCCTTGCTCTACCCAGCGCTTCGCCATCGCTAGCGGTGAATCAGCGTACACTGTCTCTTGCCCGTAATCTCCTTGAAAAAGCCGAACACACTTGCCACCGCGAATATCGATCGCCGGATAAACGATAAAGCTCATGTCAAAACCCCCTCGCATTGAACGGCAAAGTTACGCAGCAGCAGCATTCCTGTCTCTCCGCTCTTTTCCGGATGAAACTGCATACCGTATACGTTGTCACGATTCACAATGGCTGTGACCTCCTGGTGATAGTCACTCGTCGCAAGCAAGACATCAGGCTCGCACAAGACATGATACGAATGGACAAAATAGACGTAATCGCCATCCTGCACACCGTTTAGTAACGGTTGCTTTTGCTTGATCATCAGTTGGTTCCACCCCATGTGCGGTACCTTGTAATCACCGCGAAAACGAATAACCTCACCACCGAGCAGCCCCAAGCCCGTATGCTCGCCATGCTCCGCACTTTTCTCAAATAAAAGCTGCATGCCGAGACAAATGCCCAAGATCGGACGACCTGATGCTGCGTATCCCTTAATCGCTTGCTCTAATCCAAGCTCACGTATGTTGGCGATAGCATCCCCGAACGCCCCGACTCCAGGCAAAATCACCCCGCTATATTCTTGCAGACGCTCTGCTTGAGAGACGAACTCGTACGAATAGCCCAGCCTTTCCAACGCCTTGCTCAAGCTGTACAGATTCCCCATGCCGTAATCGATGATGCCGATCATGTTACAAAACCCCTTTTGTGGACGGGACCCCTTTTACACGCGGATCGATCGTCGTCGCTTCATCCAGTGCCCGGCCCAGCGCTTTGAAAATCGCCTCGATCATGTGGTGTGTATTGTGACCGTAATGCAGGATCACATGCAGATTGATCCGCGCCTCCAGCGCAAGTTTCCATAAAAATTCATGTACCAGCTCCGTCGGAAACTGACCAACCATATTCGTAGGGTACGTAGCGCGATATTCCAGATGAGGACGGTTGCTGATATCAATAACGACCTGCGCGAGCGCGTCATCCATCGGGACAAACGCATTTCCATAACGCTTGATGCCTTTCTTGTCTCCCAAGGCTTCCCGCAGAGCATGCCCAAGACAAATCCCGATATCCTCCACTGTGTGATGATAGTCGATTTCGATATCTCCCTTTGCCTTGACAGTCAGGTCAAAATGTCCGTGTCGCGTAAACAGGTCTAGCATATGATCCAGAAATGGAACACACGAATTTTGCTTGCTCTCACCTGCGCCGTCTACACCAAAGGAAAGCGCGATCTGCGTCTCATTCGTATTACGCTCGATCTGTGCTGCACGTTGTTTCCCTTCACTCATCTCTTTTCACTCTCCTGCTCTTCGGTCTCAAAATCTCGCAATCGCGCAAGGATCGCTCGACCGTGCCCAGACAATCCTTCCTGCTCTGCCAGTGCCACAATTTTATGTCCATTTTCCCGCAAATCTCGCTTGCTGTAGGAAACAACACTCGACTTCTTGATAAAATCGTCGACGGATAATGGCGAGGAAAAACGCGCCGTTCCATTCGTAGGAATCACATGATTGGTACCGGCAAAATAATCGCCGACTGGCTCTGAGCTGTATGGGCCGAGGAAAATCGCACCTGCATTTTCTACTTTGCCGAGATGCTCAAACGGCTCCGCCAGCATGATTTCCAAATGCTCGGGTGCAATCCGGTTGATGACGGCAAATCCTTCGTTCAAATCATCGACGAGTAAAATAGCGCCGTAGTCGCGTATCGCCGCTTCCGCAATCGATTTGCGTGGGAGATCGGCAAGCTGCCGCTCAACTTCCTGTGACACCTGCTCCGCCAACGCTTGCGATGTCGTAACCAATATAGCGGCTGACATCGGATCATGCTCGGCTTGAGACAGCAGGTCTGCCGCAACATATCGCGGGTTGGCCGTCTCATCTGCGATCACCGCAATTTCACTAGGACCTGCCACCATGTCGATACTGACCAATCCGAAAACTTCTCGCTTTGCCAGTGCCACGAAAATATTACCGGGCCCAACGATCTTATCGACTGCTTTGATTTGCTCCGTTCCATAGGTCAATGCCGCGATCGCCTGGGCCCCACCTACCTTGTATATCTCGGTCACACCTGCAATTTGGGCAGCAACGAGTATCGCAGGGTTGATTTTCCCATCCGCTCCTGGTGGTGTCGTCATGACGACTTGTGGAACACCTGCGATTTTGGCAGGGATGGCATTCATCAATACACTGGAAGGATAAGCTGCCGTTCCGCCTGGTACATACAATCCAACTCGCTGCAATGGACGTATCAGTTGGCCCAGCAATGTGCCACTCTCTTTGGTGCTAAACCAGGACTGACGCACTTGTCGCTCGTGAAACGCCCGAATATTATCGGCTGCTTCCTTCAATGCCGCTTTGACTTGTGGAGAAACGAGATCACTTGCTTCTGCAAATTCGTCTTCGCTCACACGGAAATTTTGCAGAAACACACGATCAAATCGTTCCGTGTAATAGCGCAGCGCTTCGTCCCCTTGCTGGCGAACCGAGGTGAGGATCGCCTTCACTACGTCTTGTTGTTCTCTCGTCCCTGCGTCTACCGATCGTTTTCCGTCATACTGGCTGGCTGACATGATACGCATGGTTGTCTCCCCTTTTTCTCTAGTTCCCGCGAGGAATGACCTCTAAAAATTTTCCGGCGATCTCGTCCACCGCTTCACTTTTCATCCGATAGCTGGCTCGATTGGCAATCAGCCTCGTCGTTATTTCACAAATGCTCTCCAGTTCGACCAAGCCATTTTCCCGCAATGTCCTACCTGTCGAAACAATATCCACAATCCGATCAGCCAGCCCAATCATCGGGGCAAGCTCTACTGAACCATTCAGTTTGATTACCTCAACCTGCTGTCCCTGCTCACGAAAATAACGTGACGCAATCTTCGGATATTTCGTTGCAACACGCAGGGCTTCCGTCGGTTTCCAGTCTGGCAGACCCGCTACCATCATGCGACAATAGCCGATATGCAAATCCAACAGCTCGTAAACATCTCGTTCTTCTTCCAATAAAACATCCTTGCCGACCACGCCAACGTCAGCCACCCCATACTCGACATAAGTAGGAACATCGGTAGGCTTCGCCATAATGAATTCAAGCTTGGCATTTTCCACAGGGATGATCAGTTTACGAGAATCTTGCAGATCCGCAGTGACCTGCAAGCCAGCCTGCTGGAGGAAATGGACAGCCTCTTCAAAAATCCGTCCTTTTGGCATGGCGATCGTCAGCTTTTGGTCGTTTTTCGTGAGTGCCATCTCCTACTCCTCCTGTTGTGTCATGCAAATGACCTTGGTATATCCCGCTTCTTGTCCAACCTGTTCCTCATCTATTTTGGAAACGAGACGTGTCACCACCACGAGCCCGTTCTCACGTAATTGCTGTGCTTCTGCCAAAGCGGCGCCGCGGCAATCCTCGGTGTAAACAAGCAAAACTCGCGTAGGTGTATGCTCTTTTACGAAAGGAGTGACCTGAAGCAGTCGATCCATCTTGATCGCAAAGCCTGTAGCGGATGCCGCACGCCCAAATTGGGAGAGCAATTGATCGTAGCGTCCTCCGCCCAATAGCGGGGAGCCCAAATCTGCCGCGTACCCTTCGAAAACGACGCCTGTGTAGTAGTTCAAATTGATGATCAGATTGAAATCGATCAACAAATCTTCCGTCACCCCGTAGGCTTCTAACGACTGCCACAAGGAAGCAATCGTCTCGACTGCCCTCCCTGCTTTTCCGTTGCCAGCCAGTTCGCGAGCGGCCTCAATCTTCCCTTTTCCCCCTTGCAGGCGTAGCAAGGCTTCCAATCGGCTTTTCGCCTCCAGAGGGATGTCTACTGTCGCGAGTAGTTGCCGGAAGCCAACGAAGTCCCGTTCGTACAAAAACTGGCGGAATTGATTGCGAATAGGCTCATCCTCAATCTCTTCCTCCAAAAGACCGTCTACGAAGTCGACATGCCCAATCGCAATACGAAACGTCTCCACACCCGCTGCCCTCAAGCAAAACACAGCAAGCGCGATGGCTTCCGCATCCGCATCGACAGACGCATCTCCGATCAGCTCGATCCCGGTTTGGGAAAACTCCGCATTCCGTCCCGCTTCCTTTTCTTGTGCCCGAAACACATTTGCCTGGTAATACAACCGAATCGGCAATGGAACATCTTTATAAAGGGAGGAAACAACCCTTGCAATTGGCGTTGTCATATCCGGACGCAGGACTACGGTGTGGCCTTGTTTATCCAGGAGGCGAAACATCCGGTCTGTGAGTGTCGCACTTGCTGCTCCTACCGTATCGAAGTATTCCAGAGAGGGTGTGGATATTTCGTCATAACCCCATCTCTCGATACACTTACGCAGCTCCCGCTCCAAGCGCCGTTGTTTCGCCAGTGATTCCGGCAGTATGTCCCGCATCCCGAGCGGCTTTTCGAATCCCAAGGGTTTTGCCATCCTTGTTCCCTCCATCACATTCGCTTTACTATGCTAATATGGTAACAAACTAAAGTGTTATGAAGAAGATTACCACGTCGAGAATCTTAGGTCAACCAAGATGAGAATAGTCGGAAAATTTCACACAAAACAAAAAACCGCCAGGATAAACACCTGACGGCTGATTAAAAGGGAAGAGACGCTACATGCCTTCTTCTTCTGAAGCTTTCGTTCGAATGAGCTGCATGGGATTCCCACCTACAAAGGCGCCAGGCGGGACATCTTTATGAACAACTGTTCCCGCTGCGACAATGGCCCCTTTGCCAATCGTTACCCCAGGCAAAATGGTAGTGTTGGCCCCCACCAGGACTGCATCCTCAATAATCACTTCTCCCAAACGGTATTCATCTATCAAATATTCATGGGCGAGTATCGTCGTATTGTACCCGATCACGCAATTACGGCCGATCTTGATTTTCTCGGGAAACATGATATCCATCATCACCATCAACGCAACTGCACTATGCTGCCCTACTTCCATACGCAAAAATGTGCGGTACATCCAGTTCTTCCACGAAACGATCGGCGTATATCTGGAGAGCTGGATGACGATAAAATTTTTCATGACTTTCCAGAAGCTTACCGTTTGATACATGTGCCAAAGCGGGTTTACCCCATTTACGGGATAACGTGTTGTCTTCCTCATATGCGTCTCTTTCTCCTACAAGTCAGAATCGGCATCTTCTAAAATGGCATTCGACTGTTTTCGTGTGAAGTGCATCGCAGCGTTGTAGCCCATCCGTTTCAGACGGAAGTTCATCGCTGCAACCTCAATGATGACTGCCAAATTTCGTCCTGGTCGAACAGGAACGGTAATAATCGGAATTTCGGTATCCATGATCTTCAATGTTTCCTCATCGAGTCCCAACCGCTCGTACATTTTATGTGGCTCCCACAGCTCTAGCTGAACAACCATCTCGATGTTCTTTACATTGCGCACGGCACCTGCACCAAACATCGTCATAATGTTGATAATCCCCACTCCGCGGATTTCCAAGAGATGCTGAATCAGCTCAGGAGCGCTACCGCTTAGCTGCCCGCCCTGTGTCTGCTTAATCTCCACGGCGTCATCTGCTACGAGTCGGTGTCCGCGCTTTACAAGCTCAAGTGCAGCCTCACTCTTCCCGATCCCGCTCGATCCCATAATCAAAACGCCGACGCCGTAAATGTCTGTGAGTACCCCATGAATCGTCGTCGTTGGTGCAAGACGATTCTCCAGGAAGTTGGTCACTTTCCCGACTAGCGTCGTCGTTGCCAGCGGGGACTGAAGTACAGGTACCCCCAAGCGATTGGAAACATCAATCATCTCTTCAGGCACCATCTGATTACGGGTCACACAGAAGCAAGGAACCTGACTTTGCATGAGAAAATTCATCCGTTCCAGCCGTTCCTCTGGAGTAAGCGTTTGAAAAAAGTTGATTTCCGTCAAGCCGAACAATTGAATCCGCTCTTCCGCATAGTAAGAGTAGTAACCGGCTAACTGTAGGCCGGGACGACTCAAATCCGTTACGGTAATCTCACGCCCCAAGCCCTCTTCCCCGCTCAAGATCGTCATATTGAAATGATCCACTAAATGGCTCACATTCGTCTTACGCATGAAGCTTCCCCCTCACATGGGATTTTCCGTCCCTATGGTTGTGTCTCTATTGTATCGAAACCTTTGTACCTACGACAACCTAATAAGACCGACCATCCTGATTAGACAAAAACCCCGCGACTCGTTTGAGAGAATACGGGGCTTTTTCGAACATACTACCTCTTTTCTTTTTTCATCCCTACCACAACTTCAATGAGGTAGCCAAAAATACTCATCAGTGCTGCTGCCACGATGACAGTGCCAATGTTGTCAGGCCATGGCCCCACTTCAAAGCCGTCAATAAAGTAGGCAGTCAACGCAAACGTCACGGCATTAATGACAAACCAGAACAAGCCGATCGTCAATACTTGCAAGGGAAAAGTAAAAAACAGCAGAATCGGCCGAATCACTGTGTTCACCATCCCCAAAATCAACGTAGCCCATAGTGCTACAGTGAAATTCGCGACATAAATGGAATGGAACCAATTGCTGATCAAAAGCAGCGCAGCCCCATTTAAAAGCATTTTGATTATCCAGCGGCTCATGGTGCATTCCCCCTATACAGTCTAGCCTTCGCGCAACGACTATCGAACCCCCGTTACTTCCCATTCCCATTGCTCAAAAAACGTTGTCATGAATCGATGCCTGTCATCGGCGATTTTCTGGGCAGTCTTGGTGAAAAGCTTGTCTTTGATGCGCTGCAGCTTCCACGTGTATTCCTTATAAGGTGTATGCTGATTGGGGTCATCCGATTGTATGGGTTGCCCAATAACCCCAGTATAAGCAAAAACCCGGGCCACTCCAATAGCCCCAATCGAATCCAGCTTGTCGGCATCAAACAGGATCTTTTCTTCCAAGGTATGTGGAGGTCGTTCTTTGCGAAAACGATGGGCGAGAATTGCAGACTGTACACGTGAGATGAATGCTTCCGTCATACTGCGTTCGGCGAGCCATTCCCCTGCTAGTCTTGCACTGATTTCGGCATGGCACTCGCCTGTTTGCCGTTCTTCTGCTCTCCCGATGTCATGCAGCAATGCAGCGAGGCGCAGCACTTCCATATCTGCCCCTTCCTCGCGGCCAATTCGCTCACACATCGCCATGACACGCAAATTATGCTGCCAATCGTGAGCAGGATCTTGTCCATCAAAGCACTTCTGTGCTTCGCCCACCAGGTCGGCAGGTAGTACGGCAAGAGAAGCCTTCACGTAATCCATCTTTTCCTCCCCCTTTGCGTCCACCTAGCAAAGACGCCCCCCTGAATCAGGGAGGCTGTCTCTCGATTACTTCGAAACGAATTGCTCTAGCTTGGCATTCGTCCGTTCTCTATCACGTTCCAAAATCGGCTTCAAATAGATACCCGTATAAGAGCCTTCCATCTTCGCCACTTCTTCCGGTGTTCCCGTTCCGACAATTTCTCCGCCACGGGTACCACCCTCAGGCCCCAAATCTACGATGTAATCAACCGTTTTGATCACATCGAGATTGTGCTCGATGACCAGCACTGTATCGCCGTTTTCTACCAATCGTTGCAGCACCTTCAGCAAACGATCGATATCATCCGTATGCAGACCGGTTGTCGGCTCATCCAAAATGTACAAGGTACGTCCTGTGCTGCGTCGATACAGCTCGGAGGCAAGCTTGACGCGTTGTGCTTCCCCGCCAGAGAGCGTGGTAGCAGGCTGCCCAAGTTTCATATATCCCAGTCCTACGTCTACGATGGTCTGCAGCTTGCGCTCAATCTTCGGCAAATTGCGGAAAAACTCTACCCCGTCCTCGATCGTCATTTCCAAGACATCAGCAATGCTCTTGCCTTTGTATTTCACATCGAGCGTCTCGCGGTTGTAGCGCTTGCCGTGGCAAACTTCGCAAGGCACATACACATCCGGCAAGAAGTGCATCTCGATTTTAATAATCCCGTCACCGCTGCACGCTTCACAACGGCCGCCCTTGACGTTAAAGCTGAAGCGACCTTTTTTATAGCCGCGCACTTTGGCTTCGTTGGTGGAAGCAAACAGGTCGCGAATATCGTCAAAGACACCTGTATATGTCGCCGGATTGGAACGTGGTGTACGTCCAATTGGAGATTGGTCGATGTCGATTACCTTGTCCAAATGCTCCAATCCCAGGATGCGGCGATGCTCACCTGGCTTCACCTTTGCCTTATTTAAATCGCGAGCCAGTGTCTTTTGCAAAATTTCATTGATCAGCGTACTTTTTCCTGAACCAGATACACCTGTTACGGCAACAAAAACACCTAAAGGAAGCTTCGCAGTAACGTTTTTCAGGTTGTTTTCCTTCGCGCCCTCAATCTTGATCCATTTGTCCGAAGGCTTGCGACGCTCCATCGGAACAGGGATGAATTTGCGCCCGCTCAAATAAGCGCCGGTCAAGGAGTTAGGGTCCTCCATGACTTCTTCCGGAGTCCCTGCCGCTACGATTTGACCGCCATGTATGCCAGCTCCCGGTCCAATATCGATAATATAATCGCAGGCCATCATCGTATCCTCGTCATGCTCGACGACGATCAATGTATTCCCCAGCTTGGTCATATGCTCCAACGTCTTGATCAGACGCGCGTTATCCCGCTGGTGCAGTCCGATACTCGGCTCATCCAAAATGTAGAGAACGCCCATCAGACTAGAACCGATCTGCGTAGCCAGTCGAATCCGCTGCGCTTCTCCCCCGGACAGTGTTCCCGCCGCACGGCTCAGCGTCAAGTAATCCAGTCCGACATCAATCAAGAAGTTCAGTCGCGCCTTGATTTCTTTTACGATCAGGTTCGCGATCTTCGTTTCCCGCTCTGTCAGTTCCAGCCCATCGACAAACTGATGTGCATCGAGAATCGACAGCGTAGTCAGCTCGGAAATGCTGCGCTCTCCGACCTTTACCGCCAAGCTCTCCTGACGCAAACGTTGGCCTTTGCAGACAGGACAAGCCTTTTGGCTCATAAATCCTTCGATTTGCTCGCGGATGTAATCCGAGCTCGTCTCCAGATGACGTCGTTGCAGGTTGATGACGACACCTTCAAACGGTACGACCGCCTCGCGCACTTGCCCGAACTCGTTCTCATAGCGGAAGTGAATTTTTTCGCCCTCACTGCCGTACATCAGGATTTGTCGGTGCGCTGCAGTAAGCTCCTCATATGGCACATCCATCCGAATGTTAAAGTGGCGGCAAGCTGATTCCAACAATTGTTGATAGTACGTCGAAGTCTTCGGCTCCCATGCGCCAATCGCCCCGTCATCAAGCGTCTTCGTCACATCGGGCACGACCATATCCGGATCTACCTCTAGCTTGACACCCAGTCCATCACACTCCGAGCAAGCACCAAACGGGCTGTTAAAGGAGAAAATCCGCGGCTCCAGCTCCCCGATGGAGAATCCGCATACCGGGCAAGCATGTTTTTCACTGAACAGCAGCTCCTCTTGCTCCATCACATCGACGATGACCTTGCCATCTGCTAAACGAAGTGCCGTTTCCAAGGAGTCTGCGAGACGCGCCTGTACATCCGGCTTCACAACGACCCGGTCCACAACAACTTCGATGTTATGCTTCTTGTTCTTTTCCAGTTTGATGTCTTCGGACAGATCGGTAATTTCACCATTGACCCGCACACGGACGAAGCCTTGCTTGCGGATGTCCTCGAGCAGCTTGACGTGCTCTCCCTTGCGTCCTTGCACCATGGGAGCTAGAATCTGCATTTTCGTGCGCTCAGGATACTCCAATAGGCGATCGACCATTTGTTCAATGGTCTGGGACTGGATCTCGATGCCATGCTCCGGGCAAACCGCTCTACCGACACGCGCATACAAAAGGCGCAAATAGTCGTAGATTTCCGTAACCGTACCTACCGTGGAGCGAGGGTTGCGGCTCGTCGTTTTCTGGTCAATCGAGATCGCAGGGGACAGTCCCTCAATCGAATCCACGTCCGGCTTGTCCATTTGCCCGAGAAATTGACGGGCGTATGCAGACAGAGACTCGACATAGCGTCGTTGTCCCTCTGCGTAAATCGTGTCAAAAGCAAGCGAGGATTTACCCGAGCCAGACAAACCCGTCAGAACGACGAATTTGTCCCTCGGAATGACTACATCAACATTTTTCAGGTTATGGGCACGTGCACCCTTTACGACAATATGTTCTAATGGCATGAAAAAAACCTCTCCTTAGAGTTCCGCCTTCAGCTCAAGAATCAAATCACGCAATTCTGCCGCACGCTCGAACATGAGGTTGCGTGCCGCTTCCTTCATTTCTTCTTCCATACGTTCTATAACAGCCACGCGATCCTTCTTCGGCATTTTCTTGAAGTCTGCATGTGGCAAGTAATCCGCTTTTTCCTCCGCTACCTTGGTCGCCTCGATCACTTCGCGGACGGACTTTTTCACGGTTTGCGGCGTGATGCCGTGCTCTTCATTGTAAGCCATCTGAATGGAACGACGACGCTCTGTCTCCCGGATCGCAGAGGTCATCGAATCTGTCATTTTATCCGCGTACATGATAACGCGTCCCTCTGCGTTCCGCGCAGCCCGACCAATCGTCTGAATCAGCGAGCGCTCATTACGCAGGAAGCCTTCCTTGTCCGCATCCAATATCGCTACGAGCGATACTTCCGGCAAGTCCAAGCCTTCCCGCAAGAGGTTGATCCCGACCAGCACGTCAAACTCACCCAAACGCAACGAACGTAAAATTTGCATCCGCTCAATCGTTTTAATATCCGAGTGAAGATAGCGGACCTTGATTCCGATTTCTTTCAGATAGTCCGTCAAATCCTCAGACATTTTCTTCGTCAGAGTCGTGACGAGAACCCGCTCATTTTTCGCAATCGTGGCTTGAATTTCGCCAATCAAATCGTCAATCTGTCCCTTGATCGGACGTACCGTTACCGTCGGGTCAATCAAGCCTGTCGGACGAATCACCTGCTGCACCATTTCCGGGCTGTGCTCCAGCTCATAAGGTCCAGGTGTAGCTGAAATGTAAATCGCTTGTTTCAGCTTTCCTTCAAACTCTTCGAACTTGAGTGGGCGGTTATCGCGAGCAGAAGGCAGACGGAATCCGTGCTCGACCAGTACATCCTTCCGTGCGCGGTCACCGTTATACATCCCCCGAACCTGCGGCAAGGTCATATGCGACTCATCCATCATGACGATAAAATCCTCTGGGAAGTAATCCAGCAAGGTATATGGAGCATGCCCGGCAGGCAGTCCTGTCAGATGGCGCGAGTAGTTCTCAATACCGGAGCAAAAGCCCATCTCCATCATCATCTCAATATCGTACCGTGTGCGTTGCTCCAGTCGCTGTGCTTCCAGGAGCTTGCCCGCATCACGGAATTCTTTCAGTCTTTCTTCCAGCTCGGCCTCAATGCTTTGGACAGCCAGCTTCATTTTCTCCTCACGCGTCACATAGTGAGATTTAGGGAAGATGGCAATGTGATCACGCTGTCCCAAAATCTCGCCGGTCAGTACGTCAATCGAAGTAATCCGCTCAATTTCATCTCCAAAAAACTCAACGCGAATCGCCTGCTCACTCTCCGAGGCAGGGAAAATCTCCACGACGTCACCCCGCACACGGAAGGTACCGCGCGTGAAGTTGATGTCGTTGCGTGTGTACTGGATATCGACCAGACGATGCAAAATCTCGTCCCGTCCTGTTTCCATGCCAACACGTAAAGACAAGAGCAGCTCCCGATACTCCTCGGGCGAACCCAATCCGTAAATACAGGAGACGGAGGCAACGATGATCACATCTCGGCGTTCAAACAACGCACTGGTAGCGGAGTGACGGAGCTTGTCGATCTCGTCGTTAATGCTCGAGTCTTTTTCAATAAACGTATCCGATTGGGGAATGTATGCTTCGGGTTGATAGTAATCGTAGTAGCTGACGAAGTATTCCACCGCGTTGTTCGGGAAAAACTCCTTAAACTCTGCACAAAGCTGCGCGGCCAGAGTTTTGTTGTGTGCCATCACGAGTGTTGGCCTGTTCACCTGAGCAATTACCTGGGCAGCCGTAAAAGTCTTTCCCGTTCCCGTCGCACCCAGCAATGTCTGGTGTCGCTTGCCAGCCTTTAACCCTGCCACCAGCTCGGCAATGGCGGTCGGCTGGTCACCGGATGGTTGAAACTCCGATACCAATTCAAAACGCTCCATTCCCTCGTTCATCTCCTCATAGCATGACTGTTTCTACTTCCATTATAACACAATTTCGGCTAGTTTAAGCCCAAAATTCGAACAAACGTTTGTCTTCATCTTTTCGCTGATTTTTCCGATATAAGATGAAAGAAGTGCAAACATGCGCAGATAGACTCGCCACCTTCAGGGAGGATTGACATGTCAGATACCGGAACAACCGTTAAAAATAACCCTTATATACAACCGCACATGAGCTATAAAGGCAAAAAAGAATTCACCACCGAGCTCGACCAAAATGCCTTTATGAAGCTCATGCTGGAGCAGTTAAAGCATCAAGACCCTATGTCCCCAATGGACAACTCTCAGTTCATCCAGCAAACAAGTATGCTGACCATGGTAGAAAAAATCACAAAAATGACCACGCTGATGGAACAATCGAACAACAGCATGGTTACTTTGGAAAAGTATGAAAAGCTGGTAGGTCGTACAGCCTCGTATTCCCTTACTACAAAAGACGAGATGACGGGAGAAACTAAGACGGAGAAGAAAGAAGGCGTCCTTGATGCCGTCTACATGGATCAAGGCAAAATCTACTTCCGTGTCGCAGGCGAATCGACACCGATTCCACTGGCAGACGTCTCCGGACTGGAATCGCAAGGTCTGGCTGGCAATACGCTCGATAATAGCGTGAAGTACATGGAAATGATCGGTCGAGAGATTTCCTATAAAGTAACCAAGGATGTCGACCGGGATGGCAATCCAGCTACCACACACGACGTTTCCAAGGTGGATGAAATCTTGAATGGCGTCATCACTGGCTTTACTACCAAAAACGGTACCGCACAATTCCAGCTGGATAATGGATCAACCGTAAAAGCCGAAGAAATCGTAGGCATGACGGTAAAACCTGAAAACAGAACAATGGGCAACTCCCTTGCCTACGCGCAAATGATCGGCTACAACATCATGTACAACCAGTCTCAAACAAATCCAGACGGCACCTCTACCAATACGCCTCTTACCGGAGTGGTCAAAGCTGTCAGCATGAAAAACGGAGTAGTCGAATTCGTCCTCCAGGATGATAAGAAAGTCGGTCTCAATCAAATCACAGGATTCGAAGCAACTGCCTAGAATCCTATACAAAAAGCCGCACATCTTCGAAATCGGAGAAGGCGGCTTTTTCACATACAGAGTTCTATTCGTTTACGATCACTTTTCCGGTTATCGCATCCACATAAAACGTATCATCTACTTTAAATTCTCCCCCACAGAAGCAATGCGAGCGAGTTTGGCGAAACGAAAGGTCATAGCCGAGCTTCCAGGTAATCGTGTCTTTCTCGTAATCTGGCTTGTGGATGTAGGTCAGCTCAAGTGGAAAGGTTTGCAGTAAACGGGTCATGGCCACTTGTTCTTTAAGCGCTTGGGAACGGGCCGGGTATTTGACACTGACCGGTTTGTTTATGCTCACCTGCTCCCATGTACCCGTCCATGAATCGATTCGAATCGTATACATCCCGTCCTCCACACTCTGATTGATCCCATAAACCGGAATGCCGTTCACAAGAGGATCAGCTACGATCGAGGTGTACCTTTCATCTCCATCCTCCGTTACTAGTATCTGATTACTTCCAGACGGAGTTAGTCTTTTCAAAAGCTTATCCGCTTCCATCCGATCCCGCTTCTTATCCGTTTTCACGTTTGACCATTGCGGATTGTTCTCCTTTGTGGAAAATTCGAGCAGTTGACCTGTCTTTGCATCCGTCACGAGGAGATGATGCTGCTCGCCGTTACTGCTTCCCTCAGGAAAGGTAGCCAATCTAGATATCTTGTCAGCATCGGATAACCCCTCACCAAAATTTCCCCATATGAAATACCGACGGGCTGAACCATCGTCGTAACTCGCCTCGTAGACGGACAGCGGCAGCTTTTCTGTTTCAACGCTAAACAACAAGCGTAACAAATCTCGCGCTTGCGTCTCGGTTTGCGCTACCCACTTCTCACCTGTTCCAGTCACATTGATGGTCTGAGACGGCGGGGTTGTCGCTCGGTTATTCTTTGTTATCAATTGTTTGCCACTAAAAGCATCCAATGCACTACCTGTATGTTGTTGCGTTATGATTCCATTTTTCAGGACATAAGCGAGCTTTGCATCTACCTGATCACTTTGATTATGAATGGGCAATAAATAAACAAGTTCCAATGGACGGCTTTCTTGCCACTTTCGTACAGCTTGTTCGGCTGAGATGACGCGCTGAGGAGATGGGAGTGAAGAGGGACTTACTTTTTCATATAATCTGCCATCAAACGTAGAAAACCAAACGATTCTTCCCGATGCATCAAAACTGACGAGACAATCATAATCGTCATCGAGTACCACATTATTCAGAACTCGCACCAGTCGAACCGTCAACAAGTCCTTATTTTTATAAACCTCCCTCGCTTGATAGGTGTTGCCTGTACCTGTTCCCTGCAAACCAGCAACAAAAGCCAACGCACGTGTTTTGGCTTGCTGCTCAGTTGGGTAGGCAGGCTTTGTTGTTGCTTTCGGGGTAAGATTCAGTCTGAGCAGCTCCCCTGTCTGTCCGTCAAAAATCGCATTATCCATGGACGATTCGGCCTCAGAAGCAGATTGTGCAAACGTGACCACCACCCCGCTAACACCGGGTCCATCTACATCGCCACCGTAAACGACATAGCGCGAAGATAGTTCCGGTAAAAGCTTGACTAGCTTTTGGACACCTTTCGTCACATGCATCGGCACAGCCACAACCGCTTGAGCCTGCGCTACGCTCACAGGACTCGTTGCACCTGCTCCTGATAAGGGGGCAGCAAAAACCGTGGCGGCAGCTAATGCACCCGACAAAAACCACGAGACCGTTCTTTTCACTTTGAACACCGAACCCACTCCCTCTTTTTTCCTCCTACATAGAGACGTGACAGCCACCCGTAAGTTTCCGAATGGACAAGCTTTTCTCGAAAAAAAAGAAGATATGCACGTTTGACTGCATACCTTCTCCCCAACTATCCTTATGCTCCTACATTCAGCTTCTCCAGCTTTTGCTTGATCAGCTCGACGACACTGGCGCGTTTCAAATCAACAAATGCACGGGTATTTGCATCCGGAACCACAATGATCCCCAGTTGGTGATGATTGCCCGCATAGACCGCACACTGTACGAACTTCAGCTCGCCTTCACGGGTGAGTACTTCCATTTTGCAAAAGGCAGGATTGGCTTGTAGTGCTGGATATAAATCTTCTTTTTCCCGCACCGAAATGCCATTTACTTTCACGATAATCTCACCAGGCGTGATACCGATCTCCTCTGCTCTCGTCCCCGGAATGACACCCATTACCTTTACACCACGCGAAGACTGGATGAAATAAGGCGAACGCTTTCTTTCTTGATACTGACTCCAGAAAAACAGCGCCTCATGACCGAATAGTGCAAAGATCGCGGCCAGCAGGATCAACGGATAAAACCATACTACCAGAGCGCACAAACCCAACAAAATGAGCGCATACAGCGTCAAATTTTTCGCAATCTGTGTTGCTTTTCTATACGGAGTCATCGTTTGCGTCATATCAGAGAATCCGGTCACTGTCGGCAGAAGCATCAGTCCGAATGAAGCGGCTTCTGGCGAAAAGAACGGCCACCCTGGATACAACGCACCGCTGATCGCACCTGGCTCCATCTGTACGAACAGCACGGCTGGCGTCAGCCAAAAAGAATGAAGCAAATAGGCACCCACGATCCGACCACGTTGCCCTTCTACGAACAGCGGTGAAGCATCTCGCCCGCCATTCCAGCGTACGAGCATCGCTTCAATCAGATGCATGATCGCAACTAACGCAAGCAAAGGCAAAGGTTTCGCCTGACGAATCATTTCCCAGACATAGCTCAATCCAGGAACATCCGTGACCGGTGGAATGACCTGTGTGATCGCGTGTAAAATCGCCAAAATTCCTGCAGCATATGCGAAACAGAGAAACCGTAAACGAATCAACGCCAAGATGAGCGCCAATCCCCATAGTATCCACAAATCTTGTGCTTGCACGACCACGCCGAGTCCTGCACTAAGAAGAGAAATTAACAAGCCTCCCACCAAGCCCATCCCTACAGCACGTATCGTCGAGAGCAAGGGGGACTGAATGCGCGCAGAAAAAAGCTGTCTTTCTAGGTTCATCTGTCTGCGGTAATGCAAATAAATAAAAACTAGAAAGAGATAGAAGACAGGATTGATAAAAAATGCGGCAAAGCCATATGCAATGGTAAGCATATCTGCCTGTATCGCCAATTGCCTCACCTCATCTAAAAGAAAGAAAAACCACGGCATTTGATTTGCCGTGGTTATCATTTCTACGGAAAGCAGGGAATTACCTGCTTCCATTTTCTTGATTATTCATTACTTGCCCGTGACTACATCCAGAGCTTTTTGCAATTGCAGGTCATTCTCTGGCTTCGTCATCGTTTTACGGAGACTTTCTTCCAGTGAAGAGCGTGTCTTCGCGTCTACTTTACCAGTTACCTCAAGCTTGTTGGAGGTTTGGAACTGCTTGATTGCGTCTTCTGTCTTTTCATCAAAATAGCCATCTTCTCGTCCTGGGGAAAGATTCAAGCCCTTCAGGATGAGTTGCAGGTTTTTCACGTCAGTGCCAGCCATATCGCGCTGCAACACTTTATCTGCCGGTAGCAGAGTTGCGTTGAAATAGTCTGGTTGCTTGACTGCAAAGTCTGGCGTAATGCCTTTTTTATGGACCCATTCACCCTTCGGTGTGACCCACTTGGCAATCGTCAGCTTCAATTGGCTCTTGTCGTTCATTTCCATTGTACTCTGAACGGTTCCTTTACCAAAGGTCTTCTCACCGACAAGCTTGTAATTGCCGCTATCCCGCAGGGCACCCGCTAGAATCTCCGAGGCACTAGCGCTTCCGCCATTAATCAGTACCGAGATTGGGTAAGGCTTAGCAGCTTCTGTAGTCGAGAAATACTCTTCTTTTTGCTGTCCGCCATTTCCATACTCGATTTGCACGATCTTACCTTTTTTCGGTACGAGGATTTCTCCGATTTCTTTCACAGCTAACAAATACCCGCCCGGATTGCCTCGAACGTCAATTACCAAACCGCCAATCCCCTTCTGCTCAAGAGCAGCCAGCTGATCTTTGAAGTGCTTAGCTGTTTCTGTAGAGAATTGGGTAATGTTGATCACGCCTACCTTAACACCGTTCTTCTCAAGTATCTGACTGTTTACCGTCTCAATCGGAATATCGTCCCGCACACACACGATAGTAAGAGGCTCTGGCACTCCTGCCCTCACTACTTTGAGAACCGCCTTTGTACCTTTAGGCCCGCGAATCTTCGTCACTGCCTGATGCAGGTCCAATCCTTCAAGGGATTCGTCGTTTACGCTCAAAATTTGGTCGTTTGGCCGTAGCCCTGCACGCTCCGCTGGAGAGTTTTTGAACGGCGAAACAACTGTTACCCGACCATTTTGCATCGTTACCTCTGTCCCGATCCCTTGGAAAGTCGAGTGCAGGGTAGATGTGAACTCCTCAGCAGAACGAGGGTCCATGTAATCACTGTACGGATCTTCAAGCGACCCGACCATTCCGCCAATTGCACCCTCTACTAACTGCTCATTGGTGACATTTTGGATGTAATCTTTCTTGATTGCTGAAAACGCCTCGTACAGCTTCTGGAACTCTTTCGGATAATCTCCGCTCCCAGAAAACAGCGCCATACTCGATGCTGTTAAAGCCCCACCTTGACTCGAACTGGCGCTAGCCGATGTCTTCATGATTGCCATCGTAATAAAACTACTGGCTACCATCGAGATGAGTACAAGCGCGATTACGGTACGTCCTTTCCATCTCACTGTTACGTCACCATCCTTTGTGCTACCGGAAAAAGATATGCTGCTAGTGTATGCATGTTCCGTTAACAATATTTGTCTGGTCGCACGAGGGTCTACTTCAAGTACGGCATTGGGTTAACTGCTACGTCATTTTTATAGACGGTAAAGTGTACGTGATTTCCGGTTGAGCGACCTGTTGATCCTACCTCTGCGATCTTTTGACCTCTCGATACAGCTTGCCCAACAGAAACCTTGATACCTCCCTCGCGAATATGACCGTACAGAGTGGTATATTCCGCGTTATGCTTGATCATTACTGTATTCCCGTAGCCGCCGTTATATCCTGCAAAGAGAACGATTCCGTCAGCCGCTGCCATAATTGGCGTACCCTTCCGTGCTGCCATATCTAAACCATTATGCCCAGCCGAGCGGCCTGTAAACGGGTCTGACCGCATTCCGAAGCCTGAAGTGAAGCGGAATTGTCCACTTGCGACAGGCAAGGCAAACTTTCCACCCTTGTAGCCTGTACTAGATGCGCTCATCGCACGTACTCGCTCTGCATATTTAGCTGATTCCTGTTTGGTGATAGCCAAAAGCTCCTGTCCATACTGCTCCAAATCCACTTCAAGAGCAGATTCTTTCTTATCCAGTTCAGCCTTGACCACTAGACTTTGCTTGTACTGCTTGTCCAATTCGACTTTGAGCTCCTCAGCCTCATCGAACATCCCGGCGTACACAGTCAGTTGATGATCAATTTCTTTCTTTTTTGTCTCGATGGTGTCCTTATCGCGAATGTTATCCTCTAAAATACGCGTGTCCTGCTCTAAAATAAGCTGCAAGGCCTGCATACGCGTCAAAAAGTCCCCAAAGTCAGAGGAGCCGAGAAGTACATCCAAGTAAGAGATCGTGCCGCGTTCATACATTGCTGTCACACGTGTTCTGAGCAAGGCATCCCTTTTCGCCACGCGGTCTTTTGCCTCATCCAGTTGATCCTGCGCATGTGCTGCTTTTTCCTTGGTATCATCCATTTGCTGCTCAAGCTTGTCCAGCTTTTTCTGTGTATCGTTGCGTCGCAAATCGATTTGCATCAATTGCGTTTCCAAGCCCTTTTTCTCTTTTTGCACGACATTGATCTGTTCTTCGGTCTTCTTCAATTGCTGCTGCTGGCTTTTCTTCTTCTTTTGGATTTCTTTTAGCTCTCGATTAATCTTGTCCAAAGAAGCCTTACTAGGCGCTGCCAAGCTCACATTTGTCGGGATCACAGTACCGACTACAAGCCCAGTGATTACGAGTGCTAGCAGGATTCTCTTTCTCATGATACTCCTCCCACGCTCTTCAAATTATTAAACTCGCAAGAAGCGACGTACGGACACCAAACTTCCCCAAATCCCGATGAATGCACCAATCGCCAGCAAAGCCAACGCAACTTGATACACGAGCGGGAATAGCGGCAACAGTTTAAACAGTTGGGAAGCTTCAAAACTGGAGTGAATTGCATCCAGAAGGTAGTAATATCCAACCGTTAACATAATGGTCGGAATCAATGCCCCTGCCACACCCATCATGAGCCCTTCCACAAAGAATGGCCAACGGATAAACCAGTTCGTGGCACCAACCAGCTTCATGATTTCAATCTCTCTGCGACGTGCCACAATTGTCAGCTTAATCGTGTTGGCAATCAAGAACATCGCTGTAAAGCCAAGTCCAATAATAAAGGCAATCCCGACATTACGGACTGCTCCTGTCAAGGAAAACAGCTTTTCCACAGTGCCTTCCCCATAGGTCAGGCTTTTGACATACTGGAGATTTTTAATTTGAGCGGCAACAGCAGCAGTATCTTGCGGTTGCTTCGTTTTTACGACAAACGCATCCGGCAGAGGATTGCTTTCCTCCAATCCTTCAAACAAATACGCTTTTTCTCCAAGGCTCTCTTTAAATTGCTTCAGCCCTTCGTCTTTCGGTATAAATGAAACGGACTCCACTTGCGGAAGTTTCTTGATGTTATTCTCAACCTGTGTGATGTTTTCTTTCGTCGCCAGCAAGTCCATGAAGACGCGAATTTCTACTTGCTTTTCCACGGTTTGCGCAAAGTAATTGACATTCATCGCCAGAATGAGGAAAACGCCCAAGATAAAGAGGGTAATGGTCACGGCACTAATTGAAGCGAACGACATCCAGCCGTTCCGCCCGAGGTTTTTGACCCCTTCACGGACATGGCGCCCCAGCGTCCTAATCTTCATAACCGTATTCCCCTCTCTGCTCATCACGGGCAATCTGGCCTGCTTCGATCGCAATCACCCGTTTTCTCATGGTGTTGACAATTTCTCTATTGTGGGTAGCCATGACGACTGTCGTTCCACGCTGATTGATTTCTTCAAACAGCTTCATGATTTCCCAAGAGGTCTCAGGGTCCAAGTTCCCCGTCGGCTCGTCCGCGATAATAATTCCCGGACTATTTACCAGTGCTCGTGCCAAGGCAACACGTTGCTGCTCACCACCGGACAGCTCGTTTGGCAGCATTTTGGCTTTATGCTTGAGCTTTACGAGTCCTAAAACATCCATCACGCGCGGCTTGATTTGTTTAGGATTGCTCTCGATTACTTCCATCGCAAAGGCGACGTTTTCAAACACAGTCAACGTCGGCAGCAGCTTGAAGTCCTGGAACACGACACCGATACTGCGGCGGACCAATGGAATTTGACGCTCTTTGATTCTACTGACATTAAAGCCACCCAAGAAGATTTGTCCTTTTGTTGGCTTCTCTTCACGATACATCAATTTGATAAACGTAGATTTACCCGCACCACTGGGGCCTACTACGTACACAAATTCACCTTTCTCAATCCGAATGTTGATACCTTTCAAAGCATTCGTTCCATTCGGGTATGTTTTCCACACATCGAACATTTCGATCAAGCCAATCACATCCTACTTCGTCAGATCCTTGTCTATGTATCTTGATCCTGAATTTTAAAGTGAAAATCGACAAAACCCCTCTACCCTCTAGCAACCGCTGCCATACCTTGTTGAAAAACAGCGGGATTTCCCATCTTATCCATTATACCACCACGTTTCACGGATGGTATCCACTAAATCTCTCATTTCTTGTCGAAACAGCTTCGATTGTTAACAACTGTCACGAATTAGGGAGAAAATAAGATTGCACATTCCCAACTAGCATCATGGAAAACAGTTGGCTACAATGAGTGTGACAAGAGGGGCATCATAAAAAAGGAGCTGGTTATCTCGTGGAAAATTTTGCTTACCATAACCCGACACAACTGATTTTTGGACGGGGTCAATTGGCCCAGCTCGAGGAAAAAGCAAGACAACTAGGTCCCACTGTTCTTTTGGTATATGGTGGTGGCAGTATAAAGCGAACTGGTCTCTACGACAAAGTGATTTCTCTCCTCCAGTCTGCGGGCTGCCGCGTGCATGAGTTGGCAGGAGTGGAGCCAAATCCGCGTCTGAGTACCGTGAACAAAGGAATTGAGCTATGCCGCCAAGAGGGCGTAAATTGGATTCTCGCGGTAGGTGGAGGTAGTGTAATCGACGCGGCCAAAGCAGTCGCGATTGGTGTGCCTTACGAGGGAGATGTATGGGATTTTTATACGCGCAAAGCGGTCGCACAAGCGGCTCTACCCCTCGGTACCGTACTGACACTTGCGGCTACTGGTTCGGAAATGAACCGGGGAAGTGTCGTCACCAACTGGGAGACACAAGAAAAGCATGGAGCTGGTACGACGTTTCCGGCGTTTTCGATTCTGGACCCTGAGCATACATTTAGCGTACCTCGCGACCAAACGATCTACGGAATCAGCGACATTTTGTCCCATGTATTTGAGCAGTATTTCACGCATACAACCGAAATTCCATTGCAAACACGTTTTGCTGAGTCGATCATGAAGACCGTTATCGAAAATGCAGAACGTGTCCTCACCAATCCGGAAGACTACGATGCCCGCGCCAACATCCTGTATTGCGGAACAATGGCATTGAACGGCACTCTCCCGGTTGGCGTCACAACAGACTGGGCAACCCACTCCATTGAGCATGCTGTCAGCGCTGTTTACGACATCCCGCACGGTGGCGGTCTGGCGATCATCTTCCCGAAATGGATGCGCTATGTGTACCGTGAAAACGTTACTCGCTTCGTGCGCTTCGCAACAGAGGTATGGAATGTCGATCCTGCCAGCAAGACAGATGATGAGATCGCCTTGGAAGGGATTGCCGCTACAGAAGCATTCTTTGCGCGTATCGGTGCCCCTACTCGCTTGGCTGATTACGGTATCACCGACGAGCACTTGCAGCTCATGGCCGAAAAAGCCACTCCGTTTGGCCCGATCGGTCAGTTTAAGACGTTGACGAGTGACGATGTGGCACAGATTCTTCGCATGTCTTTGTAAAACACAAACAAACGCCGCCTTCCAGAAATGGGAGTACGGCGTTTGTTACTTTAGTCGTCAGTCTTGATTCAGCCATTTTTTCCGAATAAGATTTCCGCATAACAGCAACAACGGTACACCGATGCTGTAGGTAAAATCATAGAATGGCCAGTACTTCGAAATGATGTCGCCAAAGACGACGATATTGGGCGAGAAAATCGTGGACATCACCATGAGCAAAACGATGTACGGCAAGATCAAAACCTTAAAGTTGTCGATTCGAAAAACATGACGGATTCCCAAATGAAAAAACAGACAATACAGCGTAATTTTGACGCTCACCGCGATAAACCAGATCACCGCGATAATCGCCTCTAGCCGCTGAATGAAATTTCCGAGCTTCAGTTGTTTGATGAGAACATAGGTCGGATAAAAATGCCGCGAAGTCTGATCTGCCCCCAAAACAAGGATACACATCAGCATGATGATGAACAGCACAATTCCCCCAAGCAACGTCCCCAAGAAAAACGATCTCATCCGTTTCTGGATGGGCGAGACAAACGGAAGAACCGCCATAAAAATGACCAGTTCTGAATAAGGAAAGGCAATTGCCGCCGTAGATCCCTGCAAAATAGGCTTCCACCCATTTTCAAATACAGGTTGAATTCTCGATATTTCCGCCTGTGGCAGTAGAGTAATCATGAGTAAACCAAAAAAGAAAAAGAACCAGACAAAATAGATTTCTGCCGATTCTGCGACTGTTTGCAGCCCCAAACTCACACCAAACATAATCACTATGACAAACAACAGCTGTATCGCGAATCTTGGAGTCGCGACTAATAGATGCGTGCCAACAAAGTCGCCAATTTCCATCACATGCGCCCCTGCTGAAAAAAGAGTATAGCTAATAAACGAGAGTGTAATGATCGTTCCCAACACTCTTCCAACGGTTTGATCAACGAAGGTGAAAAAGCTTTGATTCGGATAAAGCTTCCCCACAGCTATGAGTAAGACAATATTGAGCAGTCCCACCCCAAGCCCAACCAGGACGGATATCCATGCATCTTGTTTAGCGAGTGCAGCCGTCATGCCTGGCAGGACGAGAACGGAGTCCCCAATGGTAACAAGGGTGACGAGCATCAATAGTTGACGGGGACTGATCTTGTAGCTCTCTTGCATGATTGCTCCCTGCTCTCTTTAGGCCTTCGATCCCTTTGTACAATTATTTCCTCCATGATTCGGCGCTAAACACGTGGGCATTTCATGCTATGATAAAGAAATATAGGTAAATTTGGAAATGGACTGGAGGACTACAACCATGTACAGAGTAAAAAAGCAGGACGTGATTTATGCCATGTCTCCTGAGAATCGGCCGGTCTTGAGGGTAGAAGCAGGCAGTATCGTAACATTTGAAACCTGCGATTGCTTCGAGGACCAAATCCAATCGGCTGACACCGTGTTTCAAGAGCTTGATTGGAATCGGATCAACCCTGCTTCCGGCCCTATTTTTATAGAAGGAACAGATCCAGGCGATATTTTGGTTGTTCATATTCAGAAAATTGAGATTAAAACTCAAGGCGTAATGGTTACCGGACCAGAACTAGGTGTAATGGGATTCGACCTGCAAGAAAATGTGATCAAAATGATTCCGATACATGATGGAAAAGCTGTCTTGTCAGACAAGCTTCAGGTTCCGATCAATCCCATGATTGGCGTAATTGGAACAGCTCCTGCCAATGAAGCCATTTCATGCGGTACGCCAGGCGATCACGGCGGCAACATGGACTGCAAGCAAATGCGTGAAGGTACTACATTGCTTTTACCCGTAAATGTTCCCGGCGCATTATTTGCCCTGGGTGACCTTCATGCTGCAATGGCTGACGGCGAAGTAGCTGTTTGTGGTGTGGAAATTGCGGGGGAAGTAACCGTAAAGCTCGATGTGATCAAAGGAAAGCAGTGGCCGTTACCGATGGCAGTCAACCAAGAGCACCTGATCACGATTGCGTCGGAAAAAGAGTTGGACAAGGCTGCCGATCGAGCGGTAATCAACATGGTACAATTTCTACACGAAGAGCTGGGGGTAGAAAAGGCCGAAGCCACCTTCCTGCTCTCCGCTGCGGGAGATTTGCGTATCTGTCAAGTCGTCGATCCTTTAAAGACAGCCCGCATGGAGTTGCCTCTAGCGTACACAACCGCGTTAGGCTTTGATTCGAAAATAGTCGGTAGATAAGGATGGATAGAACGCAAAAAAACCCCAAAGCTTTGGGGTTTTTGCTTTTCCTGCATGTACGTTTTTATGCAGGTGAACCGACATCGATCAGGGATTCAATCATGACCTTTTGACTGTTTTTGTCCACCCAAGCATGTGTTTCTACCAGTTGCTTGCGGTACCAATCAATTTGTACTTCTACCTGATTACGCGCAGTCCCACCCAGCACGTTGCGTGCATTGACAACGGTCTCAACAGCTAGCGCGTCATAAACATCCGCCCCAATATCCTCTGAGAAGCTCTGGAATTCTTCCAGGGTCAGATCGAGAAGATACTTTTGCTGCTCGATGCAGTACAAGACAGTTCTCCCCACGACTTCATGCGCCTGACGGAACGGCATGTCTTTGCGAACCAAATAATCTGCCAAGTCTGTCGCATTGGAAAAATCGTTGGTAACTGCTTGACGCATGCGATCTGCCTTGACTTGCATTGTCTTAATCATCGGAGTGAGCAACGCTAGTGCCCCATGAATGGTCGCTACCGTATCGAACATACCTTCCTTATCTTCTTGCATGTCCTTGTTGTACGCCAGCGGCAAACCTTTCAATACGGTCAACAATCCAAACAGATTGCCGTAAACACGCCCTGTTTTTCCGCGAACCAGCTCTGCTACATCAGGATTTTTCTTTTGCGGCATGATACTGGACCCCGTACAAAACGCATCGTCTAGCTCCACAAAAGAGAATTCCTGACTGCTCCAAATGACGAGCTCTTCGCACAGACGGGAAAGATGGGTCATGACCAAAGAAGCGTCTGCCAAAAATTCGACGATGAAGTCACGGTCACTCACCGCATCCATGCTGTTTTGATAGATACCGTCAAATTGCAACAATTCTGCTACAAACGAGCGGTCGATTGGGAATGTCGTACCTGCTAGGGCACCTGCTCCAAGCGGCAGTACGTTCACACGCTTCCACGTCTCGGTCATCCGCTCGATATCGCGTTGCAGCATGGACACATACGCCATCAGGTGATAGCCGAACAATACCGGTTGCGCACGTTGCAAATGTGTATAGCCTGGCATGACGGTATCGAGATGCTGGCTCGCTTGCTCAAGCAATGCCTCTTGCAAATACATCGCCAATTGGATAATCTCCATCAGCTTTTCTCTGAGGTACAGGTGCATATCCAACGCAACCTGATCATTACGGCTGCGGCCGGTGTGGAGTTTGCCCCCCACCGGACCGATCTCTTCAATCAGCATCTTTTCAATATTCATATGCACATCTTCGTGCGCTACGAGAAACTCAGCTTGCCCGCGCTCAATTTTCTCTTTAACCTTTTTCAAGCCAGCGATGATCTGTCTTACTTCCTCCATCGGCAGGATGCCGCACTTGCCCAACATGGCAACATGAGCCAGGCTTCCGACGATGTCCTGTCGCCACATTTTCTGGTCGAAAGAAATAGAAGCAGTATACTCTTCTACGAGTTGATTCGTCGGCTTCGTGAAGCGTCCTCCCCAGAGTTTCATTGCTTGATCGCATCCTTTTCATCCAAAATCTTAATGGCCGTGTTTTTATTCTCGTGCAGTACACCCTCGTTTACCTGTGCGTACACCTTTGTAGGCAGACCCCACAGCTTGATGAAACCAAGTGCTGCTTTGTGGTCGAATTGGTCACCTGCATTGTAAGTCGCCAGCTCATGGCTGTAGAGAGACGATGCAGAGGTACGGCCTACAACGATCGCATGTCCTTTGTGCAGCTTCACGCGTACAACACCCGTTACGTGTTTTTGCGTTTCTTCAATGAACGCCTGGACAGCATTGCGAATTGGTGAATACCAGAGACCCTCGTAAATCACTTGCGCCAGTTTTTGCTCAACAATCGGTTTGAACTGAGCGACCTCACGAGGTTGCGTCAAAAATTCCAGCTCACGGTGAGCCAAAATCAAAGTAGTCGCAGCCGGTGTCTCATAAACTTCACGAGATTTGATGCCCACCAAACGGTTTTCCACATGGTCGATACGGCCTACGCCATGGTTTCCAGCGATTTTGTTCAGCTTGAGGATCAGCTCAGCAAGTGGGAGCTCTTCGCCGTTCAATGCAGTTGGCTTCCCTTGCACGAAAGTAATTTCGATTTCTTCTGCCTCGTCTGGAGCATCCGTGATCGACTTCGTCAGATCGTATGCACCTTCTGGAGGAGCTGCCCATGGATCTTCCAGAACACCGCACTCGCAGCTTCTGCCCCACAGGTTTTGGTCAATGCTGTATGGATTGTCCAGATCGATTGGGATCGGGATATTGTTCTTTTTCGCATATTCAATCTCTTCGTCGCGCGTCCATCCCCATTCACGAACTGGAGCCACGATTTTGATATCCGGGTTCAGCGCTGTAAAGGAAACATCGAAACGCACCTGGTCGTTTCCTTTTCCTGTGCAACCGTGTGCGACAGCTACTGCGCCTTCTTTTTCCGCGATCTCAACCAGCACGCGCGAAATCAGATAACGCGACAGTGCAGACACTAACGGATACTTCCCTTCGTACATCGCGTTTGCCTTCAGAGCTGGCAATACAAATTCCTCTGCGAATGCATCTTTTGCATCCACTACGATGGATTTCAATGCTCCTACCTGCAATGCTTTTTTCTGTACGAAATCGAGATCTTTCCCTTCCCCTACATCCAATGCAACTGCAATGACATCGTAGTTATACGTATCTTGCAGCCATTTAATTGCTACTGATGTATCTAAACCGCCTGAATAGGCCAACACAATTTTTTCTTTTGCCATCATTCTCTCTCCCCGTTTCGAAGTTTCTCTTATGCGAGTAATTATACAAACGAACTAATAAAAATACAACTATTTTTCTTGTATATTTCTTGTGAATTCGCAGAAAAAAACGGAGATGCAGAGGAATTATACATTTTCCGCATAAAGAGTTTCTTGTTTTTATGCATACTCATCATCTGTTTATGCATAAACGTTTGCGTAACCAAAAGGGAAACTTATCCAGGGTAGAGAATGAGTGAAAGGAGGAATTCCATAGAAGAAGTCTGTTGGAGGGACTATGAAAACAATTTATTTGGTACGTCATTGTCAGGCTGCTGGCCAAGAACCCGAAGCCCTGCTCACGGAAAAGGGAGAAGTACAAGCTCAGGAGCTTGCCTCCTTCTTCGCTGGTTCTCCCATTGATCGAATCATTTCTAGTCCGTACCATCGGGCGATTGCCACCATCCAGCCTCTTGCACAGGAGCGTGGAATCGTGGTTGAAGAAGACACACGTTTGGTCGAGCGCGTCCTTAGCGGAGTACCACGTGAAGATTGGTTTGAGCGACTGCGCGATACGTTCGATGACATGACGCTTGAATTCGAAGGGGGAGAATCCAGTCTTGCTGCTATAAACCGGGCAAATTCGTTACTCACTGAGATTTTAGCAGATGCGCATAAAGAAATCGTGCTTGTTAGTCACGGATGCCTGCTAGCCTTGCTCATGAAATCAATGGATGACCGCTTTGGCTTTCACGATTGGGAGAAATTAAGCAATCCAGATGTATTCAAGCTTACCTGTCATTTCGAAACCAGAGAGCTCATCCGCATATGGTCGTAAACGAATAAAAACAGTTACAAGGGGCAGCTCATCTGATTGCCTCCTGTAACTGTTTTTGTGGGATGGACTCCATTCCGATAATGCTCTGCAACTCTTCGTACGGCAGTCGCTGAACGATTCTGATAAAATGCTCCGCCAATATCGGATCAAATTGGGTACCGGAGCCCCGTCTGATTTCTTGAAGCGCTTCCTCCACAGGCAAACCTTTTCGATAAGGCCTGTCCGCGACCATCGCATCGAAAGCGTCTGAAATAGCTAAAATTCTCGCCATCAGTGGAATCTCATCCCCGGCTAAACCATCCGGGTATCCCCTTCCGTCTATTCGCTCATGATGGGAGCGGATCGCAGGGAGCAATTCATTGAACATCCCTGCTTGCAAAATAATTTCGTAGCCAATGACCGTATGCTGCTTGATCTTGTCGTACTCTTCCGGGGTCAGCTTTCCTTTTTTATTGAGAATTTCGTCTTCGATGCCGATTTTTCCAATGTCGTGCAGGATTCCCCCGATATAAACATCCTCCACTTTTCTTTCGGACAACCCAATATCTCTCGCAATTTCTCTTCCCCAGTAAGCTACACGCTGAGAATGCCCACTTGTGTATCGATCTCGTGCGTCAATGGAAGCAGCCATTGTCGTTAAGAAGTTGTGATTGAATGACTTGACCTCTTCTACTTTTTGCTGAAGCCTTTGAAGGTTGTCATAGTAATGATGAAATACGTAGCTGATCGTAATAAAGGCAATCATCATAGGAATTAGTGTGAGCGGTCCATATGACTCTACTAACCGCGAACCTACTCCGGCTAGAATTAAAAGCAGCAAGTAAGTCGAGGTAAAGCCTTTTGCCATCATCTTTACGGTTCGCGCCCAAGTCATTTGATGAAAATAGGAGATACCCAATCCACATAAAATCAGGTTCACAAACCAATACACAACAGCCAAAAACAAATCGCTAATAATGGGAGAAACAGTTCCGAAGCCCTCGATCCAATCCTTCAAAAACGCTACTGTCCATATAGTCATTAACAATTGCCCAATATTAATGATGGCTTTTAGTGGATTAAACCTTACCAGGAATGCAATGATTAAAGATTCAATAACAGCAGCCCATACTCCGACCCATACTCCGTACAACAAGATACCCGAAAAGATTACAGCATTGTTCACTGTTAAAATCGTATTCGATATGCGCACGGGAGCAAAACAGGAAAAAATGGTCAGGAGGGTATAGGTAGATAATACCCCCCAATGCTCACGAAGAGCCCATTCAGATGAAGATGTGTAAAAAATATAGATTGCTGCAATGACAAATCCAATCTGTACAACAATCCCCTTTATCCAAACCGCATAATTAGTTTTTTGTCGCATAACTTTTACCTTCGCGAAGTTGTAGTAATGAAATAGGTTTATTCATCAATCGCTGAACAAGTAAAAAGGCGCCTAACATAATAAAAATATCGCCGATGCTAATAATCCGAGGAATGATAGATGGCATGTAGATGACATCCGTCAAAAATGGGAAATTTGAACTTTCCGTCAATACACTATGCTTGAAATTGGTTCCGTTAATCACTGGTTCCAAATCATAAGGAAGCTTTGCTGCTTGGACTAAATCAATTGGCATTTTTCCATTGTTAGACCAAATTGCAATCGCATTCAGAAACCAGCCGATTAAAAATATCCGCATATCTTCAAATTCTCGATTAAAAACGAGGAAAGCCAAAATAAACACATACGCGATCGATATGAAAAGGCCACCGATCGTAGGGAAGAAGACTGCACAAGCCTGCAGCAATATGGTAACGATAAGAAGTTTTATTTGATTGAATTTAGGGAATTCCTTGATTCTCCCCCCTCGCAGCAATGCTACGAGAAAAGATAGGGCAATGACATCCAATAGCATGTTGTTTCCTCCAAGCTTGAAGAAAAAACACCACTCAGCCAAGCGGTGTTTGTTTCTCCAATACGCTTATTATCCAATATGGAAGTTTGCAGAAGTAGCTGCTACGATTGCTACCACCATCATAATTGCCGCGAACCATTTTTTCATTTTCTTTTCCCCCCTTCAGGCATAGTGGAGAAAGCTGGCTTCGCTACTGTCCGTGATGCAGAGGCCAAGCGACCAAGTACAGCCCCTGCTCCCTTTCCTTTTCCATTACGGAAAAGGTTGGATTCGCTACTGGCTCCATACGGACCAAGCGACCAGATACAGTCCGTACTTCCTTGCTTCTTTCCTACCTTTATTTTACACATAAGTGACAAAATTCGGCAATCATAGATTCATAGTCTATTCGATTTAATTACGGCTAGTTCTATTTAACTAGAACTATGTTCACACCAGCGCCGCCAATATCGCCTTTTGTGCGTGCAATCTATTTTCAGCCTGATCAAAAATGACAGAGCGAGATCCGTCGATGACCCCGGTTGTCACTTCTTCCCCACGATGTGCTGGCAAGCAGTGCAAGAAGAGATAATCACGATCTGCCGCTGCTACCAGTTTTTCGTTCACTTGATAGTCGGCAAATGCTTTCAATCGTACCTCATTTTCTTCTTCAAAACCCATACTAGTCCAAACGTCCGTGTATACAGCATCTGCCCCCATGACAGCCTCTATCGGATCAGTGGTTACCATCATTTTTCCACCGCTTTGATTCGCGTATTCTGTAGCCTTTGCGACAATTGTTGCATCCATTTCATAGCCTGCCGGAGTCGCCACCCGCACGTCCAAACCTAGCAGAGCTGCGCCCAGCACCAGTGAGTTCGCCACGTTGTTTCCGTCTCCTACATAGGCGAGCTTGACTCCTTTCAGCTTGCCTTTATGCTCCCAGATTGTCAGCAGATCAGCCAACGCCTGACACGGATGGTACAGATCGGTCAAACCATTGATAATAGGGATCGACGCGTGCAGAGCAAGCTCTTCTACATAAGAGTGGGAAAAGGTGCGAATCATGATGGCATCCACGTACCGAGAGAGAACTTTCGCAGTGTCGCTGATCGGTTCCCCGCGTCCGAGCTGTAGCTCTTTTCCGCTCATGAACATCCCTAGGCCACCCAACTGATGCATCCCTACTTCAAAGGAGACGCGCGTGCGGGTCGAAGCCTTGTCAAAGATCATCCCTAACGTCTTGCCTTGCAAAGGCTGGAATGGCTGTCCCAGCTTTTGCAATTGCTTGACGTGAGCAGACAGATGGAGCAGCTCCATCAATTCTTCCCCGTTGAATTCATCGACGCGCAGGAAATCTTTCCCTTTATGCTTTTGTAACGGCAAGTTTTGAAAGTGTTCCAATATCTTCACTGGCTGCATGCAAGCCACCTCTTTTCTTCATAATAGACTTCACGTATAACTCGAACGTATCGACAGCGGAGAACAACGGCACACCTTGTTGTACCATACGACTTCGCAGAGCAAATCCTGTCCGGCCCTGACGATTGCCTTTCGTCGCAGTTACAAGTGCGAAGGCCGCTTCTTCCTTTTGCAACAGCTCGATCCACGCCTCTTCATCTGCCACGACATGCTTCACGACAATTCCATCGGCTGCAAGCCACTCGGCCGTTCCCGGAGTTGCCGCCAGATTGGCACCATCTGCTTGAATTTGTCGAATCGACTCTCTTATGCCGTCCTGCTTATCTCCATCTGCCAGAGAAATCATGACCAACTGACCTTTTTGCCAGTCGCCGTACAAATTGTCCTTGAAAGCAAAGGCTTTGCCTGCTGCCTCTTCGAAAGAATGCCCCAAGCCGAGAACTTCGCCTGTCGATTTCATCTCTGGACCTAATACCGGGTCTACACCGTTCAGCTTGATCGTGGAGAAAACTGGCGCTTTGACGACTGCAAAAGGAATCTCTGGCAAAAGCCCTGTGCCGTAGCCCATCTCCGACAGCTTTTCACCCAATTGTGCGCGAACCGCCAATTGAACCATCGGGATGCCAGTCACTTTGCTCGTAATCGGTACTGTCCGTGAAGCACGAGGATTTACTTCCAGTACATAAACTGTTTCGCCATCAATGACGAACTGGATATTGATTAACCCGACCGCTTCCATTTCCCTCGCGATTGCTTCTGTATACCTCGCGATTTTGTGCTTGATGTCATCCGTCAGCTGAGGAGCCGGGAACAAGGCTACACTGTCGCCTGAGTGGATACCCGCTCTCTCCACATGCTGGAAAATCCCTGGGATAATGACAGATTGTCCGTCGCATACCGCGTCTACTTCTGCTTCCTTGCCTGGAACGTATTTATCCACGAGGAGTGGGAAAAACATGCTCATGTCCGGATGGTTTAACCAGTCTTGAATGGTTGCTTGCAGTTCGTCGATATTGTGGACTACTACCATACCTTGCCCGCCGATGACGTACGAAGGCCGCATCAAAACTGGGAAGCCGATTTCCTCCGCTATTGCGGTCGCATCCTCCAAAGACGATACTCCTTTACCGGGGATATGCGGAATATCCAGCTTGCGCAGCATGGCGTAGAACAGCTCGCGATCCTCCGCACGTTCAATGGCTGTAAGCGACGTACCCATTACTTTCAGCCCCGCATGCTCCAGCTTGGCTGCCAGATTGATCGCGGTTTGACCGCCGAACTGAACCATGACGCCCTCAACCTGTTCGCGTTCTGCGATATGCAGCACGTCTTCTACGTGAAGCGGTTCAAAATAAAGGTGGTCGGCTGTTTCATAATCAGTGCTGACCGTCTCTGGGTTGTTGTTCACAACGACAGCCGCAATACCGCTTGCCTGAAGCGCTTTGGCCGCATGCACGGAGCAGTAGTCAAACTCGATACCCTGACCGATGCGAATGGGGCCTGAGCCAAGTACCAGTACTTTGCGGCCAGACAATGACTCCACCTCATCTATTCCTTGCCAATCTGAATAGTAGTAAGGGGTTTGGGCATCAAATTCTGCTGCACACGTGTCCACGATTTTATAAGTAGGCGTAATGCCTGATTCTTGACGAATTGATTTGATTTCGGCAGGTGTAGCATCAACCAGTGAAGCGATGGTTTCATCAGCAAACCCGCGACGCTTTGCTTCCAGCAACAGCTCTGGGGTCAGTGTTGTCCTGTCGTGGCAAGATAGCTCTACTTCCAAGTCCACGATTTTACGCAAGCTCCGCAAGAAAAACGGATCGACACCAGTCAGACTGTGCAGCTCACTTTCTGTAAAGCCTTTGCGGATCGCCTCGGCAAAAACAAACAGTCTGATATCAGTCGCTTCCTGCAAGGAATGTGCAAGCTCCTCACGTGTCCATGATGCCAGCTCTGGTCGAGTCAAATGTGTGCAACCCTGTTCCAGGGAACGAACTGCCTTCAAAAGTCCTGCTTCCAGATTGCGGGCAATCGACATGACCTCGCCAGTCGCTTTCATTTGCGTCCCCAGCTTCCGGTCTGCCAGTGGGAATTTGTCAAACGGAAAGCGCGGGATTTTGACAACGATGTAGTCCAACGCTGGTTCAAAGCTAGCGTACGTGTATCCCGTGATTGGATTGAGTACCTCATCCAGTCCGTAGCCTAATGCGAGCTTGGCGGCGATCCGCGCGATTGGATACCCAGTTGCTTTGGACGCCAACGCACTCGAACGGCTTACACGAGGATTTACTTCGATCAGCACATACCGATCGGAATTCGGATCAAGCGCAAATTGAATATTGCAACCGCCTACTACCCCAAGCGAACGAATCACTTTCGTTGATACGCTGCGCAGCATTTGGTACTGGCGATCTGTCAGCGTCTGAGAGGGCGCGACGACAATACTGTCTCCCGTATGAATACCTACTGGGTCCAAATTTTCCATATTGCACACGATGATGCAGGTATCATTTGCGTCCCGCATGACCTCGTATTCAATCTCTTTCCAGCCTTTTACACTGCGCTCAATCAGTACCTGACCAATTGGGCTAGCTGCAATGCCACCGGCTGCAACCTTTCGCAAGGACGCTTCATCCCCCGCGATCCCGCCACCTGCTCCACCGAGTGTATAAGCAGGACGGACAATAACGGGATAGCCTATCGCGTTCGCAAACTCGATTGCTGCTTCTACAGATTCGACTGTATCGCTCTCAGGAACTGGCTCTCCGATTTGTTGCATCAATTGCTTGAACAGCTCACGGTCTTCCCCGTTTTGAATGGCAGCCAGCGGCGTACCCAACAGTTGGACGCTGTACTTTTCCAGCACGCCCGCTTCTGCCAGCGAAACAGCAAGATTAAGTCCCGTTTGGCCGCCTAACGTAGGCAAGAGGCCATCGGGACGCTCTTTTGCGATAATAGCTGTCACGGATTCCACCGTGAGCGGCTCCAGATATACTTTGTCGGCTACTTGTTCATCTGTCATGATTGTCGCCGGATTGTTGTTCACCAGCACGACCTGCACGCCAGCTTCTTTTAGGGAAAGGCAAGCCTGTGCACCTGCATAATCGAACTCCGCTGCCTGCCCAATGACGATCGGGCCAGAACCAATAACCAATACTTTATGAATGTGTGGCAATTTAGGCATATCTCTTCGCTCCTACTACGCGCATCGACTGCAAGAATTGGTGGAAAATGTGGGATGTATCATTAGGGCCCGGATGTGCTTCCGGATGGAACTGCACACTGAAAACAGGCAGACTGACGTGACGCAATCCTTCGACTGAACCGTCATTGACATTGCGGTAGGAAACCGTTAACTGACGTTTGTCCAGAGACTCTTCCTTGACCACGTACCCGTGATTTTGTGAACTCATATATACTTTGCCAGTCATCAGATCCTTGACCGGATGATTGCTGCCGCGGTGACCGTATGCGAGCTTTTCTGTCTTGCCGCCGTACATCAATGCCAATACTTGATGCCCCAAACAAATGCCCAATGTCGGGTACTGCTCCACGGCTTTGCGCCACTCGCTGCAATACGCAAGCAAGTGCTCCGGATCGCCAGGCCCATTGGAAAACAACAAGCCGTCTGGTGCGAGCGCATTGATTTGGGCAAAACTCGTATCAAAAGGAACGACCGTGACACGGCAGCCCTGTTCGAGAAGGGCATCCAAAATCGATTGCTTCATGCCGAGGTCAATCAAGACGACATGCTCCCCTGTTCCCGGATACCGCTCCACTTGTTGTCTGGATACATTGGCAACTAATGATTTCTTGGCGTGCTTGTAGCGTAGGGACACAACTTCCTCTACCTGCATAGGCTGATCGGAAATGACACCGAATACGGTACCGTCTTGACGAACGCGCTTTGTAATCGTTCGCGTATCAATCCCTGCAAGGATCGGGAAACCAAATGCTTCTGCCGCTTGGGCCAAAGTCATGTTTGATTCGTAATGGCTTGGCTCCGTGCATAGCTCGCTGACAATCATCCCTGTCAACGCTGGCTTGGCTGCCTCATAATCCTTTTCGTTAATCCCGTAGTTTCCGATCAAGGGATACGTGAAGGTAACGATTTGCCCTGCAAAAGAAGGGTCTGTCATCACCTCTTGGTATCCCGTCATTCCTGTATGAAAAACCACTTCTCCGAATCCGTTAATTGGAGCGCCATACAGCTTCCCTGTAAAAACCTCGCCGCTCTCCAGCGTTAAATACCCTGTTCCTAACGATTGCTTCTCTCTATTCATCTATAAAGCCACTCCTCTCCAATGGGCACCGGCCTGATCGCTCTTAACGAAAATTTATGCAACCTTTTGTATTAATATACATTTGAGATTATAAAAATGCAACGAGTTTTTTGGCCACTTCCACCCGTTGCATTCTTTTCTTTTTCATCTAAACCTGAGATAGTGCCTCGCTTAATACAGCAATAGCCTGCTTTACTTCCTCATCGGTCGTTACAAACGATGGCAAGAGTCTCACTACTTGTGGGCCAGCCATCAGCAGAATGACTCCTTTTTCCCGTGCATACGCAACCGGCTCACCAGCAGGAATCGTTAGCTCCACACCGAGAAGCAATCCTTTTCCCCGAACCGTAACCACTTTGTCTGGATGCTCTGCCTTGAGCTTCTCTAGCTCTTTGATCAATACGTCATGGATATGGGCTACCCGCTCCAAAGTCTGCTCCTCTTCCATCGTCGAAAGCGTCGCAATTCCAGCAGTTGCTGCCAATGGATTCCCTCCAAAAGTAGTACCATGCGTACCCGGAGCAAACGCTTCTGCTACTTCTTTGGTCGCGACGACCGCTCCAATCGGGAACCCACTTCCCAAGCCTTTTGCCAATGAAATCGCATCTGGCTTCACGTCATATTGCTGGAAGGCAAACCATGTACCCGTGCGACCAATCCCAGTCTGAATCTCATCGATTAACAGGAGCAATCCGTGCGCATCGCACAATTCACGCAGCGACTTCACCCACGCTTCTTCTGCCGGATGTACACCGCCTTCTCCCTGAACCAGCTCCAGCATGATCGCGCATGTTTTGTCTGTAATGGCTGACTTGACTGCATCGAGGTCGTTGTAAGGAACGGTGACAAATCCTTGCGGCAATGGTGCGAATCCGTCCTTCACCTTTTCCTGTCCAGTAGCCGTCAGGGTAGCCAATGTCCGTCCATGAAAAGACTGTTCAAAGCTGATGATTTCGTAACGATCGGTCCCTTTTACTTTTTGTGCATAGCGGCGGGCGAGCTTGATCAAGCCTTCATTCGCCTCCGCTCCACTGTTACAGAAAAAAGCCTGATCCAGCCCAGACAGACGGCTCAGCTTTTCCGCCAAAATCTCTTGTTGGGGAACATGCACCAGATTCGAGCAATGCCACAACGTATCGAGCTGTTCGTGCAGCTTTGCCGTTACTTTTGGCGGGACATGCCCTAACGAGGTCACAGCAATTCCTGACGTAAAATCGAGATATTGCTTGCCTTGATCATCCCACACCTGGTTTCCTTGTCCTTTTACCAAACTGATTGGCCATCTCGCATAGTTATTCATGAGATGCACAGGCGCTGTTGTTGTATGCATTTTCATTTCCCTCCTACCTAAACGTAATTAACATTCATACGAACGGTTGTCCCAACTGTTTGCCCCGCACAAACACCGAGCAGATCTTCAGCGGTTCCCCGGCAGATGACAACCTGCTCCACGCCCTGTCCGAGAGCGTCGAGAGCTGCCTGAACCTTCGGAATCATTCCACCAGTAATAATCTCTGCCTGAATCATTTCCTGTATCCCTTCTGCACTTGTAGCTGGCACTACTGCCTTGGTTCCATCTGGCTGTGGCTGCATGATGCCCGGAACGTCTGTCACCATGATCAGTTTTTCGGCGCTGAGTGCTGCTGCAATCGCGCCTGCGGCTACATCAGCATTGACGTTAAATGTCTCTTTCCCATCTTCACTAACGGAAAGGGGTGCGATCACCGGGACGTAATTCTGCCCAAGAATCGCTTTCGGAATGGTCGTATCAGCCTTTTTGATTTCTCCTACCCACCCGAGTGGCTTTGGCGTTTTAGTTGCCAAAAGAGTCTGACCATCGATGCCACTAACTCCCCATGCCTTGGCTCCTGCCTGCGTTAGCCTTTTTACGAGCGCCTTGTTGATACTGCCGCACAAGACCATCTCTACAACTCGCAGCGTGTCCTCGCAGGTAACACGAAGCCCATCGACAAATTGCGGTGTGATCTGAACTTGATCGAGCATACTGTTAATAGCAGGTCCGCCCCCATGGACAATGACGATCTTTTGTCCTTGTGCCTGCAGTCCAGCAATCGCCTGAAAGAAGGAGTCCGGTAGCTGATCCATGGTACTTCCGCCACATTTGATCACGACAATTCCTTGCATCTGCTCTCCTCCTCTACGGGTATACGGGTACAAGCGGCAAGCCCGTTTTCTCAGGCAAATCAAACATGACATTCATGTTTTGTACGGCTTGACCGGCTGCGCCCTTCATCATATTGTCGATTACCGACAGCAAGATAACACGCTTCGTGCGCTGATCAACATGAATAGCGATATCGCAGTAATTAGAGCCATAGACTTCTTTTGTATGTGGATGACTGCCTGCAAGACGTACACGCACAAAAGGCTTATCCGCATAAGCAGCTTCGTATAGCTCCTGGATTTGTGCTTGTGTGACATCAGTCGTTAGTTGTCCATAAGCCGTGACTAAAATCCCTCGGGTCATCGGCACCAGATGCGGCGTAAATTGAACAAGTGTATCTTCCCCGCTTTGTTTTTGCAGCTCCTGTTCAATCTCTGGTGTATGCTGATGACTCGCAACTTTATAGGCATGAATGCTTTCATTAATCTCGCTGTAATGAACACCGAGCGATACTCCACGTCCAGCGCCGGACACACCTGATTTGGCATCGATGATCCAACTGTTAGGTTGCACCCAGCCTGTCTTCACCAGCGGAAGCAGGGCGAGGAGCGTAGCAGTTGGATAGCAGCCTGGATTTGCTATGAGACTGGCACCCGCCACTTTCTCTTGATTCCACTCGGTTAAACCGTAAACGGCTGTTTCTACCCATTGGGAAGGGGCCGGCTCATGTTTGTACCACTTTTCGTAAACCGCACCATTTTCCAGACGAAAATCCCCGGATAAATCAATGACCTTTACGCCTTTTTCGACCAGCTTTGGACTCAGCCCGCTACTTACTCCCGCAGGCGTAGCAAGGAAGATCAAATCGTTCACACCGCTCATGCTGTCTGCATCAATTGGTGATAATGTGGGCAACCCGAGCCCCGCTGCATGTGGAAACGATTTTTCCAAGCTCTCTCCTTCTGATGAACTTGAATATAAATTGGCAATCTCAACATGCGGATGCCCAGCCAAAAGACGGATCAACTCCGCGCCACCATACCCCGTTGCTCCAACAATCCCGACCCGAACCATGCTCTCTCCCCTTTATTCCATTCTGTATTTTTATACATGAATAATAATAAAAATCCACATAGAATACAACAGAAAAACTTTTTTACGTCCAAAGAAAAAAGCGCCCGATTGCTCGAGCGCTGGTTTGTTGCCCTGTTTACTTTTTGTCCGCTAACCATGCAGCGATGTTTTCTGCATCTTTTCCTTTGACGAGACCCGGAGGCATTGATCCTTTTCCTTTTTCCAAAATGCCCAGAATCTGCTCCTTGTTCAACTGACTACCGATCTTTTGCAAGTTCGGTCCAACTGCCCCTTCCAACGTCTGTCCGTGGCAGCCTGCACAGGTATTTTTGAACATAGTTTCTGCAGTTGCTGCATCATAGCTGCCAGATGGCGTCGTCGAAGGTGTTTCTGTTGCTGGTTTTTCAGCTGCCGGCGTTTCTGTTGCTGGTTGTTGTGCTGGTGGCTGTGTTTGCTTGCTGGTACCACAGGCACTTAGCGAGAATGCGAGTACAGCCGCTGTTAAAACGAGTGGAATGCGTTTCAAGGCTGTTCCCTCCTTTTTTCGGATTTCTTCGCTAAGTATGCCTCCGACTACCACTTCTCATTCTTGCTATAGCCATTTAGGATAAAGGAAACTCTAACGGGCTCCATTCACGTAGCTCCAACGTCCGTGCGCCTTCCACGACAACTGGATCAGCTTCAGCCAATTTTCGAGCTTCTTCCAGAGAATCCGCTTTGTAAATAACCAATCCGCCAAGCTTATCTGTGAAGGGTCCTGCCATGAACACTTTTCCCTGCTTGTACAAATCATTGATATACGTAAGATGCGCAGGTCTTACTTGAGCATTCAGCTCTTGATTGACGATTGGCAAAAATGCGGCATATAACATGGACGGTTTCTCTCCTTTTTCATGACCTTGTTCTTTCATGAAGTATAACATAATTATGAATACGGACTTTGGTCTGGTAGGATTTTTCCTTTCTACAGCGAACGATTCAAAGGTAGCAAGTAGCAACAGAGAGGCGGATAGGTATGGGCACGCAGATACAGTTATATACATCTCTCTTCCACAACAATCCTGACGCTGTTTTCATGTTCGACATGCAGGGCAGATTCACAGGAGTAAACGCTGCTGGTGAAGCATTGGTAGGATATACCTCTCAAGAATTGCTGCGGATGAAAATTTGGGAAATTCTCGCTTCTACAGAAGGTCTCGACAGTAAGAAACAACAACAAATCCTTTCTACAGGAATCAGAAAAAATAAGCATTATCAGTTGCTCCATAAAAGCGGGCAGGTTGTGGAAATTATCGCTTCCAGCTTTCCCATTTTTCAAAACGGCGAAATCATCAGTCGCTATTCCATTGCAAAAAACGTCACGCAGCAAAAGAAAATGGAAGAGGCTCTTCACCAGATGCAAGAGAACTTTCGGTTAATCTCCGAAAACATTATGGATTTGATTTTTATTGTAAATGTGGATGGAATTATTACCTACGCTTCCCCTTCTGTTCAGGCGGTTACTGGTCTCACGATTGATCAAGTGATCAACCAGCATTTTTCGATCTTGATTCATCCTGAGCAAGTAACCAACGCCAAGAGCGATTTTGCTCGAATGATGAAGCAGAAGATCACACTCGACGCCGAGTACCATTACCTGCACCCAGACGGTAGAATGTTGCTGTTCGATGTGAAAGGAACACCTGACATTTGTTCGAACGGTAATATTCTCAGCACGGTTTTTGTAGCACGTGATATTACAGAACGTCGGCAATCAGAGGAATTGCTTCGTTACTCTGACAAGCTGTCTGTTCTAGGGGAGCTTGCCGCAGGAATCGCCCATGAAATTCGCAATCCACTTACGGCTTTGAAAGGGTTTATTCAACTCATGGAAGGGGACGAGTTCGCCAATCAGCAATACTTGCAAATTATGCGATCGGAAATCGAGCGGATCACTTCGATTACCAGTGAGCTTTTGATTATGGCCAAGCCGCAAGCGTTGCGATTTGCTCCCAACGGCCTTTTGCCATTGCTTTCGTCTGTCATTAAGCTTTTGGAACCACAAGCACTTCTAAAAAATGTATCCATTCTTACTGATTTTCCGCAAGTTACGTCCCTCATATTGTGTGAGGAATATCAAATCAAGCAAGTCTTCATAAACATCATAAAAAACGGCATGGAAGCCATGCCGTTAGGTGGAAATCTCACAATCAAGGTTGTAGAGCGCTCTTCCGATGTTGTCATCCGAATTAGCGATCAAGGACAAGGCATCCCTGCCGAGCTACTTCCCCGATTAGGAGAGCTTTTTTATAGTACAAAAGAAACAGGAACTGGCCTGGGGTTAATGGTAAGCACAAAAATTATTCGCGATCACGGCGGTACAATCAACATCGCAAGCGATGTCGGCAAAGGAACCACCGTATCGATTTCCATACCAAAAGCCTTGAAGCCTTCTGTTTCGTTTAACGATTAATCTGCGCGCGCAGATAGGCATCGATAAACGAATCAATATCACCATCCATGACTGCTTGAACGTTTCCTACCTCCATATTCGTCCGGTGGTCTTTTACCAGACTGTATGGGTGGAAGACATAGGAACGAATTTGGCTGCCCCATGCAATATCTTTTTGTTCACCTTGAATCGCGGCCAACGTTTTCTCTTGTTCTTCCCGTTTTTTCTCAAACAGTCGTGCCGTCAGCATTTTCATCGCACGCTCCCGGTTTTTAATCTGGGAGCGTTCTGTTTGACACGTCACCACAATTCCAGAAGGCAAGTGAGTAATCCGTACAGCGGAGTCAGTCGTGTTGATATGCTGACCACCCGCACCACTGGAACGATACGTATCGATTTTCAGGTCTTCTGTACGTATGTCTACCGCATTATCGTCTTCGATCTCCGGCAGGACGTTGCAAGACACAAACGATGTGTGACGACGTCCAGAGGCATCAAACGGAGATATCCGCACAAGACGATGAACCCCTTTTTCTGATTTGAGGTAGCCATACGCATTGTAGCCCTTAATGAGTAGAGTAACACTTTTTACACCGGCTTCATCCCCAGGCAAATAGTCCAATGTTTCAACCTTGAAGCCCTTGGCATCCCCCCAACGTGTATACATACGTAGAAGCATGGACGCCCAATCCTGGGACTCTGTACCACCCGCTCCCGGATGCAGCTCCAGAATGGCGTTGTTTTTGTCGTATTCATCACTCAAAAGCAATTCCAGCTCAAAGCTCTCAAATGACTTCCGCAGCTCCTGCGTACTGTCATACAAATCTGGAATGAGGGACGTATCCCCTTCTTCGATAACGAGCTCCAGCATTACCTGGAGATCCTCGTACTGAGAATCCAGCTTGGTCATCGTCTCTACCAGGCTTTTGATTGCATTCAGTTCACTGATTGTCTTCTGCGCTGCATCATTGTCATCCCAAAAATCGGGTGCCAGCATGCGCTCTTCCAGTTCACCGATTCGTTCCTGTTTTACTGGGAGGTCAAAGAGACCCCCTAATATCCGCTAAACGCTTAGCCATGCTAGACATCTCTTGTTTGATGTCCGCAATATCGATTAATGCCATGTTGCGAATCACCTTCTCTTTACGTAAGCTATGTTTTATTGTAACGTAATTTGCCAGATGCGCAAATACGGCAGCTTGTCACGTTTAGAAAAGGGACTTCGCCGCTACACTTTGTCACGTTGCCACCGGTGGTGATGGCGAGGATCTGAGGTCTCGGATTTCATGTGGTTGTTTATTTTCCGCCTGTGGTGCGGTAACCAAATAGAGATGCGTACGCCGAGCTTGGCTTGTTTTCAGCTGGTAGGCTTTCTTGATGAGGGCTTGTCGCTTCCAGTTGTGTGTTTTTCGATATTTTTTGGCTAGCGGACTTTCACGCGTCCGATCCACCATTCCATTCGGCGGTGCAATCAAGGCCTCATTCCAATTCGGCTCCGGAATTTCCTCTATCAGTCGCTTGTCCTCAAAGACCGGATCTTGCGCTGAGATGACTCTCGGTAATTCAAATCCCTCCTCCTTTTCAATCAGCTGTACTTTTTTATTTTCTTTTCCTGTCTTTAGCACTGCTTTTAAAGTAACGGAAATGCGCTCCATAATATTCTTCGTTTGTATCCCCATCACGTTCACTGACGTTCTCATTTGTTCATTCCCCCGTCTTCGTGAATTTTTGGTAAAAGTGTTGTACTTACGATTCTATTTATTTTTCAGATAATTACCACTTGAATCGTTCGATCACATCTACCAGTGTTAGACAAATAGATCGTTAATATCAGACGAGGAAGAATAGATGAGGACGAATACTGTCAAGGCATTAGGAATGGGCAAGAAAAAAACATTCCCCTCGTACCGAATTTGCCGATACGAGAAGAATGTTCTGTTCTTGCTTATTGTTTCTTATTTTGACGTTTGCGTTCCTGCTCCTGAGCGCGACGCTGTGCACGGTTTTTCGGATCAGCATCACCGGAGGTCTCCGGATCTGGACGATCAGATGGACCGGATGTTTGCAAGTTGTCCGGGTCGATTCCTTGACCGCGAATGACATCCTGACGCTCCAGGTTTTGGCTGACTTCGGCTTTCATGATATACATAGCGACTTCTTCCTGAACAGCAGCCAGCATACCTTGATACATTTCGTATCCTTCGAACTGGTACTCACGAAGCGGGTCGTTTTGTGCGTAAGCGCGCAGGTGAATACCTTGACGCAACTGATCCATCGCATCGATGTGATCCATCCACTTGCTGTCGACAGCACGCAGAATGACGACTTTTTCAAACTCGCGAATCGATTCGCCGATTTCTTCTTCACGCTGTTTGTACTGCTTATCAACTTCTGCTTTTAACAGCTCGAGAATTTCTTCTGCTTCCATGCCTTTCAGCATTTTAGCTGTAATCGTTTCTTCATGGAGGAACCCATTATTGGCAGCATCGGCCAATGCTTGCAGATCCCAATCCTCTGGTACCTCTTCTTTTGGACAATGCAGAGATACTGCACGCTCCATCACTGCGTAGATCATATTCAAAGCAACATCGCTGAGATTTTCCTGTTCCAGGATGTCTTTACGCTGTTTGTAGACAACCAGACGCTGCTGATTCATCACGTCGTCGTACTGGAGAACGCCTTTACGTGCATCGAAGTTCGATCCCTCTACACGCTTCTGCGCGGATTCTACCGCACGAGTAACCAGGCGGCTCTCGATCGGCATATCCTCTTCCATACCCAGGCGATCCATCATATTCATGATATTGTCCGCACCGAAACGACGCATCAGCTCATCTTGCATCGAGAGGAAGAACTGGGATGAACCCGGGTCCCCCTGACGACCGGCACGACCGCGCAGCTGATTGTCAATCCGACGGCTCTCGTGACGTTCTGTACCGATAATATGGAGACCGCCTATATCCGCAACACCTTCGCCGAGCTGAATGTCCGTACCACGACCCGCCATGTTTGTCGCAATGGTAACCGCTCCGTACACACCTGCACGTGCAACGATTTCCGCCTCGCGCTCATGCTGCTTCGCGTTCAATACGTTATGCGGTACGCCTTTTTGCTTCAGCATTTGGGACAAGCGCTCCGAGTTTTCGATAGAGATGGTACCTACCAGGATCGGCTGGCCCTTTTTGTGTCGCTCGACAATGTCGTTTACAACTGCACGATATTTAGCTGCCTCTGTTTTGAAAACAAGGTCAGGTGAATCGACACGCTGTACGGGTTTATTCGTTGGAATAACCACAACGTCGAGACCGTAAATCTTTTTGAACTCTTCTTCTTCCGTCTTCGCTGTACCTGTCATACCCGCCAGCTTCTCGTACATACGGAAGTAGTTTTGCAAGGTAATGGTCGCCAGTGTCATGCTCTCGCTTTGGACACGCAGACCTTCTTTGGCTTCAATGGCTTGATGCAAGCCATCACTGTAACGACGTCCAACCATCAGACGGCCGGTGAACTCGTCAACGATCACAACTTCGCCTTCCTGTACCACATAATCGACATCGCGCTTGAATAGCACTTGTGCTTTCAACGCCGCCGTAATGTGGTGGTTCAACGTGATATGTGCCGTATCGTACAGGTTGTCGATGTTGAATGCCTGTTCAACCTTGCTTACACCTTCATCTGAGAGATTGACGATTTTCAGCTTCTCATCGATGGTGAAATCCTTTTCTTCTTCCAGGCGCTTCACAAAATGCGAGCAGATGTAGTACAGCTCTGTCGATTTGTTAGCAGAACCGGAGATGATCAACGGCGTACGTGCTTCGTCAATCAAAATGCTGTCCACCTCGTCAATGATAGCGAAGAAGAGCGGACGTTGTACCATTTGTTCCTTGTACAGAACCATATTGTCACGCAGGTAATCGAAACCAAACTCGTTGTTCGTACCATACGTAATGTCACACGCGTATGCTTCGCGTTTTTCTTCAGGGCTCAGTCCATTCTTGTTCAAACCGACTGTCAGTCCGAGGAAGTTATACAGCCTACCCATGATGGTCGAGTCACGCTCAGCCAAGTATTCGTTCACGGTAACGACGTGGACGCCTTTGCCCATCAAGGCATTCAGGTATGTCGCCAGTGTCGCAACCAGCGTTTTACCTTCACCCGTCTTCATCTCGGAGATACGGCCTTCCTGAAGAACCATACCACCAATCATCTGGACGTCGAAGTGACGCATGCCCAGAACACGGATCGATGCTTCACGTACAACGGCAAACGCTTCATTCAAGATTTTGTCCAGTTCTTCTCCATTTGCCAAGCGAGCCTTAAACTCAGCTGTCTTCTCCCGCAGTTGGTCATCCGAGAGTGCCTTAATCGTTGGTTCCAGCGCATTGATACTTTCTACGCGCTTAAACATTTTCTTTACTTCACGTTCATTGCTATCGCCGAATATCTTTTTAACGAGTCCTAACATGAGGACACCCCTTCCATATACTGCCAAACAAAATGCACAAGCCGGCATGAGTCCAGATAATAAAAAAGGATACCGATTCTACGAAAATAATACTTTCTAAAAAGATATTTTATCAAATAGAGCATCCTCTACACAAGTAAAGGGAGTTGCCAATAGCAACTCCCTAGTCTTATACGAATGAGAATGTGTAAAGTTTCGTTATTTTGGTTCAATCAATCCGTAACGCCCATCATTGCGGCGATACACCACACTGACGTCATTGGTGTCACTGTTTTGGAAAACGAAGAAGCTGTGTCCCAGCATATCCATCTGCATGACCGCTTCCTGTGCATCCATCGGCTTCAGATCGAAGCGTTTGGTTCGAACAATATCGATGTCTATGTCGATATCATCCTCATCCACATCCGGGATCATGACTGCTACTGGCTGACTCTCACGCTGTGCGATTCTTCCTGTCGAATCAACCCGAAGCTTCCTCATCAGCTTCGTTTTGTGTTTCCGAATCTGACGTTCCAGCTTTTCTACTATCAGATCGATAGCAGCATACATATCTTCGTGTGTTTCCTCCGCTCGGATAATGACCCCACTCAGTGGGATAGTTACCTCGATCGTGCCTTCTCCGCGATGTACATGCATGGTGACTTGTACTTCTGTAGGCTGTGGAGTTTCAAAATATTTTTCCAGACGGCCGACTTTCTTTTCGACATATTCTCTAAGTGCACCGGTGACTTGAATGTTTTCTCCACGAATGTTAAATTTCATGGTTCCAACCTCCTTCCGTCTATACATACGTATTCGCCACTTCTGTAAATAATCCTTCCACTCAGCTTAAAAAAATCTTTGCAAATCTTTTACAAACCATCAATATCCGACATTATTTTACCAATACTTACTAGATTCCCTATGCTATAATAGGACAGGTAGTCATCCAATCCTATATCGCGGTCGTCATCGCACTGGAGGAATCCTCATGGCCGAGGTTAAACCTTCCCATTCACTTATCGGAACAACGCTCGCTCAAGACGTCTACAATGAGTACGGTCTGCTTTTACTACCCGCTGGTGCAAGCCTTCACCTAAGTGATATACGACTGCTAGAGGCTCATCAGGTGGAAGCCGTACACGTTACTACTGACTCGGAAGCACCCGAAATGCCTTTTCCGCTCCTTCATTGGAGTGAGACAGAGGCTGCAAAGGCCTATATGATGGCCGTACAAAAAACCGAGTATTTATTTAACCAGCTCGCAAATGGGGATACCCCCCGACTGCAACAATTTAGCGATGCTGTTCATCCTATGCTCGATCAAGTTCTTCATCACATGAGATTTCTGCGCTTCATTTATTTGAGTGAAGGAACAGAAGGTTATACGTATCGCCATTCTCTGCATGTAGGTATCGTGGCAGCTTTAATCGGAAAAATCATAGGATTGCCGCAACGTGATGTTCATTTTTTAGGCCTTGCAGGTCTTCTCCATGACGTCGGCAAGATGAAAATCCCCGATGAGCTGCTGTCCAAACCAGGACGCCTGACAGACGAAGAGTATACGATTATGAAAAAGCATACCGTATACGGCTACGAGCTCCTGCGCACCATGGACGATGCCGACAATTTGCTGGCACAATGCGCTCTCATGCACCACGAACGTTGGGATGGAAGTGGATATCCCCTCGGACGAAAAAAAGATGGCATCCCTTTTGAATGCCAAATCATCAGTGTCGCAGACGTGTTTGATGCGATATGCGCAGATCGCGTGTATCGGAAGGGAACCTCTCCCTTTGAAGCAGCGAATGTTCTGTGGGAGCTAGCTTGTTCAGGCCAGTTAAATCCGATGATTGTATCTCGTTTTATTCATTACATTATCTTGCTTTACGTCGGCTCCCATGCGCTTTTGAGCAATGGCGACCACGTCGAAATCATTATGATTCATACAGATGAGCCTATGCGCCCTCTCGTTCGTAGAGGTAATGATTTTATTGACCTGAGACTGCAGCGCTCCCTACACATTCAAAAAATGATCAGTTAAACGCGTTGAAAAGTTGAAAAAACGAATCCCCCTGTCCTACTCAAGGAACCAGGGGGATTTTGCTATTGTTTCGTTTATAACTTCACGACGTTCGCCGCTTGTGGACCGCGGTCCCCTTCTACAATGTCGAATTCTACAGCCTGTCCCTCATCTAACGAACGAAACCCTTCCGACTGAATCGCCGAAAAGTGGACGAATACATCATCACCGTCTTCTCGTTCAATAAATCCAAACCCTTTTTCTGCATTAAACCATTTTACTTTGCCTTGCATGAAACAGCACAACCCTTTCTTTTGTGAAAATAAAATCAAGTCTAGCTTCCCCCAATTCAGGCGAATCATTCTACACGCTCATTACCGTGTGGAATATTTTTTCTCAAGTCCTCGCACGACTACACGGGACAAGAACAACGTAAGTACCAGGTAAACCGCCGCTTCTGTTAAATACGGGGGGTAGCGCTCAAATGTACTTTTCGCTACGTTCATGGCTGCGTAGTTTAATTCCGGTGTCGCGATTACTGCCAGAAGAGACGAATCCTTTAAGAGAGCAATAAACTCATTTCCGATTGCGGGCAGCATTCGTGTAAACGCTTGCGGAAGGATAATTTGGCGCATCGCAAGGCCCTTGTTCATGCCAAGTGATCGTGCCGCTTCCATCTGTCCCGGATCAATGGATTGGATGCCAGCCCGAAAGATTTCCGCCATATAAGCAGCTGCATTGAGTGAAAGCGCGACGAAGCCTGAATAAATTGCTTCCGGGCTGCTCGCTCCCGGATACAGAATACCCCAAATCGACGGAATCACCGCAAAATGAATCAGCAAAATTTGGACCAGCATCGGAGTTCCCCGAAACAGCTCTACGTAAATCGAACAGGTCCAACGCAAGATTCTCTTGGAGGACATTTTGCCCAAGCTGATGAACAACCCCAAAAATGTTCCGCAAACCGTAGCCACTGCTGTTAGTAAAATCGTATTAATAATGCCTCGGATAAACAATTCACGGTAGTCGTAGATGACACTCCAGTCCAATGGCTAATCCTCCCTTCTTCATGTCAGCAATCCAAGTTGCGAACAAACGCCGGCTACGTCGTAGGGACGCACCCGGCCATTTTGCTGCCTACTTATTGCCAAAGTACTGGGTGTAAATTTCCTGCAGCTTTCCATTTTCTTTTATCTTTTTCAATCCGTCGTTGATTTTGTTCATCGCATCGGCATTGCCCTTTTTCACGATAATTCCGTAAAATTCCTTTTCAAAGGAATCATCCTTAATCAGCTTAAACTTCTTGTCTTTTACTTTATTCACGTAGTATGACAAAACGCCATTGTCGCCAATCACTGCATCGACCCGACCATTAAAGAAGTCATCGACGGAGGATGGCATGTCATCATAACCTTTCAAGCCTTCGTACGTATCTCCAAACGCCTTTTTGACCACTTCTTCACCCGTGGTCGCAGCTTGAACCCCGATCTTCTTGCCTTTCAAATCTGCCAGCTTCGTCACTGGAGAATCTTCCGCTACCAGAATGAGTTGATTCGCTTCAAAGTATGAGTCCGAAAAATCGTATTTCTCCTTGCGCTTCTCCGTGATCGTGATGGACGAGATCCCAATATCAACCGTCCCTTTGTCCAATCCATCAAAAAGCGGGTCCCACCCGGTGTTTTTCCACTCGATCTTGAATCCGCCAGCTTCCGCGATCGCGTTCATTACATCGATGTCATGGCCACTAATCTTGTCAGCCTCAAGCATTTGGAACGGTGGATATGCCGCATCTGTACCGACTACGTACACCTTGTCACCCGAACCACCACTGCCAGACGTTTGCTGACCACCCGATCCACAGCCAGCGAGGAGTACCCCCACACCGACGACCAACGCGAGCGATTTGAACCAATTTGTCCCGATACGCATTTCGAAATCCCCCTTGTGTCTCTCTATCTGCCCATTTTGTCCCCAGTAATGTCCACATGAAAATCACGGATTTTTTGCGTTCTCCACAGAGTTATCCACATTATCCACATGACCTTGTGCACAAGCTGGGTATAACTGTTTCCTGTATATTCTGCCACTTTAGCACGAAAGTAAGGGGAACGAATGAGGAGAATAAGTGGGTCTAGCAGCAAAAAAACAGGATTCATATATACGGGATATAGTTCTATCCTGCATATAAAAATCCTGCTTTTATCTGAAAATAATGAATTATTCTTTTTCCCCCAAAATCACGATCTCTACCCGGCGGTTCTTCGCACGGTTCTCCGCGTTGGAGTTGTCCACAAGCGGCTTGTATTCGCCCAAGCCTGCCACTGTAAAGCGAGACGCTGGTAGGGAGTGAGCATCGACCATTTCACGCATGACAGAGATCGCGCGCGCCGAGGATAGCTCCCAGTTGGATTGGTAGGAACTGCGAGATATCGGCACATCATCTGTATAACCCTCGATTCGCACCTTGTGCTCAAAGCGTTTCAAAACCCCAGCTACCGTCCCGACAACTTGCTTGCCTTGGGCTTGTAGGTCTGCCGAACCACTCGTAAACAAGATCGTTTCCGGCAAACGGATACGCAGGCCTTCGTCGGTCTCCTCGTAGTCGAGATTCAGTTCAGCCAAAGCGGAGGATAGCTGGTTGCGTACCGTCTCCATATCGCGCTCACTCGAGTCAGTCATGCCCATTGGTGGCTTCGGCACGTTTACGGTGTCCTCGGAGCCTTCTTCTTCTTTTTCACCTTTGAGCTCCTTCTGGCGAGCCTCCAATTGGTAGACCTCTCGCTGCAGCTCCAGCTTTTGCAGGTTGAGCAGGTCGAGACTCTCATGCACCTGCTCCAAGCTCGCTTTTTCCTTTTGCACCTCTTCTTTTTGTGCCTGAATGCTCTTCGTTTGCGTCGCCGCGATAATAATCACGATCACGAATAACAGCGTAATCAGGTCACTGTAACTGAGCAGCCAGCTTTTCTCTAGCTCTTTTTCGTCGTATAACCGTTCGTCATGCATAGCGGTCCTGCCTTTCAATCGTGCCCTTCATGCTGCCTGCTTCTTTAATCAGCACCAGCTTTTGGTCACCTGGCAAGAATGAGTTCAGCTTTTCAAACAACAAGCGTGGTGTCTCCATGCGTTGGAGACCGATACACCCTTCGATAAAAAGACGCTTTTCAAACATTTCCCGGTCGTACAGATCCATCAGGCGGTAGTAGCATGGTAGCGCGAACAAGTTCGCCAAGAGCGCGCCATACAGCGTCGCTACGACCGCTGCGCTCAGACTGTGTCCGGTCAAGGCCATGTCTTCGAGCGACTTCAATACGCCCGTCATCCCCAGAAGCGTACCGACTAGCCCCATCCCCGGTGCTAACAAGCTGATGAGGCGGAAGAAGCCAGCTGATTGTTGGTAACGATACTGCTCGCCCTTGAGCTCATTCTCCAGGATCAGGCGCAGCTCTTCTTCTGGAACACCCTCGATCGCCAGCAGGCTACCACGTTGGACAAAAGAATCGGGTTCCTGTTGCAGCTCCTTTTCGAGCGCGATATAGCCCTGTTCCTTCTGGACGAGCGCGTAGTAGTAGAAGCGCTTGATTGTTTCTTCGACGTTGCTTTGCCGGCCATGGATGAGCAGGCGCCAGATTTTTTTCAAGTCGAGATGCTTGCGTTTGACTGCGTAGGACATGACTACGGAGAGCGCGACTAGCTCGATGGCGGTTACGTTGAGGAGGTCCGATAGGGTTCCGTTTAGGTAGACCGCGTGTATGAAGATGAGGAGGACGGCTCCGATTAAGACGAGTGAGCGGCGTTTTGTGGACACAAGTGATTCACCTTCCTGGTTTTCTTCCTTTGAAACTGTTAGCCGTGAAATTGGTTTTCTCTTGGTATATCGGCTGTTTTGAATTTTAATATTATAGCAAAGGTTTTCCAATCCGATAATAGTAATGAAATAGTCCCTATAGAAAGGAGAGATATAAACTATGGACATCAATTCAATCATGAGCGGGCAGTTGAGCCAGCTCCAGCACACCGTTAGCCTTAGTATCATGAACATGGCTCAAGCATCACAAGCAGCTGGAGCTACCGTGATGCTGGATGATTTTTCAAAAGCCCAAGCCACAGTACAGGCTTCTCATCCTACATTAGGAAAGCAAATAGATATTAGTGTATAGTACGATCAAAGGCCTGTAAAAAACTGAAGTTCAGTTTTTACAGGCCTTTGAACCTTTAGTTCCTTTTATCGAAGTAAGCCCCATATGGATTTATATTTCCGTAAGATCCATATTTTGCTCCTACCATAATACTCTTTTGGATGTTCTTCGATTGTCTATCCAGATTATCATACTTTTTCTCTAGCAAAGGAAAAACTTGCAAATCGATCTCATACACTTTTTGGAGATAACGTTCCTTATCCTCATCTGTTACTATGGCACCCTGATTTTGGAACTCGGAAATCTGTTTAATAATTTCCTCTCTTTGATCAATCAAGCCTGTCCATTCTTCAATATCATCATCGTCTGCAAATATTTTGCTGCGAAGTTCTTCCGATGCTGAAAGCAATTGCTCCAATAGAGATGAGACTTCCGCCCATGCCTTCATATCATCTCTCATCCTTTATTCTTGCTCAAAGCAATCGCTTGCTTCCAAGTATCACGAAATTGAGTAAAGAAATCCTCAACTTCATCAAAAATTTCAGCATCTTTTTTCATATTGGCTTCAATAGTCCTATGCAACATATATTCATACATAGCCGCCATTTGCTCACCAACCGGATAGGAAAGATTGAGAGTGCTAGAGAGTTCTCCCAAAATGGCTTGGACTTTCATTGCATTCTCATGCGTCTTATCCAGTTTTTTTTCTTGAAGCGCTACCTTCGCCAAACGAAGGAATTTAATACCGCCGTTGTATAGCATTAAGGTTAGTTCTTCAGGCGGAGCTGTTGTAACTTGATTCGTTTGATATGCTTGCGCTGCATTAATACTCATATCATTACCGCCCCTTTACTGTCATCTGTCATCCACCAAGTTGCTGTGCGAGCCACGCACTTTGAGAGTTCATTTTGTTCATCGCATTTTCAAGTGCAGTAAACTTTCTCCAGTAGCGATCCTCTATTTTATCCATGCGTCTTTCCCATTGCTTAATTTGATCTTTTAAATTCTTCATGTCTTTTCCCATTGTAAAATATTCCGATTCATCTGTCATGCCAACTGAACCGGCTTTTTTCGTGATCTTCGTTGTAATTTCGCCTAATGTACTATATAGTCTCTGAGCGATTCCACTTTCCTCAAACTTGGTTTTAGGATCGGTCGAAGAGCTGGTTTTCGTGAAGAGATCCATTACATCTGTACCGTTTTCACGGATTGCTTTACGCAATTTTGTTTCGTCTATATACAATTTCCCCTTGTCCAGATAGTTAGTTGCAGAACCTTCGGCACCTGGACGGGTAGTAGAAACCCCCACCTCTGTTAGCAAGTCAAACTTTTTATTTACATCCGAAACAGGGTTAAAGATAGCCCCACGCATTTGATTAAGCGCTTCTGTAATCATGGGATCACGACGAAGTAAACCACTTTTCGCTTTTTCTTCCCATTTCTCAATTACTTTCTCATCCATTGCCGCTTTTTCTTCATCAGAAAGTGGATGATAGTCTTTATAACGAGCTTGCGATGTTTTTTTGTTAAGCTTATCAATTAGGGTATTGTAATCTTCAACAAACTTCGTAATGGATTTAAATATTGCATCCTCATCAGGATTAGAAGTAATGGTGTAACTCTGTCCAGGTGCTGTGCTTTGCTTAAAATTAAATTCCATCCCGTCATATGTAAAATTGTTGCTTGGGATACTAAGTTCAGTTCCATTTATGGTGGCTTTTCCTGGTATGTCTGCTACTCCGCTTTTGCCTTGGTAGTCCACCAAACCAATTGTGTTCTTTCCACCATTTGTAGTGTCTACTGTTAACTTCATATTTGTCTCGCCAGTCTTTGTAGCAGTAAACACCAATTTTTTGTCAGTAGGATTGAAACTCGCAACGACTCCCGTGTCTTTGGAAACACTATTAATCTTACTAATAATGCTATTCATAGAATCGGTTGATCCCACTTGAATCGTCTTTTCTACACCTGAGTCACCAGCAATTTTAAGCTCAAATTTATTTCCTAATGAGGCCTCAGGATTACTTACTCCAGTAGCATCAAATGTTTTTGCATGAGGTTTCCCAGCTATTGCTAGTTGAACATTTTCGACGACATAAGATGGCAAGCTAGGATTTCCTTTTTGCTTTGCTGTCACAATGGCATCGTTAGTAGAACTGACAGTCTTTTTCAAGTACGTAGATTGCATCCGCATATCGCGCATCGTCGTGTCACGAAACGTAGCAAGCAACAAATTCATATCACGATAGTCATCGCGCTTCCATTCATCCAATTGTTTTTTTCGTAATAAATTGTCTAAGGGCTTTCGTTCAGCTTTCATCAGGTCTTTAACCATTTTTTCCGTATCCATACCACTGGCCATACCTGAAATACGATTAATTGTCACTTTTTCTCACCTCTATCTTTTTTCGTCAACCAATATTCCTACCATTTCATACATTTTGGCTACAACGTCCAACATTTTCTTTGAAGGTATTTCTCTGACAACCTCATTGGACTGGTCATTGACCACCTGTACGTAATACTCACCCAGCTTTTCATGCAGCTTAAACTTTAGATGTGTCGTGCTTCCCTTCAAAAAATCATTGAGAGAATCTACTTCTTTCTCCAGTTCCTTTTTTGAGTACTTCTTTTCATTCCCGTACGTATCTGCCGAATCAGCTGTTTTATTTTCCTTTGTACTCTGTTCTCCTGCATTTTTCAACTCTAAACCAACTGCACCTCTTCCAGGATCATTTATCCCTTTTATATCCATTCCCTTTCTCCCCCCAGCGGAATATCTTTACTATTGATATCGGCATACGTGTAGGAAAGGTTTACTGGTTCGATAACAAAAAAATTAGCCCTATATCAATAGGGCTAATTTCTCATCGTTTGAAAAAGTTCTTAATTGCTGTAATTACTTGATCTTGAACTTCAGTTTGAATATTTGGCCATATAGGAAGGCTCAGCACTTCTGCAGCAGCTTGCTCAGACTCAGAGTAAGACTCATGAATCTCGCTAAAAATCGGAAGTTTATGCACTGGTGTAGGGTAATAGACCATTGTGCTAATTCCTTGCTCCTCTAAGTAAGTCTTTAGCAATTCTCTTTGATCATCGGAAACCCGAATCGTATATTGATGAAAAACATGAGTGCATTGAGGACTCTCTTCTGGTGTTGCAATTCCGGGCACGTCCTTTAACGCAGCTGTATAATACGAAGCTGCCTTTCTTCTTTTTCCGTTCCACTCCTGAATGTACGGCAATTTTACACGAAGGATTGCCGCTTGCATTTCATCGAGTCGCGAGTTATACCCCACCAGTTCATTGTAATATTTCTTTTTCGAGCCATGAGATCGGAGCATTTTCGCGACTTCAGCTACTTTGTCATCATTTGTAGTGAGCAATCCTCCGTCACCATAGGCTCCGAGATTTTTGGAAGGAAAGAAAGAGAAGCACCCAACATCGCCTATAGTCCCTAGCATGGAATCGCCAAAGGTACCTCCAAATGCTTGGGCCACATCCTCTATGATTTTCAAATCATACTTTTTAGCTAAGCCCATAAGCGCATCCATTTGTACAGCTTGTCCAAACAAATGAACCGGTATGATTGCTTTCGTTTTATTTGTTATTTTTTCTTCCAAACTGTCTACGTTAATATTGAAGGTGACAGGATCGATATCTGCAAAAACTGTGCTAGCACCGACATGTTGAATCGCTTCTGCCGTTGCATAAAACGTGAAGGGTGTCGTTATCACTTCATCCCTTTCTCCAATCCCTAGTGCCCTCAATGCTATAACCAATGCATCTGTACCAGAATTAAGTGTAATCGCATGCTTAACACCTAAAAACTCTGCTAGTTCAGACTCCAATGCTTTTACTTGTGGTCCCATAATGAACTGCCCTGATTGCAGAACATCTTCAAATGCTGTGAACAACTTTTCGCGAAGGAATTGTATTTCTTGCTGTAAGTCAAGAATAGGAATTTTGCTCATTGTCCCACTTCCGCTTCATCATGATAGATATCCAATGCTCCACTTTCCGCTTTTCGATAGGTCCGATTGCAACTAGCACACTTTGAAGTCTCCGAATCATCAGTAACCGCCAAAGCATCACCACACTGGCATACCCAGCCAATAATTCTTGCAGGTACCCCTGCTACTAAAGCATAATCAGGTACATTTTTTGTAACAACCGCACCAGCTGCTACGAACACCCATTTCCCAATTGTTACGCCGCATACAATAGTTGCATTGGCTCCAATTGAAGCTCCGTACTTGATTGTTGTTTCATAATAATCGTCGCTCGTGTTGCGAGGAAAAGCCGAACGTGGTGTTTTGACGTTTGTAAAAACCATGCTTGGACCACAAAACACATAGTCCTCCAAAATTACCCCTTCATATAATGAAACGTTATTCTGGATTTTAACATGGTTTCCTACTCGTGCATGATTCGCAACAAAGACATTTTGTCCAAGATTACATCCTTCACCAATTTCTGCTTTACCCATAACATGAGAGAAATGCCAAATCCGTGTTCCTTTTCCGACCTTAGCCCCTTCATCGACGTACGCTGACTCATGCTTGAAGAACTCGTCGCTCAATGCCATTCTCCTCCTTTTCAAGGAGTCTGGATGCTTGCTCCAAAATACGAACAACTTCCATTCCATTCATTCCATTTGATAGAGGCAGTGCTCGACTTTGTATGCAAGCTAGAAAATGCTCACATTCGTTTTTCAGCGGATTTTCCGTACCACCCTGGTAAACGATTTCCTCTCCGGTTGACCAGTTTTGTAAATCGCTTCCTACACCCTTTTTGTATAAGGTAACGATTTGCTTATCTTCTTCATATACCAGAAACCCTTCCGTTCCGGTAATAACCATTGATCTCTTCTGTATTGGCCAGAGCCAAGATGTACGTAAATGTGCTTGGATACCATTCGCAAAGTTCAAATGAAGATGCGTATCGTCTTCGACAGTCGGTTGAACGATGCTTTGGCCGTTTACTTGTATAGAAACTGGCTCTTTTCCAATTAAGTACAAGAGAACAGCAATGTCATGGACACCGAAGCTCCACAATACATTTTCCACAGAACGAACTCTTCCAAGCTTCATGCGCTCTTGATGAATGGAGCAAACTTTGCCGATTGCATTTTGGTCCAGAAGCTCTTTCATTTTCTGAATAGCCGGTTGATACAACAAGAGATGTCCGACCATTAGAATTCGATCTGTATTTTTTGCGACCTCAACCAGTGATTCAGCCTCTTTCATAGAAAGTGTCATAGGCTTTTCTACCAGTACATCTTTGCCAGCGAGCATAGCCTGTGCCGCTAATGTATAATGAGTAGACGCAGGTGTTGCAATCACAACCCCATTGGCCTCAACTGCAAGCCCTTCCTCAAGTGAAGAGAATATTGATACACCAGGATATGCCTTTATCAACTCTACATGTGAACTAACATTAGTTTCTACTACACCAGCAAGCGCACCTAGTTCGTAAAATGTTTTCACATGATTAATCCCCCAATGCCCTGCCCCTACAACAATAACTTTTTCCATTTTTTTACACTTCCCAGAATTTTTTATAACCGGAAATAGTGGTTTTTATGTTCAATGGCCTGCATTGCATTTCGCGTATCAAACAACACTTCCGCATATTCTCCAATTAGCTTGTAATCATAATCGGAGTGATCCGTAGTTAAAACCACAATATCAGCAGATCGTAGATTTTCTTCTGATACTTCTATTCCCTCGTAATCTGTACCTTTGTAACTAAAATGCGGAATTTTAGGGTCACTAAACACAACATGAGCCCCTTTTTGCTTAAGTATCTCAATGATTTTTATTACTGGAGACTCCCTGTAATCATCGATGTCTTTTTTATATGCGATCCCTAGCAAATATACTGTTGAACCATTAATCGGCTTGCAAAATTGGTTCAATATGCCTCCGATTCTTTCTACAACAAATTCTGGCATGCTATTGTTAATTTCCCCTGCGACTTCGATAAGCCGGGTGTGATAGTTGAATTCTCTTGCTTTCCATGTCAGGTACCAAGGATCTACCGGAATGCAGTGTCCTCCGAGACCTGGTCCTGGATAAAAGGGCATAAAACCATAGGGTTTTGTGCTAGCCGCATCAATTACTTCCCAAATGTCTATGCCCATTCGATTGCATAGAATTGCCATCTCGTTTACTAGAGCAATGTTGATATTACGGAACGTATTCTCCAGAATTTTTTCCATCTCTGCTACTGCAGGGCTGGATACCTGGTGAACCTTCCCCTCTAAAACTTGTTCATAGAGCATGGCGGCAACTTGCGTGCAATCCTTTGTAATGCCTCCGACTACTTTTGGAGTATTTTTCGTATTATATACGCGGTTTCCTGGATCTACCCTTTCAGGTGAGTACGCCAAATAAAAATCTACACCGCATTTTAAACCAGTTTCTTCGAGAATCGGTAAAACGATTTCCTCTGTCGTTCCAGGATATGTGGTGCTTTCTAGTACAACGAGCATTCCAGGATGCAAGTGCGCAGCTACTGCCTCAGCAGAAGCTTTAACATATGTAATGTCAGGCTGTTGATATGAATCTAACGGGGTAGGCACGCAAATCGAAATGACATCCAGATCGCGAATGAAAGAGTAATCAGTCGTTGCGGTTATCATGCCTGTCTGGACCAATTCTCTTAATTCGTTTTCGACAACATCCCCAATATAATTGATGCCTTGATTGACCATATCTACTCTTTTTTGTTGAATGTCGAACCCTATTACTCGGTATCCAGCTTTTGCTTTTTCCACAGCTAAGGGGAGGCCGACGTATCCTAGACCGATGACACCTAAAGATGCTTTTCGCAATTTTATTTTGTCTATTAAAATATCTGTTAAGTTATCTGTTAAAATCTCTGTGAAAGGAGACATACTCTATCACCCTTGTCGATCAAATTAGATTAACATTAAGTTCCTTTTAATATTCTCGCAGGGTTTCCCGCAACTACCGTTTTCGTTGCCACATTATCCAATACATTACTTCCCATACCGACTAAACAGTAGTCTTCCAATGTAAGTTCACCTTTAATTTGGCTTCCCATTCCCAAATAACAACTTCTTCCGACTGTGACCTCTCCTGCAATGCTTACATTTCCTGCGATAATTGTAAAATCGCCAATTTCCACTCCATGATTAACAGTTACGTGTGGAGAAACAATCACACAACAATTTAGGTGAGCACCTGGCCCAATAATAGAATACGGCATAATGAGGCAGCCTTTATCAATTCTTGCTAATCGAGATACTACAGCACTTGGGTGAATAATCGTTTCCAACTGGAATTGACCAATCCCAATTTTTTCAAATATCTCTTCCCTCTTGTAATAATTGTTCGGACTACCTAAAGCAAACACAAAAACTGAGTCTCTGAATTTGTTAGCTTCCGCTATCGGTCCTAAAATAGGAATCTCAAGTATACTCGTATTCCACTTTTCCTTGTCATCATCTAAGAAGCCTTGGCAAATGTATACTTGCTTCCCAGAGAGGACGTTAATAAGGTTAATTGTTTCTAACACTTCTATTCCAAGAGGACCTGCTCCGATAATAATAATTTTCTTCACCTAAGCACCTCTCGTAATGTGTGAGAAATATATGTGATCTCTTCTTCCGTTAATAATGGATGTAATGGTAGGGCCAAGCCTTTTTCATAGAACAATTTAGCATTTGGAAACTGATTCAAGCCGAAGTGATATTTTTCCTTATAGTAAGACATCATATGAATGGCTTGAGCGCCTAAATTGGCTTCAATTCCTTTTTCTGCTAGACATTTTATCACTTTTGCTCGATCATGCTGAGTGTTTAGAACGATCATGAAAGTCTGCCAAGAGTGACCATCTATCATTTCTGGTAGGGTAATATACTCTACACTTTCCAGCTCTCTTTTATAAACTTTCACAAGCTGCTTTCTTTTCTCAAGGTTATACTGAAATCTTTGTAACTGAAGATTTCCCAAAACAGCTTGAAATTCTGTCAATCTATAGTTGAATCCTGGGACTATAAAATCAATTGATCCATCTTCAAGCCTTTGGATTCCATGATTTCTAAGTATGTTTATTTTTTGATGAAGAGATTCACTTTTCGCAACGATAGCTCCACCTTCGCCCGTTGTGATAGACTTTCGTGGATGCCAAGAAAAACATCCGATATCCCCTAAGCACCCTACGTGTTTGCCATTGCTAATTGAACCTAAAGCACATGCTGCGTCTTCAATAACATACAAATCATGCTCTTTAGCAATATTCATGATGATTTCCATATCAGCGGGTGCACCAAATTCATGAACTACTATAATTGCTTTTAATTTTTCTGGACCATTCCAAGTCTTTATTGTGTCCTTTAACTGTTTGGGGTCTATGTTAAAACTTCCACTTGTGACATCTACGAGAACTGGTCTTGCTCCCTGTAATTCGACAACATTTACGGTAGCTGGAAAAGTAAAGGATGGGGCAATAATAGCATCGCCTCGTCCCAATTCTAATGCAGCTAAGGCAAGATGCAACGCAGCAGTTCCACTGGAAACAACAGACACATAATTAACCTGCATGTATGTCGCTAAATTTTGTTCGAATTCCTGGACTCGTCGCCCTTGGACAAGCATTCCAGATTGTAATACCTCAGTCATTGCATGAATTTCATCTGAACTAATATAGGGTTGTGTTAACCTTATCATCAGTAATTCCCCTTATAATAGTCTGCTGTGTATTGAATCCCTTCCTCTAGATCCACCATTGCTTCGAAATCTAGCAGTTCTTTTGCTTTGTTTACTTTAGGTACACGAAGTTCGATATCTGCATGTTCTTGTTTTACAAATTGAATAGTTGATTTTGAATTTAAAACTCGAATAATCGTGTTTGCCAAACCATAAATCGTTGTAACTGCTCTTTCATTTCCAATATTAAACGACTCTCCTTTCGCTTTAGGAGAAGTCATGCATCTTAATATTCCTTCTACCATATCGTCTACATAGCACCATGCCCTAATTTGTGTCCCATCTCCGTGAATATACAATGTTTCATCTCTCAGAGCTCTGACAATAAAGTTACGAATAGCCCCTTCACCCACTTGTCCAGGTCCATAAATATTAAAAGGCCGGACCGTTACGGTTGGAAGTCCCTGTTCTTTATAATACGAATATGCCAAGTGCTCTTCCGCTAATTTACTAACCGCATATGTCCACCGTGCTTCACCCACAGCTCCTAATACAGTAGAACTGGTTTCTTCTGAACGAAAAGCAATTTGGCCAAATACTTCACTCGTGCTAAAACAAACGACACGCTTGCAAGCAGATAAGGTAGCTGCTGCCTCTAACACGTTTGCTGATCCAATCATATTCACTTTCATGGTTGTGATAGGACTTTTAATTACAGTATCAATACCTGCGATTCCAGCAGCATGAATTACATACGTTGAGCCTTGAATGCATTGTTTCAATGATTCTAAATCTAGAACGTCACCTTTGATTACTGTAAGATTTGGGTGATTATAAAAATCCTTTGATTCTAACGCATTTCTGGCAAAATTATCGTAGACAATCACTTGGTTGTTTTGAACAAGTCTTCCAATCAGTGTCGATCCAATAAATCCAGCCCCACCTGTTACAAAAATCGTTTCTCCTTGAATGTCATGAGAATACATGGTGTCCCCTCTTATCCTTCATTTAGATATAAATCTATTAACTCAGCACTCACTTTATTTAAATCATGATAAGTCTCTACATACTTTCTGCCACTCATTCCAAGTTCTTTTCTTAGTTCAAAATCTTTCAACAGCATTTCTATTTTTTCGGTAATCGTTTCTGGATTGGCTGAGATAATCGGAAGTTCCTTAGGATAAAACTCTTTCATGAAATCAGCAATATAACAAATCACCGGTTTCCCCATCGCCATGGCCTCCAATGACAATAAACCATGACTTCCACCAAGTATTTGATCCAGAATAATATCGGCATCCTGATAAATTTTCTTCGCTTCTTCGTGAGAGGTATTTTGAATCAATGTAAAATTAAAATCATACTTGCTCTTTAAATTCTCAATTGCTTGCATGATGTATTTCGTACCTTTATATTCAGGTGAAGTAGGTGCATGCACAATTGTTGGCTTATTTTTTCTCGGTTCATATTCTTCTGCTGGTCGATAAACTGTTGTATCAATCGCTTGGCGAATAAAAGATACTTTCTTATAGTAACCTTTTACGTATTCATACAGTTCCGCATCGGCAACAATGCAATGATCTATATGTTGTCCGAGGTAAGATAGCTGTCTCTTTATTTGCTCTTCATCTTGGTCTTTTACTTTTATGAACGGATTCAACTTTGTTGCGATTGATTTCATACGTACATCTGATCCCCAATGATGCATGAATACTTTCTTCCCAGCCTGCTTTAATAGCGGCAAGTCTGAAAGATTAGGCAGCATCGAGGTTCCAAAGTGAAAATGAAAAACGTTGAAGTGTTGTACAGATTTTCTAAGTATTTCCAAAGTGTTTTTTTGTATTTCTTCGGTATCGTTTATCTTAGATAAATCCAACGTATAGTCACATTGATAACCAAGATAGCTCGGAGAAAAGTTCAAAGACCGTGCATACACGTTATTATTTTTCAGACCCGTTACTAAATGATTCATTTGATTTGCAATTTCCATTGTTCCATGCAACACAGATAAAGATGCCAGACTGCCACTATTAACAAAGTCATGTTTTTCTGCATCTACCTCAATGGAGTGAATGATGCCTTCTTTCTGAACCCTCACATTTAATAGATTGGTTTTATATTTCAAAAATGGACTCATAACTGGGTAAACACTCGTGGCTTCACTAATATATTTTATAGCTACCTTCATATTGTTTGTTTCAATTGCTTGTTTATATAAATACATAAGTATAAAAAACTGCTCTTCTTCATTTTCAAGTGTCTTATAGATTAGACGAATTCGATCCATCTGATAGTAAAATTGAATGCAGTTCAATCCATGTTCAATGTAGCCACTAAAAAGTTGGTCCTTATCAGGTCTTACTTCAGTATCGTCCTCTAGTGCCACAATAAGCAAAACGTATGAAACGCATATATATATTCGATTCCCTTGATAATCGTCTTGTCTTAATTTGACTTCCGACAGCAATTTTCTAAGGGCAACTTTGCTTTCTACATTTAGGTCAATCAACTCTTTAATGACTTTTCTTACTGTTGTACTCTTTAATTTTTTTACCTCTTGCCAAAAAGTCGTGCTATTTTGCATTAACGGCTCGAATACCTCTGCATAGAACAAAGGAATTTCGTTCATATCGTATTTGGCTAAAAACGCTTTAGCTTCTACCCACGCTTTATCTGTACTAGCTGCACGAACATTGTTAAATTGGTAATATCGCCCTTCACCTTCCTTGAAAGCGAGTGACAATTGAATTTGTTCCTCTTTATCTAGGGTTTTGCGGTGTGTTTCTAAATCTGTAATAAATCTATTCTTAAACTCTTCTGGTAAAGAGTCATAGTATTCACGTAAACGAGTAAATTGTTTTCCATCTAGAAGTACTTTTGTATACAACCGGATTTTGGCTTCGTTATCAATAACTTTTTGTAGATGCTCTTCAGCCTTCACATAATCTTTCTGATTGTAGTGAAAATGGGCGATTTTAAACAAAATCTCATACTTGGAATTATCATCCAATTTATACAACTCAATCAATCCATTGTCTTCGAATCCATCTTCAGTAAATTTTTTATGGAGCTGCAAAAACTTAGTACGAGATTCGTAAGCCGCTTCTTCATCACGGAGCTTTTCGTGACAATATCCCAAATAATATTGAAGATCAATATAATTTTCGTTAATATTCAATCCTTCATAACAAACCTCTCTTGCCTCTTCATACTTACCTAAAAGACAAGCCATTCTAACAAATTCATTAAAGACGTAAATGTATTTTGCTTGTGTATTAGTATCTTTTTCTTTTAATAAGGAATAAGCAACCTTCCCTTGGTCATATGCCTTCTGTAAATCGTCATGCATGGAATACGTTCTACACAGTTGGAAGTGATAGTAGATGTTTTGTGGATCTTTCTTTAATTCATTAATAAGCAGGGTACTTGTTCTTTGAAACTTTTTTTCCATCAGTTCTGCATCTTCACTGTTATAACCGTAATGGTTTAAAAATACATCCGTGATAGATAAGATCGGCCCTTGAAATTGTGGTTGATTATGCACAGAACCTTGGTAACAGAATCCATCATTTCGGAACAGACGTTCTGATTTATTCACTATAAAAATACTATAGTCAGAAGAAATGAAATTTTTAACTTTAATTACAATGGTATTAAATTGAAAGAGTTCGGGTCGATCAAGCAATAAGCTCAGCTTCTCGGGATCTTGCAATTCTTCATCTGCATCAATGATGAATAGCCATTCCCCCGTTGCATAAGAGATAGAGATGTTACGCATTTCAGAAAAGTTTCCGTTCCAAGCATGAAAGTAAACTTTTTGCGTATAACGCTGGGCAATTTCAACCGTTTTGTCAGTTGAACCTGTATCAACAACTACTAGTTCCACATCTGATCGGGCCATCAAAGGCTGCAAGCTGACTAAACATCTATCCAGGTTTTTTTCTTCGTCTTTTACGATCATGCAAATGCTGAGCTTAATTTTCTTATCCATCGTTAATCGTCCCACTCCAGAGGTCTAATAATGGTTGTAGTTCGTAATGTAATAGATCAGCAACAAAGAGGTAATCGTTACTTTCCATCTGTTCAAGTACTTGAGTTAGTTTTTCATTTAGCTCTTCAATCGAAATAGCTGGATAGGTGGAGCTAATGTGAGGTAATGCTTCCAACAATGTATTTACATCCTCCAAGAAGAATAACAGTCGTTCATTACCTTCTTGAACTTCACCTTTTCTAAACAGGTCGGCAATGGTCAAACATCTTTCTTTCAGATTGTTTATCAATTCTTTTGAGGTACGTGCAAGTAAATAAATATTTTCCATTTTTCCTCCCAAAAGGTAGTAAAAGCCAACATCACGTTGGCTTTTACTATAAATATTCAAGACGTAAAATTAACGGAGAAGTTGCAATACGCCTTGTGGTTGTTGGTTAGCTTGAGCCAGCATCGCTTGAGCAGCTTGCGTCAGAATGTTGTTCTTCGTGAAGCCCATCATTTCTTTCGCCATGTCTACATCGCGGATACGGGATTCAGCAGCGCTCAAGTTCTCAGAAGCTGCACCCAGGTTGTTAATTGTGTGCTCCAAACGGTTTTGGAATGCACCCAATTTTGCACGTTGAGTCGATACATCTTCGATAGCCTTGTTAATAGCAGAGATGGATGCTTCAGCAGCGGAAGTCGTTTTTACAGAGATACCGTCAATGTTCAATGCTTTAGCTCTCATGTCTTCAATGCTAACACGCATAGTTTGAGAAGAGTTAGCACCAATTTGGTAAGTCAAAGAAGAATCAGAAATGTCATTTACAGCCGCACGGGAAGTAACAGTTGCTTCCTTACCAATGCTCAAAGTAGACAACGTCGCCAAGGAGAGTTTTACACCCAAAGTGGCTCCACCAATTGCGAACGAAGTCGCTGCAGCACCATTAATAATGGTAGATGCAGTTTTTCCTCTTTGATCAGTCCATTCAATTTTGAAGGAAGAAGTACCTTGTTTCTCGGAAATACGAATATTGTAAGAAGAGTCAGCTACTGTCGAAGCGCCACCAGCAGCTTTAACACTTTTGAAGACATCAGATGTTTTTTCGTTAATTACAACAGTGCTAGCCTCAGTGTTAATACCGCTCTTAGCACCGTTCAACAGTTTTTGCGTGTTGAACTCAGTTGTGTTAGCAATACGATCGACTTCTTCGATCAATTGGTCGATCTCTTTTTGCAGTTCTGCACGGTCAGAGTCTGTGTTAGTATCGTTGGAAGATTGAACAGCCAGTTCACGCATACGTTGCAGAATGCTGTGAGTTTCAGTCAACGCACCCTCAGCTGTTTGGATCAGGGAGATACCATCTTGGGAGTTCTTTTGAGCCATGTCCAAACCGCGGATTTGACCACGCATTTTTTCAGAGATTGCGAGACCCGCAGCATCGTCACCAGCACGGTTGATACGCAGACCGGAAGACAATTTCTCCAAAGATTTAGCAGAGTTAGCTGTGTTTGCAGACAGAGCACGGTGAGTGTTCATTGCAGAAATGTTGTGATTAATACGCATGTGTTTTTCCTCCTTGATAATTAAGGCCACGTCCATGTGGCTCTTTTAATTAGGGATACCACCCAATCGCGCGCTTGTGTGATTTCCCTCTCACTATATATATCGGCTAAGCATGAGCAGCAGTTTAGCAGTTTTATTACTAGAAATAAAAAAATCTGACGAAATTTGTAGGTTCGCCAGATTTATGAGTTAGCTTTTCTCTTCTATCCACTTTTTCATCGTCTCCCAGTCTACTTTGGACTGGGAGGCAAGCTCATTTTCTTCTTTGATTCCTATATATATCTCTTTGCGGTGAACACTGATTTCTCTTGGGGCACTAATTCCTAAACGTATCGCATCCCCATCTACTGATACTACCTTCACTTCGATTTGATCCCCGATCATAATCGACTCGCCCATTTTTCGAGACAATACCAACATCAATAATCACCTGCCCCTTTAACCGGTTTATCCTGCTATGTAAACAGGGGATGACGCAATGAGTATTTCTCTTCATTTAGAATAACCTGTTTGGCCATCCGATTATTACGGTTAATTACAATAGGTGCCTTCAGATTGATGGTTACCTGCCCTTTTTCCCGAAGCGTAATAATGTTGAGGACAGCAACGGATATGTCCTCTTCGTCCAAACGCAAAGCCGCTTTTGCATAATCTGGCAGATCAAATTGATAATCTGGTACAAAAACAAATGGATCTGCTAGCCAAAAGCCTATAGACTCATCTTCTGTCGACTGCATTTGAAAAAACGGTACATTTGCATCCTCTTTGCTAATTTGAAAAAATTGCATCTCGGGGAAACCCGGTAGCCCATCTTCAAAAAAAAGCTTACCAACGGAGATTTCTTGGATTCCTGACATTTACATGTCTCCTTTATTTATATCCTTTGATCCACGTGTAAGCCGGCAACTTCAATTTGCAAGCTATTCCAACGGAGTATATACGGTTCCACTTTGCCAGGCGTGTAGTTATGAATAGGCTTCTTAATCTCCGGATCCATTGTGGCTCCACGTTCCTGTACTTGAATATCAAGTGGTTGCAAGTCATATCGCATCTCGATACCATCCCCAACCAAAGAACCTGCAGCTATGATCTCCGAATCTCTCGGCATTGATTCCTGTTGAGAAATTGCCACAACAGCATCCGTTTTATTTTCTATGGCTCTTAATTGGTCGCCTTCTTGACTAATGTTCGCAATCGCTTCCATAGCCATACGATATCCATAGTCTGCATTATCTCTCGTTCGTCTGAGCGGTCCGCGCATATCGATATTTTCACGAGCTTCACTTGAATCTATCGTTAGTGAGCCCTTCGCTTGACGTATTTCGATAATCGCTGCCTCTTGGCGCAAATTAAGTTCTGCTTGTGGCTGTTGAATATCCTGCACTGGTCTATTAATATTCAACCCTAACTGAGCATACGTCTGTTGCATCTGAATCTGAGGAATACGCATCAACCATACGCTCCTTTCCCCCAAATACTATCGCAGAAAATCAAGCAAGGTTGGTTGGATGATTCTCGAACCAGCTCCCAGAGCTGCACGATGGACATTTTCTTGAGTTTTCAAGTTTGTAATCACTTCAGCAACATCAGCGTCTTCGTTGGTACTCATCAGGCCACTCACATTGACTTCCTCGGTTGCCAAACGAGCGTGCACCAATTCAATCCGGTTTACTCGAGCTCCCAGTGCCGCTCTTTCCGCCATTAAATTATCCATTTGAAAATCCATTTTTTCCAGCATATCATTCGCCGGAGCTCCAGTAGACAATTTTGAAGCAACAGCATCCAGAAGCTTGAATACGTTATCTCCGTCGGCATCTTTCTTATTGAAAATAGTCTGACCATTCACGTTGATTGGAACGTAAACCTGTTTACTAACTTCCAACCGAATCTCCGATGAGTTTTGATTTACGAAATCTCCACCCTGGTAAGGTGCAGTCAGAGTATCCGTTCCCGCAAATATGTAACGCCCACCAACCGTTGCGTTCGCAATGCTTCCAAGTTGGTTCTTCAATTGTTTAATCTCTTCTCCCATGGCGATCAACGAATCATCCGCCAAGCTAGCATCCCCGGACTGTACTAGAAGCTCCCGAACACGTTGCAATACATCGGTCGCCTGATCCATCGAATCATCTGACAGTTCCAGCCATGATTGGGCTTCTGTTGCGTTGCGTTGGTATTGATTATTTTCCATAAGCGACGAGCGATAGAGCATCCCCCTAGCTGCCACCACCGGATCGTCAGATGGCTTGGCGATTTTACGTCCAGAAGAAAGCTGCTCTTGATATTTATCCATGATGCCCATGGAGTTATTTAGATTCCTCATCATGTTATTATTGAGCATATTTTGCGTAACACGAATTGCCATATTCCTCACCTCTTCTTTTATCTACAGTAATTTTACAGTCCTACCCGTCCCATTCCGTTAATGATCTTGTCTAATACCTCATCACAGCTCGTCATTGCACGTGCAGCAGCACTATATGCATGCTGGTATTTTACTAGATCAGACATTTCTTCATCGATGGACACACCTGAAACTGATTGTCTCTGAGTATCAACTTGCCCTAACAACAATTCCGAGTTCTTTTCCATACGTTGCGCTTCTTGACTATCTACACCTAGTTGAGCGATAGCATAGCGGTAAAAGTCATCTAATGTAGTAGTCTCCGGCTGAGTAGCAGAGCCAATGGAAAGAGAAAGGGATTTGTATTTAATCCCTGCAATAGCCAACGCATTGGAACCATCACCTTGGAATGAAGTTCCCGCTGACGTTCCTGTTGTTTCGACTGATGCCGCAGCAAGCGAATTTAGAGTTGCCATAATGGCCGGATTTACTTGTAATTTAGCAGAGCTCGTAGGATAAGTTTTTGTATTTGGATCTGCTTTTACAGCGTCAGCATCTACAAAAAACGGTAAATCTGCAAGAGGCCCACCAGGATTTGTTTTTCTGTTTTCAATATCATTCAGGTTCATACCCTTGCGATGCAAATCGTTTATTTCTTTTGTCATATTCACCGCAAGAATATTTAACCGGTCAAGCATATTTGCAACTGGTCCACTTATTTTTGATTGACCAGTGATAGGATCGACTACTGGTAGCCCGCGTGCTTCCATCGTACCCAAAAGTCCGCCAGATTGCGGCACAAAAGCTTCGCCACCAAGTGTTACATCAAATAAGTTTGTCGTTGGATTCCTCACTACCCCCATGGCAACAGCTTGTGAACCATTGACTAGTTCCCTTCCATCAACAGTTACATTAATCATCCCGCTTCCAGCATCGGTAACTCTTACATTAACCAGTTTGCCTAATTTGTCTAACAACAAATCACGCTGATCATACAAATCATTGGGCTGGTAGCCATGGGGCACCAAGTCTCCAATTTGTCTATTCAAATTAGCTATTTGATTTGATATTGAATTAATATCTATTACTTTCGTAGAGACCACATTATCCAAATCTGTCTGCAAATCAGTCAGAGAAGTAGTAAGTGCCGTGAATGTCTCTGCAACCGCAACGGCTCTTTGCCTTACTACCGCACGTGCAGACAGGCTCTCTGGCTCTTTGGATAAATCCTGCCAGGATTTCCACAATTCATCCATAACCTTTTGCAAGCCCGTATCTGAGGGTTCATTCATGATTCCTTCAATTTTACCCAAAGCATCTCTTTGAGCTTCCCAATAACCAAAATCTTTATTTTGGTTACGGAATTGCAGGTCCAGATAGTTTTCTCTCATACGTTGGATACCAACGACATTCACACCTGTCCCTAATAATCCCGCTTCAATATTTGTTTGTAATCCCACATAAGGCAACCCAGTCGTAGCTTGCATATTCACGCGCTGGCGACTGTAACCTTCCGTATTCGCATTGGAGATATTGTGTCCCGTTGTATTTAGCGCGGACTGTTGAGCGAACAAGCCGCGTTTGCTGACTTCAATTCCATGAAAAGTAGAGCGCATTTCGACACCTCTTTACGCTTTTTTATTGAAAAAAGTTCGATTAGCCTGACGATACGTATCCGAGGTCGGTCTTCCGTAGATGAAGTCGTCCTCGGGCGTATCCGTGATCAGGTCGAGCGTCATGTTTACAAAAGAAAGGGATTGCTCCAGTAACTGCTGATTCAGGTCGTTAGCATCGCGCAGTTCGGTCACAATCCGGCTTAGCTCATTACGACAGGAAGTGAGTCGCATCTTCTCTTCCGCACTGGTCGTCAACTTGATCAATTCAGCCAGTGTGCCTTCTTGCAGCGCAAAGCCCTTCTGTGCTGTCAGTTCTTTTACAACTTGCTGGCGGGCTGCTTCAGCTTCTGTGACGCCCTTGATCAGTTTTTGCTCCTGGCGTGTAATGGCTATCAATTCATCCACATTCCCTTTTACCAGCACCTCTTTTTTGTGCATGGCTAAGGTGTACAAGGCTTTGTGCAACTGGATCAAGTTGTCGAGCAGATCGTAGAGTCTGTTCATTCCTTGCTTCTCCTCATCTTCCATCGAAAACTATTTAAAGAGGCTGTTCAAAAAGCCCTCTTTAGATCTGTGTTACAGCTTTTTCCAAAAGGACAGGAGCTTATCAGCGATTCGCTCACTTGAGACGTGATATTTTCCTTCCTCCACTTGCTTCTTCAACTGCTCCACTTTTTCCCGACGTTGTGGAGAGTTGACATCCTCTACTTGCCTTTGCATTTCCAGCGCTTCTGTGGAAATGTTCACTTCATCCTTGCCCATCGGGATTTTGCCGCTTTTGCCTACCTGGTTGTTACCTGTCTTGTTGTAAGCATTGATCATCCCGACACGGTTAGGTTCATTAATCCGCATCTGATTACCATCCTCTCATACCAACGGTCTTTTCATAGAAAAAACCGATGACACCTCTTAGTAGTATCATCGGCAATTTCATCATGTACGATTAGTTTTTTTGCACAAAACTATTCGTCACTATTCTGCTTTCTTCGATAAGCTGCCTGAGCCAGATCGGCGCGTTGGAGATCCTCCAAACGTTGCTCTACCTCGAGTTGTTGCGTGATTTCGTGCTTCAAGCCTTTTAGACAAGATTCGCAAATGTTGCCTGCTCGAATCAAAAAACCGCAGCGCTCACATGGATAGCCAAGGTTGGGATTTCCAGCAACTGAAATGCGCCCTTCTTTGATAAACTTCGTGATTTGCTTCACGCTCACGCCTGTAGCTTCGCTTACTTGGTGAATATTCGATCCGCGATTTTCGCGCTTACGCAAAAACTGGGCGCATGCTTCATATTCTTGTTCCACTTCTTTATGACATTTGGGGCAAATGTCACGGACTGCTTGTACAAATACAGCATCACACCGCGAGCAGTTTGCCAACTTGCCCATAGACATATCGGACAACCCCTTTTCCGTTCAGAAAGTTCATACGGTTCCATATCCGTTGTATGCCTACATAATAGCTTAATTTTTCCAAACTGGCTATCGGTATATTGTCAAGGAATATATTTCACAGCTTGGCCCCAAATGTTCTCTGATTGTCCTCGCGCACGAACGCAACGTCGAACCAGTCGTATAAATATCGTCCATGAGCAGGATTTTAGCAGCAGAGGGCATATCCTCGCTATCCCATACAAAAGCTTCGCGCATGCTTTCGTGACGTGCTGCGCGCCCTCTCTGTTTGCTTAGCTTCGGAGTGTCCTTCGCTCGTCGTAGCAATGGTCTCACGGGAATCTTGATCGCTGCTCCTAAATGGCGGGCCAGCAAATCCACCTGATTAAAGCCGCGTTCCCGCAAACGTTGCGGATGTAAAGGAACCGTCGTGATACAGGTAAAACTCATGGCCCTGTAATAACGCTGAACCGTAATGGCGAGAAGCGTACCGTAGTATAAAGCTAGCCGCTCGTCACCGCGGTATTTAAACATTCCGAGCAAATCCTTCTCTCCTTTTTCATAGCGAAGCAAGCTTCGATTTGCCACCAATATCTGCTCATCTTCTCCATAAACACAATCCCTGCATAGCCCTTCGTTGCCGATACTAACCTGAATCACCATATCCCGCCCGCACCGCTGGCAAATATCACGCCCAATCACAGGTAAAGCATCAAGACAAGCTCCACACAACATAAGCCCTTTTAACATCCGGTAGATGACTGGATAGCTCGCCTGATTGGATAGCTGTCGGGCCTTTTCACGAACGACCGTTTCCTTTTGGAGAGCTGCGATATGTCCACCACAACCTACACACATCCCACTGGTCATGAAAGGCCTCTTTGTTCCGTGAGCTTTTGAGCCAAGCTGTTCATCTGTGAAATCTGTCTGACGGCCCGCTTTGGAGAAGTAGCGCGTTCTGCTTGTAAAAATAGAACATTACCTGTCGTATCATCAACGGATCGTCCTACTCGTCCTGCTATCTGCACCAATGACGCCTCGTCAAATACTGGCGCCTCCGCGCCTACCACTACTACGTCACTCTTGGGTATGGTCACACCCCGCTCCAGAATCGTAGTCGTCACCATGACGGTATAACGCTTTTCTCGAAATGCAAGTACCTTCTCCTCCCGCATAGGATCTGCCGCATGAACACCGGCCATCTCCCCCGCGTGAGCAGGAAGCCACTTTTGAAGGTACGATAGCACCTTGTCAATTTCATCAACTCGCGGGACAAACACAAAAGCTTGTCGGCATTCATTCAGGGAAGTACTCACCGCTTCTATAAACGGTGCCACGAATCGATTCGTCTGAACACGCTTATGTAAGCCTTGTACCGTGAGAATCTTGGGGACAGGAAGCGCAGCACCATGATAGCGCCCAGGCAACAGAACATGCGTATCAGAAAATAGCGGTATCGCGCCAGACGAGCCTAGGAATGAGCGCCCTTTTCTAACGAGCCGCTTTTGCAAATATCCCGGAGGTGTCGCGCTTAAATAGAGGAGCTTCCCATTCTTTTTCACCGCTCTGGATAGAGCGCGATACAAAATAGGATCATTATGATAGGGGAACGCGTCAGCCTCGTCGAGAACGACCAGCAAAAAACGCTGATGGAAGCGCATGACCTGATGCGTGGTCGCAATCGTGATGTCACTCTCTTCCCACTTCTCTGAGCTCGAACCGTGGACGGCTATCACTTTAGCCCCGGGAAAGACTCGCTGAATCCTCGGAGCCAGCTCCAACACGACGTCTTTTCGAGGTGTCGCAATCAAAACGCGACCGCCAGCAGCAAGTGCCTCTGTAACAGAAGGGAATAACAACTCTGTTTTGCCCGCTCCACAAACTGCCCAGATCAAAAACTCCGACAGCCCCGGCCTCGGATTGGCTACAAAGCAACGCGCTCGCTCAGCCGCCCGCGATTGATCTGCCGAATACTTCCCCGCCCACTCCAATCTCGCCACGTTCTGTATGTGATCTGCGCTACGGATAAGGGATGCCCCTGCATCCATTAAAAAATACGGTGTACAACACTTACTCCTGCCCATCCCTAAACAAGCTGTGCAATAAGCGCAGCCTTGCTCACACGTATGACAATAAGTAAACTCCACCTTCGCCCCTGCACTTCCGCAGCGTTCACAGACCAACTCCAGCCGATTGCGCCACCATCCTTTTGTAACCGCAAACCGAATGCCCGGTCGCCACTGCACTTTATTTGCGAGCACGAAAGAATGCAAAACGGCTGACAAATCATGCACGTCCACCCCTCGCTTTTTCAGCAAGGACTCCACTTCATCCCAAAGGAGTGCACGCCCGTCTAAAATCTCGCTCAAAACAGCTTCTTGTGGTTTCTCGACCGATGAGCTCCTTCGAAAAAGTTCGCGACCACCCAAAAAGCCCAACTGAGCACCCGGCAATTTCCCCGATACTTTGCTACCTCGATACGAGACTTTCACACTCTCCTCAACCGACTCCCAAGAAAACCATCCCTGCTCCCGGCGGTCCTGTATACTCACTGCTTCCCGTCCATATAAGTTGCTCGCCTCGCACACGCTACTTACCGCCAGCGCTCTCAACTCTTTTACATATCCATCAGTCAGCATCCGCCCTTTACCGACTTGTTCCATCACATACCCGTTCACCTTCGCACGCAAGGAAAAAGCCAGAGCAAGCGAAGACGTCTTTCCGATGACATGCAGGACACACCCTTCTCTCTCCTGCCAAAAAGAACGATCTACAGAAAAGCTCGGCGTAACATAAGTCTGCACCTGTGGTGTTGATCCGCCGCAAGCCTTGATATACAGCAAATACTCACGCATACGCTCACACCCCCGCCCTCATGCCCTTAGTGTGCAAAAAGACAGACAGGTCCGGCAAATAAATTTCGGAACCAAAATCAGGTCGTAGAAAAATAAAAAAGCCGCCGATCTATTGTCGACAGCTCGTAATATTTACACTCACCAAACTTTTATGCTCCCTCTTTTGTCTCCCGCAGATCAATGACGATGGTTCCAGCCGTCATCTCCTCCTGTCCGTCTCCCAAACAATGTCCGTACGGATAACGATTCAAGACGGCTGTCATCTTTTTCGTATCATCGTCTGATCCATCATCTATCAAGGTAATTCGGATAGGTCTGCCACTCCAATACGAGCGAAACAGCAGACTCCGTACTACACGTTCCAGCACCTGTTCCGAATTGCGCACCAGCAATCGATAATGCTCATGCGGGAGCTCGCTCGCGCTATCCGTCCGATTAGTCCAGCGCTCCGCGATCATTACCAACAAAGAGGAGCAGCCAAATGCTGCCAAAAGCCATACAATCAGCTCTTCCATCACGGTCATACCTCCTCCTATACCAAGGTATGCCGCACGGCTTGAACAGAGTGCAAATAGGAAGCGCTTCCTACAGTTTCACCCAGCCGTTTTTAATGGAGATGACAACAGCTTGTGTTCGGTCTTGAACATTGAGCTTTTGCAAAATGCTGCTAACGTGATTTTTAACCGTCTTTTCACTAATAAACAAGAATTCCCCAATGGCACGATTGCTTTTCCCTTCTGCCATCAGTTGCAATACTTCTCGCTCGCGACGGGTAAGCGATTCGATCACTTTTGGATCGATGGCTTGCGATTCATCTACGGAGAAGCTACGCTCTGCCGTCCCTTCCTGCTCGCTCAGACGACGGAATTCTTCAATGAGCTTGCCCGTCACCTTTGGATGTATGTACGCACCACCACTCGCTACTACACGCACAGCGTCAACGAGGTCTGTCGTTCCCATTTCCTTTAGCAAGTAGCCCGACGCTCCAGCGCGGAGTGTACGATACACATACCCCTCATCATCATGAATCGAAAGCATAATCACGCGAGTAGAAGGGCTTACAGAAATCACATTTTCTGCAGCAGAAACGCCATTTATGTTTGGCATATTAATATCCATCAACAAGACATCCGGCTTGTGCTCTTCCGCCAATACGGTGGCTTCTCCTCCGTCCGCACCTTCCCCGACGACCTTGAAATCTTCTTCCATTTCCAATATTCGCTTTACGCCTTCACGAAATAATTGATGGTCATCCACAATCACAATGCGGAGTTCTTGCTGTCTCTTATCCATGGTTCATCCCCCAGTACTTATTTACGTATCATGTCACAATTTTATCGGTATTTGGAATATAACCTTGGTTCCCTCTCCCGGAGTGGATTGCAGCTCGACACTGCCTTCTAAGAGCTGTACACGCTCACGCATTCCCAAGAGTCCAAAAGAGTTGCCATTCGCCATGCGTTTTTCCAGATCGAATCCGACCCCATCGTCTTTGACGACAAGGCTTAACGAATCTTGTACAAATTCCAGCTTCACTTGAACGGTCGTAGCGCCTGCGTGCTTCTCCACATTGTTCAGACATTCCTGAACCAAACGGAAGATCGCAGCCTTTACTGAACTTCGCAAAGGAGGCTCCACACCAAATACTACCAGATCGATGGAAGACTGAATACGCTCTTCGCACGTTTGAATATATTTTTGCAAGGTAGGTACTAGCCCTAAGTCATCTAATGCCATTGGACGCAAATCAAAAATAATACGTCGAACATCCGCCAAGCTCAAGCGTACCATTTCCTTCAGCTCGTGAAGTTCCATTTGCGCTTCTAAAATGCGCTCGTTTTTCAACATGCGCTCTACAATTTCCGAGCGCAACACGACATTCGCCATCGATTGAGCTGGACCGTCGTGAATTTCGCGCGCGACACGCTTGCGTTCTTCTTCCTGAGCCTGGATTACCTTTAGGCCCATCAACTGATGCTGCTTAGCCGATTCCAGCGCCTCGCCTATCTTGCTTAAGTCACCCGTCAAGTAACCAAGCACGACGCCCATTTGAGAAACCAGCTTTTCTGCACGGACGATGGTTTCTTCCAAAGTACGCAGTTGACGCTCCAAATCATTTCTTCTGCGCTTCAAATTGTTTTCCCGCTCGCGGTAAATGGACAGCTCTACCTGAATACGGCTCGCCTCTTCATACGCAACCCGGATATCTTCCTCCGTGTACATATGAAAATTACGACTGACCAACACGAGCTTGTTGCGCGATTTGCGATACGCGAGTTCAAGCGCATCGACTTTTTGAATCACTTTGGAAATCTCTTGTCGAAGTTCATGTAAATCGAACTTCAATGAGTTGCCATGCTGTCTGGCGTTTTCTGCTATATCAAATATTTGGGTTTTACTCGTTTCTACGGTTTCAATCGTTCGTTTGATCACCCCGTCCAGCACGCTGATGTCTATCGCTTTGTTCATGATTGCTCTCCTTCAAACTCATTTTTAGCCTTCGTGAACAACTGTTGGAGGTGCTCTTCTTCTACATCTCGCAGTCCCATGTCATTGCGTGGAATGGCAAACGGATCTGTTCCCTGTTTTACGAATCCACGATTGGATGTAAACACATAGCGGTAGCCAGCTTGACGTGCTGTCTCCAGTACGATTGGACTTGTGAATCCAAACGGCAACGAGATGACTTTGATCTCTTGCTTCATCCATTCGCTTAAGCTGACGCGAGATATACTGAAATCCACATAGAGGCGGTCCCTGTACTCTTTCTCGTCCTCTAAACGCTGCAAGTCTTTCAGATAGACCGGAGCTGTTTCTGGGCCAAGATCGCCCCACTCATTTCGTTCTTCCTCTTCATGCAGACTGTACGTGTGGGACCCGATCATAACCAGTCCCGTATGAATCATTTCGTTAACCTGTTGACGCGTAAGTGGTGGCGTCATATTCTCCCGTTTTCGGTCGGCTACATCTCTTAAGCGCCCCGCAATTGCGAAGTTCACTGAAGGGTAGCCGTATGTACGTAAGATCGGAAATGCTTCTTTGTAATAACTCTCATACCCATCGTCAAACGTAATCAAAACAGCATTCTCAGTCGGTAAGGTACCCGTCTCCATAAATCGCAGGAACTCATCCAACGAAATCGGATTCAGGTCGTTATCATGCAAAAATTTCATGTGTCGGGCAAATTGGTCAGGAGCTATGACATACCGCTGATTCGATTGATCCGTAACATGATGGTACGTCAAAACCACAACCTGATTGTTATACCACTTTTTCGTTTGAACCGCTGCTTCTTCAATTGGTGTGACGTTTGGCTCAGCATTTTTTGTCTCACTTATGCTTATAGACGTATCCACTTGGGGAAAAGGTTGCACTTCTTGTTTATTCTTTTTTTCCAGAAAAGATTCGCCTAACAACCCAATAGCCACTGCAAAAAACAAAAAAGTAAGAAACACGATCAGGAAGAGCCTTCTGTTCGGCAAAAAAACCCCTCCTCTACTTCCTCACTAGGAGATTCGACACAGTCCTACAAATTCCTGTGCAACAATCGACCCAATAATTGGATGACTTTGCTCCTAAAACGAAAAAGAGCCCAGTAGCAATACCAGGCTCTTTTTATGTCATTCAGCAATATTACAGTTGAGCAGCCTCTTGCTTCAGAACTTCTGCTTTGTCTGTTTGCTCCCAAGGAACATTCAGGTCATTGCGTCCGAAGTGGCCATATGCAGCTGTTTGTTTGTAGATAGGACGACGCAGGTCGAGCTGCTTGATGATACCAGCAGGACGCAGGTCGAAGTGTTTGCGAACCAATTTCACCAGAGCTTCTTCGGAAATGGTACCTGTACCGAATGTATCAACTGCGATGGAAACTGGTTGTGCTACACCAATCGCGTAAGCAACTTGTACTTCGCATTTGTCTGCGAGGCCAGCAGCCACGATGTTTTTCGCTACATAACGAGCTGCGTAAGCACCGGAACGGTCAACTTTTGTCGGATCTTTACCGGAGAACGCACCGCCGCCATGACGAGCATAACCGCCGTAAGTATCTACGATGATTTTGCGGCCAGTCAAGCCAGCATCCCCTTGTGGTCCGCCAATTACGAAACGGCCAGTTGGGTTGATGAAGTATTTGGTTTCAGCGTCCAACAGTTCAGCTGGAACAACTGGTTTGATTACGTGTTCTACCAGATCTTGCTTGATTTGCTCCAGTGTTGTTTCAGGAGCATGTTGGGTAGAAATAACGATTGTATCGATACGAACTGGTTTGTCGCCATCGTACTCAACAGTTACTTGTGTTTTTCCGTCAGGACGGAGGTAAGCAAGTGTTCCGTTTTTACGTACTTCCGTCAGACGACGAGCCAATTGGTGGGACATGCTGATCGGAAGTGGCATCAGTTCAGGTGTTTCATTGCATGCAAAACCAAACATCAAACCTTGGTCACCAGCACCAATTGCTTCAATCTCAGCGTCAGTCATTTGGCCTTCGCGTGCTTCCAATGCTTGGTCTACACCAAGTGCAATGTCAGCGGACTGCTCGCCAATTGCAGTAATAACACCGCAAGTATCAGCGTCAAAACCGAATTTCGCACGGTCATAACCGATTTCACGAATGGTTTCACGAACGAGCTTTTGGATATCCACATAAGTGTTTGTAGTGATTTCACCTGCTACGAGAACCAAACCAGTAGTTACGGAAGTTTCGCAAGCTACGCGAGCGTTTGGATCTTTGGACAGGATCGCATCCAAGATGGAGTCGGAAATTTGGTCACAAATTTTATCCGGATGTCCTTCAGTTACAGATTCGGATGTAAACAGACGACGACCTTTTTGCAAAGCCATGAGAAAATACCTCCTTTGACCTCATACAAATAGTGTGGTAGCCGAGTCAGGATTTTATCTACGTAAACGCAAATAAAAAACCTTTTCCATTTTTAGGAGGAAAAGGTTTGAGCGTTTTTTGCTTCCTTCATCCTCTTATCGGCCAGAACAGATGTCCGTTCTGCTGGTTAGCACCGCTCTAGATCGGTTGCCGGGCTTCATAGGGCCAGTCCCTCCGCCTGCTCTGGATAAGAGTATCCATTACGGATAATAGAATAATTGTTTTTTTCAGAGATGTCAATAGGAATAATTTTACTTATAATTGATAGGCTTTGGAAAGTACCACCACTACCTCGGCGCGCGTTGCCCTTCCGTTCGGTTTAAAGGAAGATCCGTACCCACTGAGCCAGTTTCTAGATGTCAAAGCTTCAATGGCAGGAGAAGCCCAATGACTCGCTGGCACATCCTGATATTTCGAGGTACCGCGGTTATACATCAAAACATCACGTGCCCGCGCGATCATTACTGCCATCTCTGCACGCGATATCGGCTGATCCGGCTTCATTTCACTCTTCGGGTACCCTTTCAAAATTCCTAACTGGTAGGCTACACCTAAGTTGTGATACGCCCAGTGCCGCTTTGGCATATCTCGGAAGGTCGTTTTTCCTGTGTAGGTAGTCGCTACCTTGGAACCGGTCGCACGCATCGACTTAAGCAGCATCGTCGCAAACTCTGCACGGGTCACTGCCTGATTCGGCTTGAACGACGCATCATTAAATCCATTTACAATATCGCGAGAGCTAAGTCTGACGATCTCTGAGCGTGCCCAGTGGTCGGAAATATCGCGATAGCCCGCTATCAATTTCTGCTGCGTCACCGTGAGTCGGTACGATTCATATTTGAATGCAGTACCGCTATTGAGGCGTACATAGTATTTTCCTGGCTGCAAGCGCAACCCGATAATGTCATTCCCACTATTGGAAAGCTCGGCTACCTCATTCGTCGAAGCAAGCGCATAGTTCATGTTTCGATCGCTGTAAAGTGCGAAACGAAAGCCACTCTCCACAGGAATATACGGCGCCCGGAATGTCACATATGATTCGCTATTCACAGTAAATTGGAACCAGTCGGAATCAGTTGCTGTCGGAATTGTTCCTGACATCACTGTCCCACCGCTTAACGGAGACGCCTTTTGATAGGTATCATTCGGCTCATTGAAATCCTTTTTAACTGGCGTGTACCCCAAATCCAGCTGGTATTCGCCATTGACTGCATTCCGCGAATACTCGCTCACACGGATGTAATATTTACCCGGGGACACCTCTTTACTGACCCGCTCTGTCGGATTGTCCTTTGTCCCATTATCGTACAGAGGATCCCAGACTACTGATTTTTGACCGGGCGCTTGTTTACCAAGACCCAGCAACAGATCCACTCGTTTGTTGTCAGGGCTAACAGAAACATCTAAATGCCCGTACTCACGAACGTAGTAGGAGAACCAATCCTGATCGCCTTCATCATGAAAATTGCCTGTCACACTAATTTGGTTCCCTACGAGCGGTCTTGCCGTTTCTTGTGTATCGTTCGGTTCATTTCGGTCAGGGTTGATCGAAAATTTACTCGTCAACACGTATGTAAAAGCGTTGTTGACGCCTCCACTGCGCATTAAGCGGATGTTCATTCTTCCTGCCTTGGCCGGGACTGTTATCGTATCGCCATTCCCGAAGTACTGTGTAATCGGTTGACGATTCTCAGGGTAAAAGGTAGCAGCCATCGCTGAAGAAATACCCGATGTCACTGTAGCCGTAAAGCTGACCTTTCCATCGTAAGGAATGTCCATCTTCAGCCAATCTACGGTATCTTTTGGACCCAAATTGCCGCGTATTTGTGACTCAATCGGAAACGCCTTCGCTTTGGAAGAAGAATCATTCGGCTCTAAAAAGTCGTAAGAAAGTGCCGTTTTTACTGCTTTGTTGACATCTAACAAGCCGTATCCAGTCTTCCGATCCCATCCTTTCTCCCCCAAGTCAGTAGCCGTTTGATAAAGCAATTGCCTCACATCAAATGGACTAAGATTAGGGTGCCGAGCGAGAATGAGCGCAGCTGCACCAGCTACTTGCGGTGCCGCTGCTGAAGTACCACTAAACGAGCCGTATTTTCCCCCAAGCTTCGTTGTGTATACATTCAACCCAGGAGCAACCATATTCAATTCAGGCCCCGTATTTGCCTGAGACAAGACTTCATTGTTACTTCTCACAGCCCCTACCGCTACGACTGTTGGATACGCAGCCGGATACGCCACACGGCTACTTTCATTACCACTTGCTGCAACCAAAACGGCTCCACTTCTCTCCGCGCGTTGTACAGCAGCTGCCAACGATTTGGAGTAAGCCATACTGCTAAAGGACATCACAATGACTTTAGCACCACGATCCAAAGCTACATTGATGCCCTTCGCAATCAGCTCTACATCCGATGACGCCTTGCTATTCAAGACTTTAATCGGTAAAATCCTGGCATTCCAAAGAACACCTGAAACACCGATATTATTATTTCCACTAGCAGCAAGAACACCGGCTACTTCTGTGCCGTGCCCGTTGTCGTCCTGTGCTGACTTCCCGGGATTGACGAGATTCACACCCGGCAAAAGATTGCCCTTTAAATCAGGGTGTTTATAATCTGCCCCAGAATCCAATACAGCAATAATAATCTGCTCATTGCTATTTACCGCTGGCCAAGCTTTATCTGCTTTAATTTGACTGAGATGCAGCTGGTTGGTCAAATAGTAGTCATTGGATGCGGGAGGTGCTGCTGCGAAGACTGATTGGTTGTTTGCCATAATGAGCGTGACCATTAATGTAACAGTCACTGACATGTTCACTGATCTTTTCATGTAAAACAGTCCTTCCTTCTCTCCCCTGCAAAAGTAGCAGTCTAAAAGGAATTCAGGTATTTGTCATCTGGTCTTTAGCATAGCGGATGAAAAGGGGGACACGCAACCCTCATTCTCCAATATTTGGAACGTTTTCACAGAAGAAAACCCTTTTCACCATCGGCAAAAAGGGTTTTTCTCCTTACTGTAACAAACCTTTATTGTCTTCTACTTCAGGTGCTACCTGAGCTTTTTCTTTTTTTCGTTGTTGCGCTTTCGGAATAAAGGCAGTGAGTTCAGCAATATTTACCGTTTCTTTTTTAAAGGAAGAGGAAGGAATATCGAACGCCCACACGCGATGGCTGTTCGCTTCCACCTTCATGTTTTCCAATGTGAAGTGTACACGTGCTACCGTATCGCCCGCTTTATCATGAACAATAATTGGTACTTCGGTAAACTCCAGACGTTTTCCTAATCCGTTACGGAAAGCAACGATAACTTTCAAGCCATTATCTTCACCAGGCTTGATATCGAGGACTTGCAAATCTACTTCGCCCTCTACAATCGGATTCTTCTCTTCAGCCTGTTGCAAATACTGCTCCGACTCATTTGCACTCAGACCCCAATTATAATTTTGGTTATCCTCTACTTCGTGCTTTTTAGGCTTGATAAAAGTCAGCATCAGAGGTATCTCTTTTTCAGGGATACGGTCGAACTCATCCCAACGGAACATAAATTCCATCGGGCGACTGGACATCTCTCCTACTGGTCCCGAAGCAACCAGGTCAAACGTTTTTCTCGCGACCTCTTCTCCGTCCTCCGTAACCAAAGACAACGGGAGCTTTTGAAGCAAAACGCTGCGCTCTGTCGCATTGCGAATGTAGGTAAGAACCAGATAACCATCATTGGTAACCTGCGTGAAGAACGGAATGATACCCACTTCGTTACGAACCACTGGAGGCATTTCATCATGCGCGTATTGCAATAGCTCCTGCTCAGCGTCATCCAATTGATTTTCCCAGGGACCGTTCATCACCAAAAACAGTTCCTTCGAGTCCACACGGTTCGCAGATTGTTGCGGATTATCCAGTCCGGATACACCCAAATAAAACTCTCTATGAAGATTCTCATGAATATCTTCGCGTACTTGCTCCAAGCTCTCTTTGGAACCAAACCAATTTTCCAATAACCAACTCATATAGCAACCTCCTCTTTCCCATCCTGAAAAAATGTGCGTTCTACTCTACAGTAAGCGCCCATCTTTTCAGGTCGGCATCAGGCTTTTTCACAAATTTAGGTGGGAATACAATCAGCCACGGACGGCTGTTTCCAGGCTTCACCCGAATGGTGCTTGCATCCAGAGAACCTGTCGCAACTACATCTCCATCTGAATCCGAAATCGTCAATTTGAGTTTTTCCGGACGGTAATCATGGCTGAGTCCATTTCGGAAAAGCATGGCTACCACCAGGTTTCCTTCCTCGGTTTTCCGGATGTCAAAACCCGTTACTTCCACCGTATTAATAGGAACCAACGGCAAAGACTGTGTCAAAGCTTCCAGACGATCCTTTTGACGATCAGTCATGCGCTTCTCCATTTCAGGATCAAGCTCCAGTGTACGAGGCCAAACATGTGTACTTCTGCTGGCCTTCATTACCACTTTCCAACGGCTAAAGGTGAAATTGTCATGCAAATAGCTTTCTTCCGGGAACAAAACCTCCCATGGACGGCTGGAATGCGGTGGAATAGCCTCCATATCTGACAAATCCACTCTGATCCGCGCAAAAGGCTTGTCGTCCAGATAAATCGCTAATCCTACATTTTTAATACGCACAGGTTTATTTGTGGCGTTGCGGAAAAACATAGCGACAGTCATTCCGTTTGGCTGCGGAATCATACTGAAGCCTGTTACGCTAATCATGCCTGGTACCATCTCAGGCAACTCTGCTTGCAAAAAGCGGAGAGTGTACTTTTTCTCCGAATCCAGCTCACTTTCCCATATCGGGCTCAAGGATAG
>NZ_JABSUZ010000026.1:0-87009 GCF_013284345.1 Brevibacillus sp. MS2.2
AACGAGTATCCCCAATGACACATTCATTTTCCCCAGCAACATACGCGATTCAAGCGGATGGATGCCTCGTCTGCGCGCATGGATACTATAGTAGACGCTGGCTACCAGGGAAGCGAGAACACCGGTCATGTAAAAGGCAGGCCACATATATGGATTCATCCTTTCTAGCCATTCTGGTATTAATCATCCTACCAAAATCAGGGGATAACGGTCAAATACAAGCGAGAACGTTTGTTCTTAACGTCCGTATGCGCTATACTTCCGGTATAATGTAAGAGAGAAAGTTTCAATCGTGAAAAGTGAGAGGGGTAATATCATGACCTCCTTTGTCCATTTGCATGTTCATACGGAGTACAGTCTGCTGGATGGAGCAGCACGTATCGATGAGCTAGTGAAGCGAGCCAGCGAATTGGGCATGCATGCACTGGCTATGACAGACCATGCCAATCTGTACGGGGCGATCCCGTTTTATAAAGCTTGTCTGGAGGCAGGCATCCAACCGATTATCGGAATGGAAATATACGTAATAGAAGGAAATCTGCAAGATCGCGTGCGAAATGCACCGCCGCCTAGTCATCTGATCGTTCTCGCTGAAAACGAAACGGGTTACCGGAATCTCCTGAAGCTGGCGACAATCGCGAATACAGACGGCAACTACATACTTCCGCGTCTCAACAAAGAGGTGTTGGCAAAGCATACAGATGGCCTCGTTGCACTGAGCGGCTGCCAGCAAGGGGAAGTAGCCAAGCTGTTACTGGCTGGAGAAGTGGACGCTGCGAAAGAAGCAGCCCGCAAGTATCAGCGAATGTTTGGTGAACAGCAGTTTTATTTGGAACTGGCTGATCATGGCCTGGAAGTGGAGCGCAGGCTGAATACTCGTCTCGTGAAACTGAGCCAGGAGACGGGGATTCCGCTGATTGCGACGAACAATGTTCACTACATCCACAGGGAGGATCACCAGCAGCATGATATCTTGCTGGCGATCAAAGAAGGCAAGACGATTGGCGAAGAAAACCGTTTTCGCTACGAGACGGATCAATACTATCTGAAAAGTGCGGAGGAAATGGCGGCGCTTTTTGCCTTTGCTCCCCAAGCGTTAGCGAATACGGTAGCCATAGCAGATAGATGCAAGCTGGACCTTACCTTTGGCGAACATATTTTACCGGAATTCCCCTTGGCAGAGGGAGAAGCTTCAACAAAGTATTTGCGTGAACTGTGTGAAAAGGGCTGTCTGGAGCGATACGGCGAGATGACACCAGAGGTGCAAGCGCGTCTGGATCATGAGCTGGCGATTATTACAGGGACGGGCTTCACCGATTACTTCCTGATCGTATGGGATTTCATGCGGTACGCTCACGAAAACGGGATACCAACTGGACCTGGACGCGGGTCTGCGGCAGGTAGTCTGGTTGCGTACGTTTTGAAAATCACGAATGTTGATCCACTTCGCTTTCAGTTGCTCTTTGAACGCTTTCTCAACCCGGAGCGGGTGACGATGCCCGATATTGATATCGATTTTTCCGTAGAGCGCCGTGACGAAGTCATTCACTATGTAGCGAGCAAGTACGGTCATGATCGTGTTGCCCAAATCATTACCTTTGGAACGATGGCGGCTCGTGCAGCCGTGCGTGACGTTGGACGGGCGTTAGGCCTGTCTTTGGGGATCGTGGATCGCGTGGCTAAAATGATCCCGCAATCGCCAGGCATGACGATTGAACGAGCGATGCAGATCAACCCGGATATCGGCAAGCTGTGCGCGGAAAACAAACAGGCAGCGCAACTGATCGAAACGGCAAGGGGCGTAGAAGGCTTGCCTCGCCACGCCTCCACACATGCGGCGGGTGTCGTCATTTCGCGGGAACCGCTGACGAATTACGTTCCATTACAGACGGGCAATGAAGGCTTGGCGCTCACGCAATATCCGATGGAAATTCTCGAAGAAGTCGGTCTGTTGAAGATGGACTTCCTCGGCTTGCGCAATTTGACAATCATTCAGGAGACGTTGCGTCATTTGCAGGAGCAGGGAATATCGCTTGATCTGGATAAGCTGCCGACAGACGACGAGAAAACGTTTCGTATGCTCTCACGTGGGGAGACGACCGGCATTTTTCAACTGGAATCTTCCGGGATGCGCAATGTGCTGCGAGATTTGAAGCCAAGCAACCTCGATGACATCATTGCGGTACTGGCATTGTATCGCCCGGGGCCGATGGAGATCATCCCGCAGTACATTGCCGCCAAACACGGACAGAGCAAAGTACAGTACGCCCATCCTGTTCTCGAGCCGATTTTGCGGGAGACACATGGTTATATGATTTATCAGGAGCAAATCATGCAGATTTCCTCGACACTCGCAGGCTTCAGTCTTGGTGAGGCAGATATTTTGCGTCGAGCAGTCGGGAAAAAGAAACGGGAGCTTTTGGCGGAGCAGCGGGAGAAGTTCGTGGCTGGTTGTGTCCGGCAAGGGTACGGAGAAGCGCTGGGCAATCAAGTCTACGATTTGATCGTGCGCTTTGCCGATTACGGCTTCAACAAAGCCCACTCGGTTGCTTATGCGGTCATTGCCTACCAGATGGCTTATTTGAAAGCAACGTATCCGCTTGCGTTCATGGCAGCGCTACTCTCGTTGTCCATTGGCAGTCAAACGAGAATTGCCGAGTACACGGAAGAAGCGCGGCGATTGCAGCTTACCGTGCTCGGGCCTGACGTGAATAAGAGCCTGGCCTACTTTACAGTGGAGCAGGATGCGATTCGCTTCGGTCTGGCCGCAGTGAAAAATGTCGGCTACGGTGCCATTGAATCGATCGTGAAAGAACGCAAAGGCAGACCGTATCGTGACGTCTTTGATTTTTGTGCCCGTGTGGATGCGCGGTTAGTCAATCGCAGAGTAGTAGAGTCACTCACTTTATGCGGCGCGCTGGATTCGTTGCCGGGACATCGCAGTCAGCTTTTGCTATTGCTGGATGAAGCAGTGGGGAAAGCAAACAGCAAGAGAATCGAGCGAGACGCCAACCAGCTCAATCTATTTGCGGGAGAAGAAGATGCGGCACCTTTGCGCGAGCCGACAGAATATCCCGAGGTGCCGCCGCTCTCACATACACAGCAATTAAAAGAGGAGCGGGACTTGATCGGGGTATACATCTCGGGTCATCCACTGGATCAGTTTGCTCATGTCGCGAGCCGCCCGGAAGTATCAGTGATCTCTTCGTTGGGGGATGTGCCACGCGACAAGACGGTGAAAGTATTCGGAATGATAACGGAAGCCAAACGCATCCAAACGAAAAAAGGGGACCCAATGGCGTTTATTACGCTAGAGGACAAAACGGCACCCGTAGAGCTGGTCGTCTTCCCGCAGGTGTATGCGAAGTATGCATCACTGCTCGAGCGCGAACAAATCGTCGTGGCAGAAGCCCGCGTCGACCACCAGGACGACATGGTCAAGCTCCTGGCCTCTCGTTTCTGGGATGCACAAACGCTGCCGCAGCCGAAGTCGGAGACCGTATTATTTGTCAAAATATCGGCAGAGCAAGAGCACGATTCGACGCTGCAAAGACTTTCACGCTTGTTTGTCGAAAAAAAAGGAACGATTCCCGTTATCCTCTTCTACGAAGGAAAAAGACAGACAATTCGCCTGCCAGAAGCAAATTGGGTAGACGTAGATGAGTCATTTTTGGAGCAAGCGCGAGAAATTGTGGGGCCTGACAGCGTAATTCGGAAAGAAATGCCTATAAATTGGGGAGGATGAGGAATGTCCTCCCTTTTTCGCCGTTTTCGGCAGGTTTACAGGAGAACAGTTTTTTATTATATTGAGATCATAACTCAATAAGTGGTCAGACCACTTGGAATAACCCAGGCATTTTTTACTGCCTACAAGCCATCATAGAAACTATTATCGTGAAATGGAGTGGGATCTCATGTCCAACCTGAGAGAGGAAGCACTGGAGCTTCACAAAAAACATCAAGGAAAATTGGAGGCAGTGACCAAGGTACCCGTTCGCAATGCTTACGATCTGAGTCTTGCCTATTCTCCTGGGGTTGCTGAACCTTGCAAAGATATTTTTGATGACAAGTCCAAAGTGTACGATTACACGATGAAAGGCAATCTGGTTGCAGTAGTCAGCGACGGTACGGCTGTACTGGGTCTCGGAAACATCGGACCAGAAGCAGCAATGCCGGTTATGGAAGGGAAAGCAGTTTTGTTCAAATCCTTTGCAGGCGTAGATGCATTCCCGATCTGCTTGAATACAACAGATGTAGATAAAATCGTAGAGACAGTTAAATTGCTCGAGCCTACTTTTGGCGGCGTGAACTTGGAAGATATCGCAGCTCCTGCATGCTTCGAAATCGAAGAGCGTCTGAAGCGCGAAACAAATATCCCGATTTTCCACGATGACCAACACGGTACAGCAATCGTTACAGCAGCAGGTCTGATCAATGCTCTGCGTGTGGTTGACAAAAAGCTGGAAGATATCCGCGTAGTAGCGAACGGTGCAGGTGCAGCCGGTATCGCGATCATGAAGCTTTTGATTTCCATGGGCGTGAAAGAAGTAATCATGGTTGATACAAAAGGAATCGTGTACGAAGGCCGTCCATTCGGTATGAACCCAGTGAAGGAACAAATGGCGAAAATCACGAACCGCAGCATGCTGCAAGGTGACCTGGCTGATGCAATGAAAGGCGCTGACGTATTCATCGGTGTATCCGTAGCTGGCGCTGTTACACAAGACATGGTTCGTTCGATGAACCGCGATCCGATCATTTTCGCTATGGCAAACCCAGTACCAGAAATCATGCCACAAGAAGCAAAAGAAGCAGGTGCGGCAGTAATCGGTACAGGCCGTTCCGACTTCCCGAACCAAGTAAACAACGTTCTGGCATTCCCGGGAATCTTCCGTGGCGCTTTGGATGTACGTGCAACGGAGATCAACGAAGAAATGAAACTGGCTGCTGTATATGCAATCGCAGACCTGATCACGCCAGAAGAGCTTACTGCGGATAAAGTGATCCCTTCCGCATTCGATCCACGTGTAGCGCCAAACGTAGCTGCGGCAGTAGCAAAAGCAGCGATGGAAACGGGTGTTGCTCGCATCACAGTTGATCCGGAAGAAGTAAAACAAAAAACGACGAAATTGACTGCTATCTCTTACCAAGAAGCGTAAAATACTCTTTATCGAGGCACCAACGACACCCTCCGCGAAAAAACGTAGACTTTTTACAAACGTGGAGGGTGCTCCTCGTTGAAGGTACGAGTAAGGAGGATAATCGTGCTCGACTCTTCTCAAGATCGAAAGGTTTACGAAGGAATTCTCCTGCAACTTCATGAAATCATTCAGGAGCAAAACTTGCGGCCCGGGGACAAGCTGCCGTCTGAGAGAGAGCTGTCCGAGCAACTGGGAGCAGGTCGTTCCTCTGTACGCGAGGCTCTTCGGGCTCTGGAGTTGCTCGGACTCATTGAGACGCGTCGCGGGGAGGGCACCTTTCTCAAGCATTACCGACACAATCGGCTGATCGATATTCTTGGATTTTTTATCCTACGGGATACCAAAACCAAGAAGGACTTGATCGAAATGCGCCGAATGCTAGAGCTGGATGCTGTCCGCTTAGCCTGTAGACGGGCGACTGACAAGCATTTTGATGAAATGGAACGCATCCTGGCCATTGCAGAGGAAAGAGTAGCAAGAGGCGAGGTACCTGCGGAGGAAGACTATCAGTTTCATCGCGTCATATGTCGCTCCAGCCGCAACTCGATTCTGCATCGCATCTGGACGCCTTTGGTTGAGTACAGCAACAGTATCCGTATTGAATCACTGTCGCGTGAAGGCAGAGCGAGTGCAGCACTCGTAGAGCATCGACAGATTATGGAAGCCATTCGCGAAGGCGATGTGAACGTGGCACTAGAGAGAATGAAGAAGCATTTGGAAAACAGCAAGCTATAGATTTCCCCCAATTTGCGAGGGGCGCTGGCGCTGTGATATGATGATGCAGACCTGTATTGGACGATTGAGGAGGAAGCCAGCATGTGGACGGTCATCTACATCGCTCCTAGCGCTAGAATTGCAGAACGGATACAGCAACGTTTGACAGATGAAGGGTTTTTGGTAAAGGTTCGCGAAGGTAAGGTCTCGAAACAGTACGAGATTCTTGTGCCGGAGAGCGAACTAAACGAAGTCCGGGATGTACTCGGCACGATCCTTCACTGAAGAGAAAGGTGGGTTTACCTGTGCTTAAAGATCTTTTTGGGAAAAAGCGCAAATTCGCTACAGTTCCTTCAGAGACACTAGCACGTGTCCCTGCTTCCACCGACACTAGCAAGGAAGCGGGTACGAAAGAAAAGGAAGTCCCTGAGGGATTGATGAATAAATGCCCACATTGTGGGACGATTCACTACTCAAAGGATTTGGAGAAGAACTTGCGTGTCTGCAAAGGCTGCCAGTTCCACTACTCCATGTCCGCTCCGGAGCGTCTGCAAGCGCTTCTGGATGATGGGGTTCTGACAGAAGAATTTGATGCCAATTTGATTACAGCCAATCCACTCGGTTTTCCTGGCTATTTGGAAAAGCTGGAGCAAGATATGGCCAAAACCAATTTGAACGAGGCGATCATTACAGGCGAAGGTGTTCTGGGTGGAAATCGCATCGTGATTGGGGTCATGGATTCTCGTTTCCGTATGGCGAGTATGGGATCGGTCGTCGGGGAAAAAATCACGCGTGCAATTGAGCAAGCGATCGAACGGCGTTTGCCTTTCATTCTGTTCAGTGCATCTGGTGGAGCACGCATGCAAGAAGGTGTATTGAGCCTGATGCAAATGGCGAAAACCAGCGCAGCGCTGTCTCGCTTGGATCGCGAACGCTTACTCTTTGTCTCGGTCATGACAAATCCTACATATGGTGGGGTATCAGCCAGCTTTTCTTCGTTGGGAGATTACAATATCGCAGAACCAGGAGCTATGATCGGTTTTGCTGGGCGTCGAGTCATTGAGCAAACGATCCGTCAGGAGTTGCCAAAAGACTTCCAAACAGCGGAATTCTTGTTAAAAAATGGGCAGCTCGATATGGTGGTACACCGTAAGGACATGCGAAATACACTGTCCAAACTGGTAGAGATGCACACGTCTCGGGAAGGAGTAGAAACATGGCAGGCGAGCTCTCCTTTGAAAAGCCATTAGTAGAATTACAAGATAAGATTAAGGAATTGCGCCGTTTTACTGAGGAAAAGGGAATTGATTTCTCTGACGAAGTACAGCGTCTCGAACAAAAATCAAAAGAGCTTGCTGAGCAAATTTACGGCAATTTGACTCCGTGGCAACGTGTACAGCTGGCCCGTCATCCGGAACGGCCAACAACTTTGGACTATATACAACTTCTTTTTACTGATTTTATCGAGGTTCATGGAGACCGTTTGTTTGGAGACGACCATTCCATCGTAGGTGGAATTGCCAAGCTGGATGGACGTCCGGTTACGGTCATCGGTCACCAAAAAGGGAAAGACACAAAAGACAACATCAAGCGCAATTTTGGGATGGCTCACCCAGAAGGCTACCGGAAGGCATTGCGCATTATGCAGCAGGCGGACAAGTTCGGTCGCCCGATTATTTGCTTTATCAATACATCAGGTGCTTATCCTGGAAAAGCGGCAGAAGAGCGCGGCCAGAGCGAAGCGATTGCCCGCAATCTGCGTGAAATGGCGACATTTGGCGTGCCGATTATTTGTATCGTCATCGGGGAAGGTGGAAGCGGTGGGGCCTTGGCGATCAGCGTAGGCAACCGCATCTATATGTTGGAGAATTCCTATTACTCCGTGATTGCACCGGAGAGTGCAGCTGCGATTCTCTGGAGAGATTCCAGCTTGGGTATGCGTGCAGCGGAGACGATGAAAATCACGGCTCCTGATTTATTGGAATTAGGAGTCATTGACGGAATTATTGATGAACCATTCGGAGGAGCCCATCGTGATTTGATCGCGCAGGCAGGGATGGTCAAGGCGGTCATCGCGGAACAACTAGAACAGTTGGGCCGTTTAACTCCAGATGAATTGATACAGGACCGTTACGAGAAGTTTAAACAGATTGGAGAATTCGCCACCCTGTAAGAAACAGGGGGCGTTTTTTTCTTTTTTCTCCGAGGGAAATCTGCTACAATCGAAGTCGAATGAAAGAGTTATCAGAGCTTTCAAAAAGTATGGCACATATCTTTCGAGTGTATAACAGATATGAGGAATTGAGTGATACAGCATGTTTCATACAAGGTATGGTACATACTGTTTCCGTTAAATGACATGCTAAAGACGATATGATTGGAGAGGTGGATTCCATGCGAAAACTTGCAGTTCTCACTAGCGGTGGAGATTCTCCTGGAATGAATGCCGCAGTCCGGGCGGCTGTACGTCGTGCTCATTTTCACGAGGTACAAATGTTTGGGGTTTACCACGGATACGAAGGGCTGATGAGGGGAGATATCAAGGAGATGTCTCTTGGCTCTGTTGGGGATATTATCCAACGGGGAGGAACCATTCTCTACTCCGCTCGCAGTGAAGCGTTCAAGACGGAAGCCGGACAGCAAAAAGCAGTGGACCAATTACGTGCTCATGGAATTGAAGGTTTGATCGTGATTGGGGGAGACGGGTCGTTTCGCGGTGCTCAGAAGCTGACCGAGAGAGGCTTCCCGACCATTGGCGTACCGGGTACGATTGATAATGATATTCCGTGCACCGATTTCACGATCGGGTTTGATACCGCATTGAATACCGTTGTGGAAGCGATCGATAAAATTCGCGATACGGCCACCTCGCATGAACGCACGTACATTATTGAAGTGATGGGACGAGATGCTGGCGATCTGGCATTGTGGGCAGGGCTTGCAGCCGGTGCCGAGTCCATTATTATCCCGGAAGCGTCGCAGGAGATGGACGACATTATTGAGCGTCTGCATGCTGGACAACGCCGTGGCAAAAAGCATTCCATTATTATTGTGGCGGAAGGGGTAGGAAGTGCAGCTTCTTATGCCGAAGCGATCACGAAAGAAACAGGCTGGGAGACTCGGGTAACGGTACTTGGGCATATTCAGCGCGGTGGTTCCCCTACTGCGATGGACCGAATGCTGGCGAGCCGAATGGGTGCAGCAGCTGTCGATTTGTTGCTGGAGGGCAAGCAGGACCGAATGGTTGGGATTCAGAACAACCAGATCGTTGATGTTGATTTTCAAGAAGCATTGGCGAAAAAGCATCAATTGGATTTATCCATTTATCAATTGGCGCGCACGCTATCTATATAAAACTGACAGTTTTTACGAGTGTAGAGGAGGCTTACATCCTATGTTAAGGAAAGCAAAAATCGTGTGTACCATTGGACCGGCGAGTGAATCGGTTGAAACACTGAAAAAATTGATTGAATCCGGAATGAACGTAGCCCGTTTGAATTTCTCGCACGGTTCCCATGAGGAGCATGCGGCGCGAATTGTAAACATTCGTCAGGCGTCAAAAGAAACCGGGAAACCTGTTGCAATCCTGCTGGATACAAAAGGTCCTGAAATCCGCACGGGTACGCTCGCAGTAGATGCAGTCGAGCTCGTAGAAGGAAATACGCTGATCCTCACCACTGAGGAAGTAGCAGGAACTGCGGAGCGCGTCTCCATTACGTATCCGGAATTGCCTCGTGATGTAAATATCGGTGATACGATCTTGATCGACGACGGTTTGATCGGGTTGACTGTACAGGAAGTGAGTGACACCGAAATCGTCTGCTTGATCAAAAACGGTGGAACACTGAAGAGCAAAAAAGGCGTCAATGTTCCAGGCGTCAAAATCAACTTGCCTGGTATTACAGAAAAAGATGCACAGGATATCGAATTCGGTATTGAACAAGGAGTTGATTTCATTGCGGCTTCCTTCGTCCGAAAAGCATCGGATATCTTGGAGATTCGCCAAATCCTGGAGCGCCATAACGTGCGTATCGATATTATCGCGAAAATCGAAAACCAGGAAGGTGTCGATAACGTAGACGAAATTCTGGTAGTAACAGATGGAATCATGGTTGCGCGTGGTGATTTGGGCGTAGAGATTCCGGCAGAAGAAGTACCACTTGTCCAGAAGAAGCTGATCAAGAAGTGTAACGAACTCGCGAAGCCTGTCATTACGGCGACACAAATGCTCGATTCTATGCAGCGCAACCCGCGCCCGACACGTGCGGAAGCGAGTGACGTTGCGAATGCCATTTTCGATGGTACAGACGCGATCATGCTCTCCGGAGAGACGGCTGCCGGTAAATACCCGGTTGAGTCTGTTGAAACCATGGTGCGCATTGCTGTACGTGCAGAGCAGGAGCTGAATTATCGCGAGATCTTGTACGCACAAGCACAGCTCAAACAAGTGACGATTACCGACGCCATCAGCCAAGCTGTATCCAATGCAGCACTGGATCTGGACGCAGCGGCAATCATTACGGCGACCGAAAGCGGACACACTGCTCGCATGGTATCAAAGTTCCGTCCAAAAGCACCAATCGTGGCTGTAACGCCACATGAAGCGATTATTCGCCGTCTTGCACTCGTAAATGGCGTGTATCCGGTGAAGGGCGAAATGGCGAATACAACCGACGAAATGCTGGAGATGTCTGTTCAGGAGGCGCTCGATGCAGGCTTCGTTCGTCATGGCGATCTCGTTGTGATCACAGCAGGCGTGCCTGTGCGTGAAGTTGGGACAACGAACCTGATGAAAATCCACGTCATTGGCGATGTGGTAGCAAAAGGACAGGGAATCGGCCGTAAAGTTGTCACAAACAAGGTAGTGATTGCCAGATCCGCCGAAGAGGCGCTGGCTAAGGTAGAAGAAGGGGCGATCCTGGTAACCATCGGTACCGACTCCGATATGATTGAAGCGTTTGGCAAGGCTGGAGCGGTGATTTGCGAAGAGGGCGGGCTTACCTCTCACGCAGCCATCGTAGGCCTGAATCTCGGCGTTCCAGTCATCGTAGGGGTGCAATTTGCTACGGATGTATTGAAGGACGGGCAAATCGTAACAGTGGATTCTGAGCGTGGGCATATTTACTCAGGACATGCCCGGATTCTGTAGGTAATACTACTCATATTTAATGAAGAATGCCTCTGAAGGGTGACCAAGCGTCACCCTTTTTTGGCTTGGTATAAAAAGGATTAGCCGACGAACTGCCTGATAAGTTTTACCAGATAACGGTGATTATTAGGTGGTGCAAAGCAAGTGGGAATCTGTTAAAATCGGTCGGTGGCTTTGTGTCAGGACGGATGAAATCCATACGTTCGGAGTTTCCAAATCATGACAGAATGGATGTTATAGCGCTTGTTGCCAGGAAAAGGCTGAACATAGAACTGCCCTTTTGTACGTCCAATGTTCGGGATTTTGTGTCAAGTGTTTTTTTAGAGCAAACACAACATCTAGTATTGTCGAAAATTATTTCGCACAATATATAGGTAAAACTATTGAGTTTTACAGATAAAGATAGTTAACTAGAGAGGAAAGATTCGAAGGAGGAACGATATGCTGGCGACCGAAACCGTATCCCGAACTCAATTTTTGCGGGATGAATTCTTAGATCAATATCCTGATTTTCCGATCCATATGAGTCCTCTGGGACAATTTGTTTACTACCGTACTTATTCTCGTTTTGTACCGGAAAAAGGAAGACGGGAAACGTGGAAAGAAACTTGCCGCCGCTCGGTGGATTACAATATTAAGCTGGCTTATCAGCATTTGAACAAAATCGGAATGTACGCCGATTCTCGCGCAATGGAAAAAGAGGCAGAAGGCTTGTTTGACAACATGTTCAACCTTCGCCAGTTTTTGTCTGGCCGTACCTTGTGGGTTGGCGGTGCAGACAACGGCGTAGCGGATTTGTATCCGTTGGCGAACTTCAACTGCTCTTTCCTGAACATCAAGTCTTGGGATGACTTAGGAGATTTGTTCTACCTTCTGTTGGTAGGAACTGGCGTAGGCTTTAAATGCACGAAGGAAATGGCTGCTGGACTGGGCCCGATTCGCACGAATGTTTCGCTGCTTTCTTCTGAATACAGACCGCTGCCAAAGCATCAACGCCTGGAGCGTTCTGAGCTGAATGTACTGGATAACGGCTTTGCCAAGATTTATGTAGGAGACAGTAAAGAAGGCTGGGTAGAATCCCTCCGTCTCTACCTGCAAATTTTGACAGATTCCACTTACGAACACATTCACACTGTGAAAATCTCTTATAACAGCGTACGTCCAAAAGGCGAGCGACTGAAGCGTTTTGGCGGTACTGCTAGTGGTCATGAGCCGCTTCGTGAAATGTTTGAAGGAATCGATAAAGTGTTGAAAAACCAAATCGACCAGCACTTGGCAGCGATCGAGAGTGATGAAAAAGGATACGGTAAAATCCGTCCGATACATATTCTCGACATTGGAAATCTCATCGGAGCAAACGTCGTAGTAGGTGGCGTGCGCCGTACAGCGGAAATTTTCCTGTTCGATCACGATGATTACGAGTGCATGCTGGCGAAATACGGCATCAACGGCTTCTGGACAGAGGATCAGTTGAACCACCACCGTCGTGTGGGCGAGCTGTTGGGTGAGCACAAGCCTGTTTGGTTTGACAGCATTCAAAAAGTAGGAGACGGACGCTTCGGTCTGGATCACCGCCGCATGTCCAATAACTCCATCGCTTTTACTAAACAACCGACCAAGCCATTCTTGAACCTCGTGTTCACTTTGATGCAATTGGAAGGCGAGCCAGGCTTCATCAACCTGGAAGAAGCGAACCGTCGTCGTCCAAATGCAGAGGGCTTGAACCCTTGTGCAGAAATCCTGCTCGATTCTTATGGCGTCTGCAACCTGACGACAGTCAATCTGGTTGAATTCGTGAAGGATCGCGAGGATGGCTCCAAGTATCTGGATCTCGATGGCTTGCTGGAAGCACAACGCAAATCTGCTCGTGCCGGTCTTCGCATGACGCTGGTTACGCTGGAACTGCCGCATTGGGATACCGTTCAACAGCGTGACCGTTTGCTCGGAACTTCCCTTACGGGTGTGAAGGATGCGCTGGCATCCCTTGGCTATACAGAAGAGCAAGAGCTCGAACTGCTGCGCAAGCTGGGCGATGCTGCTCGTGACGAGGCGAACCGTTATGCGTATGAGCTGCGTGTGAACTCTCCACTCCTGGTAACGACAGTGAAGCCGGAAGGCACGCTGTCTCAGGTTGCTGGTGGTGTCTCCAGCGGTCTGCACTGGTCCCATTCGCCGTACTACATCCGCCGCATTCGCATCAATGCTGAGGATCCATTGGCAAAAGCGGTACAAACTCTCGGCTGGACAGTCAACCCAGAGGTAGGAACACCAGGCGAAACATATGAAGAGCGCATGGCAAATGCACGTACACTCGTGATCGATTTCCCTGTAGCATCGGGCGCAGAAGAAACGAAGAACGAAGTAAGTGCAAAACGCCAATTCGATACGTACTTCCGTTTCCAAAAAGAATATACCGAGCACAACTCTTCTAACACCATTACAGTACGCAAGGAAGAGTGGGTAGAAGTAGAAGACATCGTTTACGATAACTGGGATAATTTCGTAGGTGTATCTTTCTTGCAATTGGATGGCGGAAACTACCAATTGGCTCCATATGAAGAGTGCACCAAAGAACAGTACGAGGCATTGAAGCAGTCCATGAAGCCATTTGATCCTGCGATTCTGCAGCAGTATGAAACCGGCGGCGAGGCTGATCTGTCCACGGCTGAATCTTGCGAAGGCGGAGCTTGCCCGATTCGTTAAGTGATCCAAATAAATAAAGACAGGGGGAGACTGGAGGAAGCAGTCTGCCCCTGTTTTGTTGTATGCGGCTGTAGTGGAGAGAAGAATATTTCCAGTCTAGGCTCCAGGCTCCGTCCTGCTGGGGGCTGAGACTGCCCGCTCCGAAGGGATTCGCGGGGAAACGCAAAAGTGGTAGCCGCTACGTCGCATGGGCACGGTTGCGTTTCTTTTGCCCGCGAATCCCTTCTCACACTCGGTAGGACTCACAAGTCGCTACGTCTGGAAATATTCTTCTCTGCCGGAACTAATTATGTTCTTCCATCTTTTAAAAAATCGGATCACACGGAAAGATCGTAGAGGAAACAGGAGAAAACAGCGAAGATCTTAGGGACGCCGACCGAGACGGAATGCAAAAAGCGAAACACGCCCTTAAGCGTCCACCTCTGAAATTACTTCGGTGAATGGACTACTTTGGACGCGGTTTCGCTTTTTGCATGGAGTCGGGCAGTCAATCCCTCAGGGGGTGGCCCTAGAAGCTGAGCGTTTTCTCCTGTTTCCTCCCCACCACAACAGCAACGTATTTTCTTGTCCTTGTATGGTACAATCATCCTATAGAGAAAGGAGCGATCCAATATGACTCCCATTATTCATTCCCATCGATTGCGTGTCCGCTATGGCGAAACCGATCAGATGGGTGTGGTCTACCATACGAATTACTTGAACTGGTTTGAAGTAGGACGAACAGAATTGATTCGCCATGCGGGGATCACCTATCGTGAGCTGGAGGAAAAAGGCGTACTTCTGCCTGTCACGGATGCGAACATCTCTTACAAACAGCCCGCCCGCTATGACGATGAGGTAGAAATACGGACGAGAGTAAAAGAGCTCAGTCCTGTCCGTCTCACTTTTGCATACGAGATTGTTAGATTGCCTGACCAACAGCCGTTGGTCTCAGGAGAGACGATGCATGTATTTACCAACACAGCTTTGAGGCCGATTCGCTTGTCACGAGCCGAGCCTGACATCTATGTTTGGTTGGACTCCCAGCATAAAGGAGGGGAATAAGCATGTTCCGCTTTTTTGCCATTCTATTTGTCGTTGCGTTTGGATTAGAGCTTTGGGGGCTTATTACCATTGGATCGTGGATCGGTGGTTGGAATACAGTCGTGCTCGTCATTCTCACGGGGATATTGGGGGCTTGGCTCGCAAGACAGCAGGGGATGCAAGTATTCCGGATGGTCCAACACCAGTTGTCGCGTGGGCAAATGCCTACGGATTCACTTATCGATGGTGTTTTGATTTTGATCGGTGGCATTTTGCTCTTGTTGCCTGGATTCGTCACGGATGTGATTGGACTGGTCTTCCTCATTCCGTACACACGGATGATTATTCGTCATCTGTTGAAGCGCTGGCTGTGGAATCTCATCTCGTCTGGTCGTGTTCAATTGTTTTTCCGCCGCTAATACAGTACAGATATTCCCTATAAAAAAAGAACCGCTTCGAGCTGTGTGACAAGCTGCTCGCAAGCGGTTCTTTTTACGTTGGGTCAGGTTTTCTTTCCACGGATGTAGCCCCATACATCGACGAAGACGTTGGCTTTTACCAAAGCATTGATCATGACAAGTGAAACAGGTCCGATGATCAAGCCCAGGAATCCGAACAATTGGAGGCCAACAAACAGCGCGACTAGCGTGAGGAGAGGGTCGAGACCGACGTTTTCCGCAACGACTTTTGGCTCGATAATTTGACGGAAAATCAATACGACCCCGTACAAAATGGATAAGCCGATGACCATCGTGTAATTGCCTTTGAAAAACATGTAGATGATCCAAGGAACAAAGACCGTCCCTGTCCCAAGATAAGGCAAGAGATCGACCAAGCCCGTGATCAAGCCAATCGTTATTGCGTATTCGACACGCATGAACAACAGACCAATAATCACGATGGCGGCGGTTAAGGAGATGAGAGTCAACTGCGCCTTGACGAACCCGAACAAGGCATTGCGCAAATCGATAAAAATCTGATCGAGACGACTGTTTACTCCTTTTGGCAAAAGACGACGAGCCCGCGCTTCCCAAACAGCAAAATCTTTGGAGATAAAGAACGCACCCATGATGGAAATGACGGAAACTGTTGCCATATTCGGGAGTGAGACAAGCAGATTTTTCAATCCATCCAGGAATTTGACGATCAAGTCCTGCCCGACATTCGTGATGGTCGAGATCGCACTGCCTACCGTACTGGTAAGCTTATCCTTATAACTTGGATCGAGCTGATCATAAAACCACTGAATCTGATTGTAAATGCCCATCAAGAAGTCTTGAGAAATCGTATTTTGCAAATAATGGGCCAGCTCCTGTGCAACGACTGGCAAGCGTTTGGCCAGCTCTCCGATTTCCACGACCGTTTCCGTGATAATCAGTGTGACCACTCCACCAGCGAGCAGCATCAAAACCAAGAGCGCGATAATGACCGAAAGCCAGCGTGGAATCCTGAACTTTCTCGTCATGAACGTAACTGGTTTATTGATGATGAGCGCAATGACTAAAGCGATTATAAATGGGTACAGTAAGGGTGTTGCGTGTTGGAATACCCAAATCCCTACATAGACAAGCAGGCAAACCCATAACAAGCGAATGATTTGAAAGAGGCGCTCTACCCAGTTTTCCTGATTCAAACGATTTCTCCTTTCCGCCGCGAAGGTGCGAACAAAATACTGATGTTTCTATTATGCAGCATGCCCGATAGGTGGAGCAAGAATCGCGAAAAAACAAAACTCCGTTTCACCCTTCGAAACATTTTTTCGCCAACCTTATTCACAAAATCGCAATAATCTTTTATAATTGGGTCGTCTTAGTGGATTCTTTTCTCTCGCCTCTCCCCTTACACGAGCGTCATTTTCATGTACGACCTTGTGAGGATTTGCGTGGATACATTCCCTGTCAAGAGTGGTGGATGAAAGAAACCGCTGCTTACAATTTCATAGATAGGATGTTCAAAAAATCGTCTTTTTTGAACCTGATCAGGTCGTTTATCAGTCATGGCGGACAAGCGAAGACTGGATAAGCACTACTACTTGAGTGGAAAAGGAGAGGGAGTTCTATGACAACTACTCGTGGACTTGAAGGCGTTGTTGCCGCTCAATCATCCATCTGTTCGATCGTCGATGGAGTTCTTTGCTATGGCGGGATCAACATCGATGAGCTGGCAGAACATGCAACTTTTGAAGAGGTTGTATATTTGCTCTGGCATGGAGCGTTACCGAAGCGTGATCAGCTAGACGCTTTGAAAAAACAATTGGGTGAAAATGCAGCAGTGGCCCAAGAAGTGCTGGAAAGCATTCGCCACTATCCTAAAGGCGTACATCCAATGGCGGCGTTGCGCACAGCTGTCTCTTCGCTAGCGCTCTACGACACAGAAGCGCAAGATATGACTCCTGAAGCCAACTATCGGAAATCTATCCGTCTGATGGCACAAACTCCTACCTTGATCGCTGCTTATGAGCGTATGCGTAAAGGTCTGGAGCCAGTAGCTCCACGTGCAGATTTCACGATTGCACAAAACTTCCTCTACATGCTTACAGGCCAAGAGCCAACAGAAACAGCAGTAAAAGCGTTTGACGTTGCTCTGATCCTGCATGCTGACCATGAGTTTAATGCATCTACATTCTCTGCTCGCGTAACTGTTGCTACTCTGACTGACATTTATTCCGGTATCGTGTCTGCAATCGGTACACTCAAAGGCCCTCTGCATGGCGGCGCTAATGAAGCAGTAGCGAAAATGCTGAACGAAATCGGCGGCATGGCTAATGTAGAGTCCTATATCCGCACCAAGCTGGATAACAAGGAAAAAATCATGGGCTTCGGACACCGTGTATACAAAGATGGTGACCCACGTGCGAAATGGCTGAAAGAAATGTCCAAAGCACTGACCGCGCAAATCGGTCGTCCTGAGCTGTTTGAGATGTCTGTGAAGATTGATGAAATGATTTCCGGCGAAAAAGGCTTGAAACCAAACGTTGACTTCTACTCCGCATCTGTTTACATTTCACTCGGTCTCGAAACAGACCTGTTCACACCGATCTTTGCCATCAGCCGTATGTCCGGTTGGACGGCTCACATCATGGAACAGTATGAAAATAATCGCCTGATCCGTCCTCGCGCGGATTACACCGGCCCGGTCAACCAACACTACGTTCCAATTGACCGCCGCTAAGAACTCGCTATTTTCGAGCGTGGAGGGCAGGTCGTCAGCCAGGCTGATCGCTCCTGAGCGCAAGCTTGAGAACTACCACAAGTGGGTGGTAGTTCTCCTACGTCTGGAAATATTCATAATCACCAAATATATATAACACTGGAGGGATTTTTTGTGTTTAAAAACCTGACGCAACCAACTGTAGGCGAAAAAATTACTGTGGATAACGGTAAACTGGTAGTTCCAAACAATCCGGTCATTCCTTTCATCGAGGGTGACGGTACTGGCCCTGATATCTGGAAAGCTTCTGTTCGCGTTTTGGATGCAGCTGTAGAAAAAGCTTACAAAGGCGAGAAGAAAATCGCTTGGTTCGAAGTATTCGCAGGTGAAAAATCCTTCAACCAATACAGCGAGTGGCTGCCAGAAGATACGCTGACTGCTGTTCGTGAATACCTGATCGCAATCAAAGGTCCTTTGACTACACCAGTAGGCGGCGGTATCCGTTCTATCAACGTAGCACTGCGTCAAGAGCTGGATCTGTATGCTTGCGTACGTCCTGTTCAATACTTCGATGGCGTTCCATCCCCAGTGAAACATCCTGAATTGACTGACATGGTAATCTTCCGCGAGAACACTGAAGACATCTACGCTGGCGTAGAGTGGGCTGAAGGTACTCCAGAAGTGAAAAAAGTAATCGACTTCCTGCAAAACGAAATGGGCGTGAAGAAAATTCGCTTCCCAGAAACTTCTGGTATCGGTATCAAGCCTGTTTCCAAAGATGGTACAGAGCGTCTGGTTCGTGCAGCAATCGATTATGCAATCGACAACAAGCGCAAATCCGTTACCCTCGTACACAAAGGTAACATCATGAAGTTCACGGAAGGTGCGTTCAAAAGCTGGGGTTATGCACTGGCTGAAGCAGAATACGGCGACAAAGTGTTCACTTGGGCACAATACGATCGTATCAAAGCTGAAGGCGGCGACGCTGACAAAGCACAAAAAGAAGCAGAAGCAGCTGGCAAAATCATCGTGAAAGATGTTATCGCTGACGCGTTCCTGCAACAAATCCTGACTCGTCCAGCTGAGTACGATGTAGTAGCAACACTCAACCTGAACGGTGACTATGTATCTGACGCACTGGCTGCACAAGTAGGCGGTATCGGTATCGCTCCAGGTGCAAACATCAACTACCTGACTGGTCATGCGATCTTCGAAGCAACTCATGGTACAGCTCCGAAATACGCTGGTCTGGACAAAGTAAACCCATCCTCCGTGATCCTGTCCGGAGAAATGATGCTGCGTCACCTGGGCTGGAACGAAGCTGCTGACCTGATCATCAACTCCATGGAAAAAACCATCTCCGCGAAAACAGTAACATACGATTTCGCTCGTCTGATGGAAGGCGCACAAGAACTGAAATGCTCCGAGTTTGCTGACGCTCTGATTCAAAACATGTAAGATAGATTTGGGTACAAATTTTTACACTTACATTTTTGGAGGGGAATAGTTCATGGCATTCAACCGTAAAAAAATCGCTGTTATCGGTAGTGGCTTCACTGGTGCAACAACTGCATTCATTTTGGGGCAAAAAGAACTGGGCGACATCGTATTGGTTGACATTCCGCAACTGGAAAACCCAACAAAAGGTAAAGCGCTCGACATGATGGAATCCTCGCCAGTATTAGGCTTTGATGCAAGCATCACAGGTACTGCCAACTATGAAGACATCAAAGATGCTGATCTCGTCATCATCACAGCAGGTATTGCCCGCAAGCCTGGTATGTCCCGCGATGATTTGGTGAACACCAATGCTGGCATTATGAAATCTGTTGCAGAGCAAGTAAAAACATATGCACCTAACTCTATCGTGCTCGTACTGTCTAACCCAGTTGACGCGATGACGTACACCTTCTTCAAAACGTCCGGCTTCCCTAAAGAGCGCGTAATCGGTCAATCCGGTGTTCTGGATACGGCTCGTTTCCGTACCTTCGTGGCTATGGAGTTGAACGTATCGGTAGAAGACGTAACGGGCTTTGTTCTGGGTGGTCACGGTGATGACATGGTTCCATTGGTTCGCTACTCTTATGCTGGTGGTATCCCATTGGAAAAATTAATCCCGAAAGACCGTCTGGATGCGATCGTAGAGCGTACCCGCAAGGGCGGAGGCGAGATCGTAAACCTTTTGGGGAACGGTTCCGCTTACTATGCACCTGCGGCTTCCTTGGTACAAATGGCTGAGGCCATCATCAAGGACAAAAAACGCATTCTGCCATCCATCGCTCTTCTGCAAGGAGAGTACGGCTACAACGATCTCTACCTGGGAGTACCGACTCTGCTCGGCGCAAACGGGATCGAGAAAGTGATCGAATTGGATCTGACTGACGAAGAGAAAGCAGCTCTCGACAAGTCTGCTGACTCCGTACGCAGCGTAATGGCTGTTTTGAAATAAGATCAAGACATGTAAGACGCCTTTCTATGGGAAGGCGTCTTTTTTATTAAAGTTGCTGTGGTGATGGAAGAAGCGAATTTCCAGTCTGCGCTTCGGCCTCCGCCCTGCAAGGGGTATGACTGGCCGCTCCGGAATAAATGGCGGGAGCGCTTCAAACGTAGAAGTTTCGAGGATGTCATTCATAAGTGAAGCTGAAATTCCCCGCCATTTTTTCCTACGCTGAGATGGGCTCCAGAGGCGCTTGGACTGGAAATTCGCTTCTTCTACGTAGCTTTTTTTAGGTGCTCAAGGAAAAAAGCGTAAATCATCCTTAGCTGTACGGAAGCACTGTCACATGTTTGGAAGGAGACCGCCCGAACGCAGAGAGGATACAGGCGACTGGAAAACATGTGGCAGGGCTTCTCCCGACCACTACCGATGGAAGACAGCAAGGATTTTTAAAGGAGATACCTTTACCTAAAAGAGGAATACTATTGCGAAGCAAGTAAGTTCTATGTACCCATCAGCATGTCTTTACAAAAAAATTACTTGTTTTCCGCAATGAGCATTGGCAGACTGAGTATTGTAGAGAGAAGCATTTTTCAGGGGACGTAGGTAAGAAAATCGAGCGCAAGCATTGCAACGCTAGGGGGAAACAGACAGATGATCAAAGTGTTGGTAGTGGATGACGAAGCTTCTATTGTAAAGCTATTGCAATTTAATCTTGAAAAATCAGGTTTTCAGGTCGTAACTGCTTTTGACGGTAAACAGGCCTTGGAAATGGTTAAGAGCGAGCAGCCTGATTTTATCATTCTTGATTTGATGCTTCCCAAGATGGATGGAATGGATGTATGCAAAACCTTGCGCCAAGAACGCAATAATACACCGATCTTGATGCTTACAGCGAAAGATGATGAGCTCGACAAGATTTTGGGACTTGAGCTTGGTGCCGATGATTATTTGACAAAGCCATTTAGCCCGAGAGAAGTTATTGCCCGCGTGAAAGCCATTCTGCGGCGGTTTCAGAACACGCCAGAAGCGACTACAGCGCCTCAAGAGGTGTTGCTCCAATTTGGGGATATTCGTATCTACCCGGAGAAGTACGAGGTGTTTTGTAAAGACGTGAAGGTTGAGCTGACGCCAAAGGAATTCGAGCTGCTTAACTATTTAGCGAGCCACCAAGGACGTGTACTGACGCGCGATCAATTGCTGAATGCTGTTTGGAACTACGATTTCATCGGGGATTCTCGAATTGTGGACGTGCATGTCAGCCATTTGCGTGAAAAGCTTGAGGATGACACCAAGAACCCGAAATACATCAAAACAGTTCGCGGATTAGGATACAAACTGGAAGGATAACGGAGGATTTACCTTGACTCGCTTTCGAATCAAACTCACTTTGACTATTTTGGGTTTAATCTCCCTCGTACTATTGGTGATGGGGATGTATTTTGCCAAAGTGCTGGAGAATTCCTACCTCCAATCACTGAATGAGCTATTGTCCCGCGAGTCGAAGCTCATCTCTCAGGCGGTCCGTTTCCCAAACGTCTTTACCGATAAGGCGACGTTAGCGGATCGGGTCACACAAGTAGCGCCAACGGATGAAGTACGGATTACCATTATCGACAAGGATGGTCAGGTGATGTACGACAACTCCTCCCACCCGGAAGAGATGGAAAACCACCATGACCGACCGGAGATGAAGGCAGCGTTACAAGGAGAAACAGGGATTTCCCGCCGTTTCAGTGAGACGCTCGGCTATGACATGATGTACGTTGCAGTTCCTGTTGAACTGAACAACGAAATATTCGGTGTTGTTCGTTCAGCGATGTCGATGAAAGATATTACCGATACGATTCACAAAATGTGGTACAGCTTGCTCACCGGTTTATTGGTTACTTTGGTAGTCGGATCGATTGTCGTTTCCCGCATTTCCTTTTCCATTATTCGTCCGATCGAGGAGATCACCCGGGTAGCCCGCAACATTACACAGCGCCAATACGAGAGCCGTGTGAGAATCAAAGCAAAGGATGAGATCGGCCAGCTTGCAGGAGCAATCAACTTCATGGCATCGAGCCTGGAGCAGCAGATGTACGAAATCTCGGAGAATCAGCAGCGCTTAGCAGGTGTGCTGACCAATATGACGAGTGGCGTGATCTTCATTTCAGAGCAACGTCGGATCATGTTGGTCAATCCAGCCGTTGAAAAGCTGTTGGGTACCGCTGGACATGAGATCGTCGGGAAGCTGCATATCGAGGCAGGCAAGAGCTTTGGGCTCAGCCAATACATCGACAGATGCCTCGACAGAAGCGAGAAGTTCCGTCAAGAGGTACACATTTATTACCCGCAGGAACGCATCCTCGACGTGAATTTTGCTCCCTATATTAACTTCAAGGGGGAGTCGAGGGGTGTAGTTGTGGTGCTGCATGACATCACAGACATTCGCCGCCTGGAGAAGATGCGTAGTGAGTTCGTGGCAAACGTATCGCATGAGCTACGCACGCCGATTACCTCGATCAAGGGCTTCACAGAAACCTTGCTTGAAGGGGCGATGCAAGATGAGGAAACATGTCGCAATTTCCTGCAAATCATCTCAGATGAGAGCGAGCGACTCTACCGGATGATCCGCGATATTTTGGACCTGTCCAAAATCGAGCAGAAGCGAATCCCGTTGCATCTGAGTCAGGTTCACTTGCAGGATTTGATCAGTTCGGCAGTTGCCATCATGCATGACCAGGCACAGCGTAAGGAATTGACGATCACACTCCCTTCACCGAAGCCAGATATTTGGCTGATGACGGATAAGGATTGCTTGCAGCAGATCATCTTAAATCTGTTGACGAATGCGATTGCCTATACGCCAGAAGGTGGAAAAATCAACGTCAAGACAGAAGCAGACAGCGAAAACATCACTATTCAAGTGATGGATACCGGGATCGGCATTCCGGAAAAGGAACTCACGCGTATCTTTGAGCGGTTTTATCGCGTAGACAAGGCGCGTAGCCGCGATTCAGGTGGAACAGGTTTGGGCCTCGCAATTGTGAAGCATCTCGTGGAAAATTTGCACGGACATATCAGTGTGGAGAGCAAGGAAGGAAGAGGGACAACCTTCACAGTTACGCTTCCCCTTACCTAAAAAAGCTACTGAAAAAACATTTACACAAACAAAATAGTAGCTTTACTTCTACAATACAATCGCCTTGTACCATTTGACATGTCAGACACTAGAAGGGGGAAGAGGGAAATGTCACGGCACGCTTTTGAAGAACAGCAGGATGTACTGCACCGCAAGCTCATGACGATGGGCACATTGGTGGAAGAAGCTATTCATAAATCCATTAAGAGTCTGGTTGAGCGGGATGCCCAACTGGCTGAACAAGTTATCGCAAGCGATCCTGTGATCAATGAGTTGGAGCAAGAAATACAGAGCGATTGCTTCCGTCTCATTGCATTGCAGCAGCCAGTCGGAGGTGACTTGCGACGCTTGGGAACAATGTTGAAGCTGGTGACGGATTTGGAGCGAATGGGTGATCATGCCGTTTCCATTGCCAAGACGACACGACGCTTGATGGCGGACCCGTACGTGAAACCCCTCATCGATATTCCGATGATGGCTGATCACGTCAAGGCTATGGTGCGCGATTGCTTAAATGCGTATATTGCACGCAATAAAGAAGCGGCAGAAGAGATTGCGGCACGCGACGACATTGTCGATAAACTGTACTCCACGATTTTCCATGATCTGATTGAATTGATGACGAAAAACAGTCAGGCCATTTCGCAAGGAACGCATTTACTTTTGGTTGCGCAATATTTGGAACGGATTGCCGATCATGTTACGAACATCTGCGAATGGATTATCTATATGTCTACTGGTAAAATGACGGATTTGAATAAATAATACCCGAATGCCAAAAAGCCGCTGTGAGCTATGAAGAATAGCTTGCAGCGGCTTTTCCATAATATCGTAAAGTATAAACTTCTTCGGGTTTCTTCTCGATATTACGGAAAACATTCCGCTAAAACGCGGTCGCTCATCCTTGAGTAAACCACGATAGAGGTTTTCTTATGGTTGTAGACAGACGCCTATTCTCCCTTTTGTGCATACAATACATCGATTCAATGGCAGCTAGAAGAAGTACAGGAGGGAAAGGAAATGACCACAAAAGTGCGCCACATATATGCCGCAGGGAATACTGCGCGAGGATACAAGACATTTTATGACTCCGTCTTGGAAGGCTTGGAGCGCGTTTATATTTTGACAGGGACAGTGGAAGGAATTACATCGCCACTGATTGAGTCGATTGGAAATCAAATGGCACGAAAAACAGACGAAGTGGAGTGGATTCATTCCCCTTTTGTGAACGGACAGTTTGATGGTGTCATTTTTCCTCGCTATAAAGTAGCGATCATGGACGGAAGTTATCCCCGCATGTGGAGACCGGCTTCCCCTGGCGTTATTGAAATTCAGGTCAATTTGCAGGCGATGGTAGACGTTGATCAGCTCGTGGATGACAAAGACCGGATTGCCGCCTGGTACGAAGAGATTTTTAACAAGAGTGAAGAGGCTTATCAAGCTTTTGGCGAAGCATTGCGCATCCATGATGAGTGGGAAGCCCCTTACATTGAAAACCTAGACAGAGAAGAAGCCAATCGCGTTACGGAAGAAGTCGTTGCGCTATTCTTCGGGGATGAGCAGCTAGAGAAGAGAGCAAAAGTTCGGCGCATGTACTTGGGGGCTGCCACTCCACAGGGACCGGTCGATCATATCATGAAGCTGACAGACCAATTGGAGAAGCGCTACTTCATCAAGGGCAGACCAGGCTCTGGCAAGTCAACCATGCTGAAAAAGCTGGTGAAGGAAGCCCAAACACGTGGCTTTGATGTAGAAGTGTACCACTGTGGTTTGGACCCGCACAGTCTCGATATGGTGATTGTACCTGAGAGGAGCCTCGCCATTTTTGACAGCACGGCACCGCATGAGTATTTTCCTAGCAAAGATACGGATGAGGTTATTGATATGTACGAACGCGCGATTACCCCAGGAACCGATGAGAAATATGAAGAAGAATTATTGGATATTAAGGTAAGATATACCCAAAAAATTAAAGAGGCCACAGCCAATCTTGTTGCAGCCAAGGAGCTGCGTGATCAATTAAACACCACGTATCAGGAAGCCGTTGACCAGCAACGTTTAAAGGCTGTCTCGCAAGCTCTCGTAAGCAGACTGACAAAGATGGGCTAATGGTATTCAGATCGTAGAATGAAACCCGTTCGACTGCTCATACTACAATAACGGAAGAGGATCGTTGTTGGAGAATGGAGGTGAGCAGCCGGATGGGTTTTGCTATGAAGTTAGCTCTGCTACTATTAATAAATCCCCTCGACCCAACGAATTTTTTGCAGATAGAGATGGAGAACAAGACGGTAGCTATTCTCAATCGGGCTGATTATTCTCTTCCCTTTGATGGTGTTCCTTTGGTTGATGAAAGCAAGCTTGCGCGAATGGTGGAAGAGTTGGCGAAAAAAGCGCACATTGAGCCCATCAATGCGACGATTAATAACGCCGGAGCCATCGTTCCAGAAACCAGGGGAAGAAGGTTGGATGACCTGACATTTCGCGCGCGTTTTTACGATTATTTCTACGGTGCGGGAGCCGCAAGCATGAATGTCAGCTACAAAGAGGTATTCCCAAAGGTAGACAAAGCGCTCATGAGTCAGGTTAGGAAAAAAAGGATCGGACAATATGCGACCTATTTCAATGCAGGTAACTGGAATCGAGTACACAACATCAAGCTCGCCTCGCAGGCGATTAACAATTACGTCGTATTGCCAGGAGAAATTTTTTCTTTTAATAAGGTAGTGGGCCAGCGTACGAAAGAAAAAGGGTATTTGCAGGCGCCCATTATTGTCAGGGGAGAGTTGTCGGAAGGCATTGGGGGAGGAATCTGCCAAGTATCATCTACTTTGTTCAATGCGGTAGATCAGGCAGGTTTGCATATTATGCAGCGTTATTCTCACAGCCGAAACGTAGCGTACGTACCTCCAGGCCGGGATGCGACCGTGAGCTGGTACGGCCCCGATTTTGTATTTCAAAACAAATACGCTTATCCCGTCTTGATCCGGGCGATCGCGAGCAACGGGAGCATGTACGTGACGGTTCACTCTTTTCCAGAAATGGAGCATGAGCCACGAAATGTACCAAGCGTACGCCGCGCGACCCCTGAGGAAACACCGGATGCTCCATCTATTTTGAATGAGAATGGACCGACAGTCCCTTAGAGATGAGGAGGGGGTGTCGGTTTTTTTACGTCTTGGGTACGAGGCTGCGGTGGGGAGAAGAATATTTCCAGTCTAGGCTCCAGGCTCCGTCCCGCTGAGGGTTGAGACTGTCCGCTCCGAAGGGATTCGCGGGGAAACGCAAAAGTGGTAGCCGCTGCGTCTGGAAATATTCTTCTCTTCGTGACGGAGTTTTTAAACGGAAAAATTTACAATATTTTCTATTTATTGTATTATCTTGGAGTAGTCTATTAGATTGGAGGTCAATGTTATGCTTTCATTCAAGAAAAAAGTTATCTCATTTGTCACGATTATTGCCCTAACATGTCTTTTACCGTTAAGTATTAGTGCGAACGAAAGTAATCTTAATTCTGATGAAATAGGTTTTAAGAGCATTAAGATTGAAAATCTTGAGGTAACAGTTTTTGATGATGGACGGGTAAAAGGGATTGAATATTCGGAGGAATTATCCCGAAAAGATAGGAGAAGAATTCTAGAACTTATGCATTTTACTGAACAAGAAATTAACCGTATGCCCGAGGGATTACAAGAAGACGTTATTCGGCTGGGTGGTGTAAAAGTAGATACAACCATTGAGGATTTCGTTCATATATATACTGATTTAGAAGGAAACGATCATATTGTAACTGATGAAAATAACGATGAAGTTGATAAAATTAGGCAAAAGGATTTAGAGATAATTGCACAACAATCAGGCAAGGAATTAACAATCACTCCCTCGGCTGTTAGAGATGGTAAGTTCTACGGATCAAGTATGGCTGTTTATATGGGGAAATCTAGAAATGGGAGAGAATTGGAATACCACTATTTAACAGAATTCGAGTGGAGTGCACGTCCGTGGCTTTACTTCGTAGATACCATAGCAAATACATGGCAAAATCATACTACTGGCGTTTCAAGGGATGGCAGATATGTGGTAAGACCATTTAATGGAAATGGTGATCCGATGGGTGGTATATCTATTGGTTTAAGTAACTTTGATGATTCTAATCCTTTAGGTACAAAAGCTGACGTAGATCTAGCTCGACATGATGGAATCCATGAGGGGTGGTTAAATGATGTCGTCCGGATACCTGATTCCGAGAAGGGCCGAACTGGACAATTTGCTTCTGCTTATGTTCATTCATATTCGTTGGATGGTATAAGCATAAATTTTAAGTATCTAGGTTATCAATTTAGTGGTACCGGGGATAAATGGTCATGGAAAACCTCATTTGAAATTGGTAAGGACAGTAAATAATATTGTACAGCCCTCTTGCATACTAGTTGTCAGAGGGCTGTTGTGTATATTTAAAACACACTCTATTCTTTTAAAAAATGACTAGAGGTATCGATTTTACTAATTGTTATAATAAAGTTAAAACGGTGAGGTGACAATTTTGGAAGAATATATTCGTGCTATAGCTTTTTGGTTTAATCCCATATTGGCAATTTGGTTTTTTATAAATTTCATTTCGATTATTAATAAAATCGTCAAAAATGAAGATTATAAACCTAATCTCTGGATTGGCTCCATGCTCTTGTTTTGGTTCGTTTTTTCCACTTCTTTTACACCTTAAAATGTAAGACAAAAATGGTTCCCTAGACAATTCTTTAATACCCTTTATACTAATAATCCATTTTAGAGCGATCGCTTCTCGGTTTTCCGCAGAGGATAGATCGCTTAACTATTTTATAAAAAGAACTGAATGAGGGTTAATCTACATAAATTCGTTTTACTTACTTAGTTAAAGTTTAACCTAAAGAAATAGTTGCCACGGATAAAAAAACATCGTATAGTTTTCATGTGATAAATTTCGTACACGAAATATTACTTAAGAAAGGAGTGCGCTATGAATAAATCACTGCATATTCGGGACTTGTTAAAACGGTTGAACAAGACATTTGGAACAATGGCCACAAAAGAACTGTCCCAATATGGTGTGACTGTCCCTCAGCTAATGGTCATTCGAGAAATACATCCTGATCCGAAAACGATCGGTCAGATAAGCAAAGCCGTGGATTTATCGTACAGCACCGTTTCTGGCATCATAGATCGTTTGGAACGAGAACAGCTCGTAGAACGTGTACGTGATGAGAATGACCGGCGTGTTGTCTGGATTCGTAAAACACCGAAGATTTCCGAGCTGTTCGCAAAGGTTGATTTTTTCTCAGAGAACTTTTACAAGCGTATTTTCCATGGATTTTCCGATGAGGATTTAGACATCATTATTCAGTCGATGGAAACATTGATTGCGAAACTAGAAGAACGAGAAAGTTGAGGAGAAACCATGAAGCGAAAACTGGTTTTGTATGTCATTTTGCTCCTGTTCGTGGCAGGTGGTGGAGGAATCGGTTACTACTATTGGTATCAAGGTGCGCATTATGTGACCACACAAGATGCTCGGATAGCGGGAGACATTTATCGCGTCATGCCAAAAATGACAGGCAAACTGACCGGGCTCGCTGTCAAAGAAGGCGACACCGTTATAGCGGACCAAATCGTAGGGCAGCAAGATACAACTAACGTAGCAACGACGATGCTGGAAAACAGCGTGTTGCGTTCTCCTATTACAGGTACCGTGATTAAAACGCAAGCAAAAGAGGGAGAGATTGTTTCGACAGGGCAATCGGTAGCTCTCGTGATTGACGAAAGCAAATTGTACATCTCCGCCAATTTGGAAGAGACTGAGATCGAACGGTTGAAACTCGGCCAAAAAGTCGATTTTACGATTGACGCTTACCCAGGTAAGAAATTGGGCGGTCATCTGATGGAGATCGGAAAGGCGACGAATTCTACATTTTCATTGATGCCAGCGGCCAATACGAGCGGGAACTTCACCAAGGTAACCCAGCGTATCCCGATCAAAATCGCCATAGATGACACAGCAGGTCTGGACCTTGTGGCCGGACTGAACGCCGAGATCAAAGTGCACGTGAAGGAGATGTAATCAAGCATGAAAAAGACAGCACAATGGAAAACAATCGCTGCAGTCATGGCGGCCGTTTCGCTTATTGCGTCGGGCTGTAGCGAGACATCTTCTGCATCGCAAACGAGCGAGAATGTCCCTGTCGTGAAGACGTGGAAGGTGACCTCTGCCTCTACGGGCGTCATTGCCAATGGTAAGGTGGCAGCATCTGAGGAGATCCAAGTCGTTTCTAAAGTATCTGGAAAAGCAGCGAGCGTGAAGGTAAAAGAAGGTGCAGTCGTCAAGCAAGGCGATGTTCTGGTCACGCTGGAGGCAGCCGATTATCAGCAACAGATCAATCAGGCACAGGCAGCCATTTCAGGCGCTCAGGCAAAGCTGAGAGATACGAAAGCAGGTGCACGCAATGAGCAGCTGACGCAGCTTGGAAGTATTGTCACGCAGGCAGAAGCCAGCCTGAAGGTAGTCGAGAGCAACTACAATCGGATGAAAGCACTGTTTGATGCAGGCGCATTGTCCCAAGCTGAGCTGGAGAAATCTTCGTTGGAATTGGAAAAGGCGCGCACAGGTCTTGAACAAGCGCAAGCCCAATACGATCTGGCAAAAGCAGGCCCAACTGCGGACACGGTAGCGGCTCTGCAAGCAGAAGTAAGCCGTTTGGGCTCCAATCTGGAGCTGGCGAAAAGCAATTATGACAATACCATTATTCGTGCGCCAATCACAGGTATCGTCGCCAAGCGTTCGGTTGATCCGGGAGAAATGGCAGCAGCCGGGACACCTCTCATGGTGCTAGTGAATATGGCAGATGTCAAAGTAGAAGCAAGCGTACCGGAAACCCAAATCAACCAAGTGAAGGTCGGTTCTACTGTTGATGTGAAGGTAGGCAGTCTCGGTGGGAAGGTGCTGAAAGGCACCGTTGAGTTTGTCTCTCCGATTTCGGATACCAACAGCAGTTCTTTCCCAGTCAAAGTGAAGGTAAATAATCAGGACGGCTTGCTGCGCGCAGGGATGGTAGCAGAGGTCATGCTCCAAGGCCAGGCAACACCAGGAACAAAATTGCCGACGTCAGCCGTGCTGGAAAAGGACAGCAAGCATTACGTCTATACCGTAAACGACAACGTTGTACACCAGGTGGAAGTAGCGGTGGAGAACGCAAGCGGCGACTGGACAACTGTCACGAATGGCGTCAAAGACAATGATCAAATTGTACTGAACCCGACAGACAAACTGTCCGAGGGCAGTAAGGTGATCGCAAACTAACGGGGGTGTTGACACATGGCGGAAGCGGTGGCACACCGGGAGGAGAAAGGCGGGAACGGCGGCATGTGGCTGTCTCTTCTCGCCATCCTCTCAGGAACCTTCGTTGCGATTCTGAACAATAGCTTGATTAACGTTGCCTTGCCTGCCATGGTCAATATTTTTGGTTCGACTACTGAGACCATGCAGTGGGTATTGACCGGATATATGCTGGCAAACGCCGTCATGATTCCGATGAGCGGCTCGTTGTCTGCCAAATTCGGGGCGAAAAAAATATTTGTACTCTCCTTATCTGCGTTTACTTTCTCGTCCATTCTGTGTGCCTTGGCGTGGAGTGACTCTTCGCTGATTGCCTTTCGTGTGGTGCAAGGTGTCAGCGGGGGGATGATCATGCCAATCGGGATGTCGATGATTTATATGATCGTTCCGCGTGAAAAGATCGGAATGGCCTTGGGGATATTCGGGATTGCTTCCATGACTGCCCCGGCGTTGGGCCCGACATTGGGTGGATATCTCATCGAATTTTTAAGCTGGCAATTTCTTTTTCTAGTCGGTGTACCCTTTGGTATTTTTGCGGTGATCATGAGTATCGTTCTGCTCAAGGAAACGCCGAAAAAACCAGAGTTAAAGTTCGACTTTTTGGGAGCATTTCTTGCCATCGTCGGTTTCGGGACGCTGTTGCTCGCTTTAAGTAAAGGGCAAGCAGAGGGCTGGACCTCCTTTTTCATCGTCAGTCTGTTTTTCATTGCCGTGATGAGCTTGATCCTGTTTGTTTGGGTGGAACTGGGGAAAGAAACTCCGCTGCTCGATCTGCGGCTTTTGAAGATTCCTACCTTCACTATCAGCATTTTGACTTCGGGCTTCGTCATGATGGGGATGATGGGCGGTATCTTCCTGATGCCGATTTTCCTCCAAAACATTCAGGGATTGACGGCTATGGAGTCTGGAATTCTGCTGATGCCGCAATCGATTGCCATGGCGATCATGATGCCAATCAGCGGAAAGCTGATGGATAAATACGGGATTGGACCAATTGGATTGATCGGCTTGACCATTATGAGTGTCACGACGTTTGAACTGCACAATCTATCTGCTGACAGCATGCACTCGTGGATCGATATGATCTTGACCATTCGCGGAATTGGAATCGGATTGTGCATGATGACGCTGTCTACCGTAGGGATGAACGCCGTGCCGCGTACAAGTGTGGGGGATGCCTCTCCGCTGTCCAACGTATTGCGTCAGGTCATGAGCTCGTTTGCCATTGCGATTTTGACAGTGATCATGCAGGCGCGTCAAAATTTCCACATGGCTTCCATCTCTGACAACTTGAATACGGATATGGCGACGCAGTTTATCAGTGGTATTTCAGGAATGTATGCACAGGTAGGGGTAGATGCGGCGAGTGCGACAGGGGGAGCCAGTGCGATTTTGTACGGAATGATGGCAAAAGAATCGTTGGTCCAAGGCATCGGGGATACTTTCCTCGTCTCAGTGATCCCTATTGTCCTCTCGATTCCACTTCTGTACTTCCTGCATAAAAAGCCGAAAAAAACGCAACAGGTGCCAGCAACCGAAAAGGCAACAGCCTAATAGCCAGGGGCAATTCCGCAAGTCTTAACGAAGACTTTCTAGGAATTGCCCCCTTTTGCCTGTTAGGACATCATTTTAAATAACCAGTACAAAATCCGTCCTACGATATAGCCAAGAAGAATTGTCCAGCCAACCTTCGCCCAAATACTCAGTCCCTTGACGAATTCACGCAAGCTTTTTCGGTTCTCCGGTTGCTTGTTCAATGGAGGACACTCCTTTAGCAGGTTGGTTAAAACGAATGAACACATAAATGCCGGCGATAATGATCAAGCCACCGATCCATTGGGGAGGCGTTACCACTTCGCCCAAGATAAAGTAAGCGAGAATCGCAGTCCCGATCGGTTCACCCAAAATTCCCATAGATATCGTCGTCGTATTGAGCCATTTAATGATCCAGTTAAAAATAGAATGTCCAAGCAAGGTTGGGAACAGGGCGAGACAGAAGAACCATCCCCAATCCGCCGCAGGGTAACCAACGAGCGAATACCCGAGAGCCAGATCATAGGCAACCAGAATCACGCTGGTGGCTGTATAAACGACGAGTGTGTAGGCAAAGGAGGACAGATGCTGGCGAACGTACTGCCCGACCAGCCAGTAGCCCGTCACGGTGACAGCTCCCATCAATGCGAGGAAATCCCCCCATAAAGCCATGCCGCCTACTTGAAAATCTCCCCAGCCAATCACGAAGCTTCCCACAATTGCCAGCAAGCCGCCGGATAGAGCCAGAAATCGAACTTTTTCTCCAAAAAAGAAATAGCCGCCAATGAATGCAAATAATGGCTGCAACGTAACGAGGACCGTAGAACTGGCTACAGACGTGTAGTTCAGCGATTCAAACCACAACAGAAAGTGGCTTGCCAAAAAGGCCCCGGATAAAATGCAGAGTAGCCACACTTTTTTGGACATTTTTCCAATCTCTGCGATGGCACCACGATTCCAGAATAAAAAAGGAAGCGTTAAGAGAACGGAAAAAATCAGGCGATACGTAGCGATAATCGGAGCAGGTGCATCCGATAGCTTTACAAAGATTGCAGAAGAGGAAATGGCGATCACCCCGATTAAGAGAGCCAAATACGGGGGAAATAACGGTTTTTCCAAAGATTGATTCATTAGTACACCTTCTTATGCGGGTAAGGTCATGGTTCATTATTGTAATTGTACAGTTGGATTAAAAAATTCACAATGTTATGTGTACCTTGCCACCTGAAAGGTTTCTTTTCAATCCGGTTATCCTACAGGCATGAGAAACTTACAGGCTATCTTCCGAATCGCTGCCTTCATACTTATCCTCATCTGTATCCCGACGCGAAGCGAGGCATTGCCGCTCACGCCATTTCACATTTTGATTGATGTTGGTCATGGGGGCGTAGATTCGGGAACTTCTTATGGGGATTTGTACGAAAAGAACATCAATCTGCAAATTGCCAAACAACTGTACCAAAAGTTGACAGAAGCTGGCTATACGGTGGCCTTGAATCGGAACAAAGACATCGCACTGAGCGATGAGAATCGGTGGTTGGACAACCGATCGAGGCATATTCGGGATTTGGCACAGAGGAAGAATTTGGCAAAGGAGATCGGTCCCCAAATGTTGCTTAGCCTGCATGTAAACTGGGCGTCTAATCCGCGGCGACGGGGTGCCATTCTTTTGTACCAAGATACCGAACAAAGCTATATGCTGGCAGAACTGCTGCAAAACTCGCTGAACAAGCTGACAGGGACGAACAACCAGCCAGTCAGGGGGAAGACGTACTACATGCTGCGTCACAACTACTGTCCGTCTGTCATCGTGGAGATGGGTTTTATCAGCAATGCACATGACCGCGAAATGTTAACGAATCCCAAAGCACAAGAAAAAATCGCTCAGGCCATTACAGAAGCCGTGAGCGAGTACGTAAAGCTTTCGGGAAATTTGAAAACGGAGGCTCGTGTGAAGGAGAGCTGGTGGCGAAAATTAATGGGTAGTTTGCTGGATAAGCTTTGAAATGGTTACAAATTCGGCCTCCTTCTGAATTCGCGGGATGTACTGGCGCAGAACGGAGGCTGTTTTCTTGCCAGGAGGCCCAACATGGCCTATCGCGATACATATCGGATGATTGTGGATTCGCTTGCAGACGAGCTCCATTTGCTTTGTAATATGTGGGACTGAGTATACGTCATCGAGAAAAATTTGATTCACTGCATGGGGCACGCCCATTTCAGCCGCTATTTTCGCAGCCACGCTTTTATCAGTGGTTTTGCTATCCAGGTAAATGAGCCCACGTTCCTTGACGACCTTCATGATGATGCGCATGATTCGCTCGTCAGCCGTTATTTTTGAGCCCATATGGTTGTTCATACCAATCGCATGTGGCACATCGTCAATCGCTTTTTCCACACGACTGCGAATCTCATCGTCAGACAGATCAGCCGTAATGGCTCCCGGACCGAGCCAGGAGCGTTTTCCTTTCATCGGCTCCATCGGCATGTGAACGAGTACATCATGTCCTTTTTGATGGGCGAGCTCGGCATCCTGCTTCGTGCTTGGAAGAAACGGCATGACGGCAACGGTTAGAGGGACTGGCATCGATAATATTTCCTCCGTCCCTTGCATGTTGTTCCCGAAGTCATCAATGACAAATGCCATCAGCTTTTTGACAGCGGGTGCGGGGGCTGGATTGGGGTTAGCCGTCACTGGAATCGCCCCAAGGGAAAGAAAAAGCGTGAGCAGGATCGGAATCAATTTCCTCCCATACATAAGATCACCTTCCTTGTCCATTTTTTTTCATAGTCTGTACAATCACCTTGTGCTTTACCCGCCATATCTACAGCTTGGCTTTGATGTTTGCCCTATGTTACGATTAAAGATAGTAGTTTTGTAACGAGAGGGGTCGAATTCCTTGAGTCATTTTGTGTTGATTGATGGAAACAGTGTTGCGAACCGGGCGTTTTATGCGCTCCCTTTATTGTCCACATCGGCAGGACTGCATACGAACGCAGTGCTGGGCTTTACGACTATGCTGTTAAAAGTGTTGGAGGAAATGAAGCCAACGCATATCATGGTTGCTTTTGACGCGGGAAAAGTCGTGTTTCGCCATAGCGAGTATGCAGAGTACAAAGGGGGACGCAGCAAAACTCCGCCGGAGCTGTCTGAACAGTTTCCACTGATTCGGGAGCTGTTGGATGCCTTCTCAATCAAACGCTTCGAGCTGGAAGGCTACGAGGCGGATGACATTATCGGTACGTTGACGAAGCAGGCTGATGAGCAGGCTTGGAAAACGACTGTCATTACCGGAGACAAAGATATGCTCCAGCTCGTGTCTGAGCATGTATCCGTCGCTTTGACGCGCAAGGGTGTCAGCGAAATCGAGCTGTACACTCCGCAAGAAATTAACGAAAAGTACGGCCTTAAGCCGCTGCAAATAATTGATCTGAAAGGCTTGATGGGCGATTCGTCCGACAACATTCCAGGTGTCCCAGGTGTCGGGGAAAAAACAGCGCTGAAGCTGCTGCACGAATACGGCTCTGTCGAGCAGGTACTGGAAAACATCGATAAAGTCTCGGGCAAAAAGCTGCAAGAGAACCTGCGTGAGAATGTAGACAAGGCAAACATGAGTAAAGCCTTGGCAACCATTTTGCGTGAAGCGCCTGTGGAGCTGGATGTGCAAGAAACTGGCTATGAAGGCTATGATGGTGTACCTCTCAGCGAATTCTTTAAAAAGATGGAGTTCAAATCGCTCTTGTCCAAGATCAAAGTGGCACAGCCAGCAGATGGCAGCGGACAAGCAGACGCCAAGCCGTTTTCATTTGAGATGATTTCAGAGGAAAACAAAGTGGCGTACGAGTCCAAGCTGACTTCTCCAATGGCTCTTTACATCGAAATGGATGGGGAAAACTATCACCATGCGCCATTCCTCGGAATTGGACTGGCTGCGGAAGATACGGTGATGTTCGTTCCGTGGGATGTAGCCAAGGAGTGGAAGGTGCTCTGTGAGTGGCTGGCTGATCCGGCGAAGGAGAAGTGGGTATTTGACGGCAAGCGAGATACGGTTGGACTCGCTTGGCATGATTTGGCGATAAAAGGCATCAGCTTTGATGTGTACCTCGCTTCTTACCTGCTGAATGCGGCTGAGAGCAACCCGACCCTGGACAGCATTGCGGCCCAATACGCACAGACACGGGTACTGTCAGATGAAGAGGTGTACGGCAAGGGTGCCAAACGTCTTGTGCCTGAAATGGACGTGCTGAGCGAGCATGTGGCACATAAAGCGGCAGCCATCTGGCAGAGCGTGCCTGTACTGCGCGAGCAGCTGGCGGAAAACGAAATGGAAAAGCTGCTCGGCGAATTGGAAGCCCCGCTGAGTATGGTACTGGCTCTCATGGAAAAGCAAGGCGTGAAGGTAAACAGTGAACGCCTCGTACAAATGGGGGAAGACTTGGACCAAAAGCTCGCGGGTCTGACAGATCAGATTTACGAGCTGGCGGGTGGGGCATTCAACATCAACTCGCCGAAGCAATTGGGTGAAATTTTGTTTGACCGCTTGTCTCTGCCTGTACTGAAAAAGACCAAAACAGGACCTTCTACCAGTGCAGATGTATTGGAGAAGCTCGCCCCATACCATCCGATCATCGATGCGATCCTGACCTTCCGTCAGCTCGGCAAGCTCCGCTCTACGTATATTGAGGGCTTGACCAAGGAAATCCATACGAAGACGAGCAAGGTGCATACGCTTTACAACCAAGCGACTACGGCGACAGGGCGCCTGTCCAGTACGGACCCGAATCTGCAAAATATCCCGATCCGCATGGAAGAAGGACGCAAGATTCGTGAGGCGTTTATCCCGTCAGAGGACGGCTGGTACATGCTGGCGGCCGACTATTCCCAGATTGAGCTGCGGATTTTGGCCCACATTTCGCAAGACGAAAATTTGATTGACGCCTTCCAAAAAGGAATGGATATTCATACCCGCACCGCTATGGACGTATTTGGTGTGAGTGAGGAAGAAGTGACCTCGCTGATGCGCCGTCAGGCAAAAGCGGTCAACTTCGGGATCGTATATGGCATCAGCGACTACGGTCTGTCGCAAAACCTCAATATTACCCGTAAAGAAGCCGGGGACTTCATTGAACGTTACTTTGATGTCTTCTCCGGTGTGAAGCGCTGGATGGAGGAGATTGTCCAACAGGCGAAGGCGGATGGCTATGTGACGACCTTGTTGAACCGCCGTCGCTACCTGCCTGATATTCGCAGCAGCAACTTCAACCTGCGTTCGTTTGCCGAGCGTACTGCGATGAACACGCCGATCCAGGGGACTGCTGCCGATGTGATCAAGCTGGCGATGATTCGCATGCAGGAGGCAATCGAGGAGAAAGGTCTCGCTAGCCGCATGCTTTTGCAGGTGCACGATGAGCTTGTATTTGAAGTGCCAGAAAATGAGCTGGAAGTCATGCGCAAGCTGGTACCAGAAGTGATGGAGAGTGCGCTTTCCCTCAATGTGCCACTCAAGGTGGACGTCAGTGACGGACGTACCTGGTACGATGCGAAGTAGACATGCCTAGAACATAAAGATGGATAGACAACAAGAGGAGGAGGGCACATGCCAGAATTGCCGGAGGTAGAAACCGTCGTACGTACTCTGCGTGGCTTGGTTATGGGAAAAACGATTGAGAGAGTAAGTGTTCATTTGGCGCGTATTGTGCGTCAGCCAGATGACGTGGAAGCTTTCAAATCTCTCTTGGTGGGACAAACCATTCAGGATATCCAACGGCGGGCAAAATTCATTCAGTTTTTCTTAAACGAGGATGTGCTCGTGTCCCATCTTCGTATGGAAGGGCGCTATGGCGTGTATCAAGCGGATGATCCCGTTGAGAAGCATACCCATGTCGTCTTCCATTTTACGGACGGAACGGAGCTGCGTTATCGGGATGTTCGCCAGTTCGGGACGATGGATTTGTTCCCCAAGGGGAAGGAAACAACCGTCGGACCTTTGGCAAAACTGGGGGTAGAACCGCTAGATAAAAGTTTCACTCCAGAAGTTTTGGGGAAATTGTTAAAAGGACGGTCAACAAAAATTAAGCCGCTTCTCCTAAACCAGGAATGTATTGTAGGACTGGGGAATATTTATGTGGACGAGTCACTCTTTAAAGCAGGCATTCATCCGGAGAAACCAGCAGGAAAGCTGACAGATAAAGAAGTTGTCCGACTGCACGAAAGCATCGTCTCTACTTTGCAAGAAGCGGTAGAACAAGGTGGTAGCTCCATCAAGTCGTATGTGAACGGACAAGGCGAGATGGGTATGTTCCAGCAATCTCTATTAGTTTATGGACGAAAAGACGAGTCGTGTACCAAGTGCGGGGCCGAAATCATTCGGTTTGTAGTTGGCGGCAGAGGGACGCATATTTGCCCGGACTGCCAAAAGTTATCGTAGTTCGACCAAGGGAGGAGGATGGGCATGATACTAGGGTTAACAGGCGGAATTGCCACTGGGAAAAGCACAGTGACAGGTATGCTTCGAGAGCGCGGAATTCCTGTCATTGACGCTGACCAAATCGCCAGAGAGGTCGTAGAACCAGGTAAACTGGCCTATGAAGCGATCGTGCGCCATTTTGGAAGAGAAATCCTATTGGAAGATGGTCAAATTGATCGGAAAAAACTAGGTGAAATCGTGTTTTCGGACGAGTCCGAGCGCCAAAAGCTGAACGCCATCGTCCATCCCGAGGTACGCCGCGTCATGCGGGAAGAGGCCGAAGCAGCGGAAGCGAATGGAGCCGAGATCGTCTTTATGGACATCCCTCTGCTGTATGAAAGCAAGCTTACACATATGGTAGAAAAAATCGTGGTCGTCTATGCGCCCTACGAGATGCAATTGGCGAGAATGCTGGAGCGCGACGAATTGGAAGAAGAACAAGCACGAAAAAGACTGCGGGCGCAGTTTCCCATTGATCAGAAGAAGCAAGGCGCAGACTTTTTGATCGATAATTCTGGTTCGCGTGAAGAAACCGAGCGTCAAGTGGAGGCCGTATTGGCCGCGATTCGATCGGAGCGTCAATCATGAGTTTTGGCAAGCGTGCAGCATTGATCCTGCTCGTTTTGGCGAGTATATTTCTGCTGCTAAACACGCCAGTGGTGTGGAAATGGATGTACCCGATCAAATATGAGCAACAGATTGTGACTACTGCACTAAAATATGAGGTGGACCCTCATTTGGTATTGGCCGTCATTCGTTCCGAGAGTGGGTTTGCGACAGATCGCGTATCGAAAAAAGGTGCGGTCGGGCTCATGCAAATCATGCCGGATACAGCGCAGTGGATCGTCAAGGAGGCAGGCTTCCGTCCAAAGGACAGCGAATACTTGTACGACCCTATCATGAACATCGAGATTGGGACATGGTATCTCGATTTTTTGCTGTCCCGCTATAATGGCGATATCGTCAAAGTCATTGCCGCCTACAATGCCGGTCCGGGCAAAGTAAACGGATGGCTCGCGAGTGAGCAATGGAACGGATCTCGAGACACAATTGAGGACATTCCATATGGGGAGACCCGTCAATATGTCCAGCGAGTGCTCTATTATCATGATCGTTACAAAAATATATACGACTTTCAATTACGTTAAAAATCATGAAAAGCCGCTTTCTTACTGATAAGAGAGCGGCTTTTTCCTCTTTTTTGGGGTAGGGTAAATCGTCCAAATATTTATTTTTCAGTAAAACACATTGATAATTGTGTCATACTTATTATAATAAAAGTATCAGATAAGCGTAACTCAATTCGAAAGGGGTTTCTATATATGACAATTAAAATCGGTATTAATGGTTTCGGACGAATTGGCCGCATGGTATTCCGCCGCGCTATCCAGGACCCCAACATTGAAATCGTTGCAATCAACGCCAGCTATCCAGCGGAGACGCTTGCACATTTGTTGAAATATGACACGATCCACGGACGCCTGCAAAATAAAGTAGAAGTCCAAGACAACAAGATTATCGTAGATGGAAAAGCAACAGTTGTCCTGTCTGACCGTGATCCGCTGAAGCTGCCTTGGGGTGACCTCGGAGTAGAGATCGTTGTGGAAGCTACAGGCAAGTTCAACAATCGCGACGGCGCTGGCAAGCACCTGCAAAGCGGTGCGAAAAAAGTTGTGATTACAGCACCAGCGAAAGAAGAAGACGTGACAATCGTGATGGGTGTAAACGAAGGCACCTACGACCATGCGAATCACCACATTATCTCCAATGCTTCCTGCACGACCAACTGTCTCGCACCTGTGGCAAAAGTGCTCAACGATGCATTCGGTATCGAACAAGGTCTCATGACTACCATTCACTCGTTTACAAACGATCAGGTGAATCTCGACAATCCGCATAAAGACCTGCGTCGTGCACGTGCAGCTAGCGAGTCCATCATTCCAACGACGACAGGAGCTGCTCGTGCAGTAGGAATCGTTCTGCCAGAATTGAATGGCAAGCTGAATGGATTTTCACTTCGCGTACCGACTCCAAACGTATCTGTAGTAGACTTGGTGATCAATACGAAGAAGCCTGTTACATTGGACGAAGTAAACCGTGTCCTGCGTGAAGCGAGCGAAGGCAGCATGAAAGGCTACCTCGAGTTCTGCGATGAGCCGCTCGTATCCAGCGATTTCAATGGCAACGACCACTCCTCGATCATCGACGGTCTGTCTACGATGGTAATGGGAGACAATCAGGTGAAAGTGATTGCTTGGTACGATAACGAGTGGGGCTACTCCTGCCGAGTCGTAGACTTGGTTCGCCACGTGTCCGAGCAGCACAATCAAGCTGCAACAAAAGAAGCAGCCGCTGTTGGTGTAAAATAAGTAGCATAAACAAAACCCCTTTGCCGAATTTCGAGCAAAGGGGTTTTTGGTTGCTTCGTATTTACGATGAAGTAGGAGATTCTTCTAATGAGTTCACGTTAAACAGATCATCATCTTCAAAGCCGACAATAAACAGTCGGATGTTCGCCTTGAGATCGAGGTCATAAGGGCTAGGAACATCGTTTCCTCGGCCGTCCTTTAACACTCGTACAGTGGGACGATGCGAATAGTCTGGATCAACCCGACTCACTACCCCGACTTCTCCGGTATTCAAAACGACGCTGCTTCCAATCGGGAAGATAGCAATGTGCTTGATAAAGGCATTTACGAGATGATGCTCGAACAGCGTACCGCCAGAGCCTAGCAGGTACTCGACAGCATCCTGTGGCATGTACCGCTTGCGCCATGGACGTGGGGAAGTCAATGAGTCATAAATATCACAGAGACCGACGATTTGTGCAAATTCGTGAATTTGTTTGCCGGATAATCCCTGTGGATAGCCGCTTCCATTTAGCCGTTCATGGTGCTGCAAGCAGACGTGTGCTGACAAAAGCGAGATGTCATGCTGCTTTCGCAACAAATTAAAGCCAAGCATCGTGTGCTGTTTGGCGATTTCCTTCTCTTCGTCCGTCCAACGTTCTGTTTTTAGCAACAGCTCTTCAGGCAGGCTCACTTTGCCGATATCGTGCAGCATGGCGCCTACCCCTAGGTTTATGAGCTGTGTGCGATTGTAGCCCAGAGACATGCCCACAGCAGTCGCCAACACGGCCACATTCACGGAGTGATGATATAGGGATGGCGAATGAGAAGAGATCGTCGTCAAATGTCCAACCATTTGCTTGTTTTGCATCAGGTCGTCCAAAATAGAACTAAAGGCACGCTGAAAATGAAGGCCCATTTCTTTTAAGGAAATTTTCCGGGCCAGCTTGTTTGAGTTTGTAATTTGTTTGATCGTCTTCTCGATGGCTTCCACAGCTACTTGTCTGGTTTGCGGGCGAATTACTTCTTCCACAACGATGTCATTGGTGCGGGGATCATCGATATACACCGAATCAACACCAGCTCGCTCTAATCCGGAGATGAGTCGTTCCGTTAATTGCATACCGGTTCCAAGCAGCACCTTTCCATCATCTGTGAAGACCGTACGTCCCAATTTCATTCCTGGCTGTAGGTGCTTTAAAGATACTAAACGCATGACTATCCCTCCAACAGTACCATAATTGTACTCCATTCGACTTATGCTTTAAATAGGTACAAGGATTGACTTGACTTCTGACAGGAATATGAGGGACACTGTAGACAAGTATTGTCAGTATTGGAGTTGATTCTGATATGCGTTGTCCATTTTGCGAATATAATGGGACCAGAGTCCTGGATTCACGTCCTTTCAATCATAATAAATCCATTCGTCGTCGCCGTGAGTGCGAAGCCTGCGAGCGCCGTTTTACTACCTTTGAAATGGTAGAAGAAACACCTTTGTTAATTGTGAAAAAGGACGGAACACGCGAGGAATTCAGTCGAGACAAGATATTGCGTGGATTGGTGCGTGCTTGCGAAAAGCGTCCTGTACCGTTGGAAGTGCTTGAAAATGTAGTGAACGACATTGAAAAAGAACTGCGTAGCTGCGGGCAAGCAGAGATCCCGAGCAATGACGTTGGGGAGAAGGTCATGGAGCGTTTATACCATGTCGATGAGGTCGCCTATGTGCGATTCGCCTCTGTATACCGTCAATTCAAAGATATCAATGTATTTATGAAAGAGCTGGAAGAGCTATTGGCACAAGCGCGAAGCAGCTCGTTTCCAAAAGAATAGATAAGCTTTTTCTACCAGACTCGCACCTTCTCTCTCGCTCTTGCGGCCAATCCGCCAGGGCTTCTTTGGCTTTCCAACTGATTTTTCCGCGAATGAATGGATAGTCGTGCTATAATAAAAAAATCGAATTTTGTCAGGAAGGAAAGATCTGATGCGTCGTTTAGTTTGGAACGAGTTGTTGCCGAAGGATCGTTATCTGGTGCGGATGGCAAGACCGATTGGCTTTGCCGAAATGGGCTTTGTTACGCAGCTATATTTGCCGATCATCGGTGTCGAATCGTACGCTCTCTACCAACTGCTCGTCCATGGCGTGCAGGAAGTGAGCGGAGCCTCCTCGGAGGGGACCCATCGCAGTTTGATGCTGACGACTTCGCTTTCTCTGGATCGGCTATTGGATGCGCGTGAACGTCTGGAGGCTATCGGGCTAGTCGAGGTGCGCCGCAGGGAAAATCAGCAGCGTGACTATTATTACGAGTATTTGATCAAACCGCCGCTTAGTCCGGCTGAATTTTTTGCAGACTATGTACTGTCGTTGATGTTGTTAAACAAAATCGAAAACGTTCGCTATTCGCAATTGCGCCAGCATTATGCAGATACGCTTGGCAGTCAGTTGGATCAAGAATACTCCATTGTGGAAAACGTCACGAAAGACTTCCATGATGTGTTCCAGTCGTTGAAACCATCCGAGCTGGAAGTGAAAAAAGGATCGGAGCGCGATCAGTTTTTAACCGAGATGGACACCAGCTTCCCGCAAGCGCCGATGAAATCTGGCTACGAGGCACAGGTCAACCATTCGTTGAGTGTATCGTCACTGCGCTTGTACTTGCCGGATAATGCCGACTCGGTCAAAGTTTTGGAAGGCAAGAGCATGGAGCTGTTGTTCTCGCTTTGCCATTTCTATCAGTTGGACAGCTGGGGGATGGGGCAGGAGCTGCGTGATTGGACGCTATACAAATCGGATCGGAGTCTGGACGGAGAAGTTTTGCGCAAGCGTTTGGTACAACGCTACACAGAAGACAAGCTGTACCGAACGGCGCCTGCAACGGACACGACAGAGGATGGCTTTGGACCTGGTCGCTTGCCAGAGCCAGGCAGTGAAGCCTTTATTCGTGCTTGTCGCCAGTTATCTCCGGTGACCCTGCTGGAAAAAGTCGTCGGTGGCAGAATCAGCAAGGTGTTTTTGGAACGGGCTGAAACGCTTGTATTTGCGGATGGGATGCAGCCGGAAGTCGTCAATGCGCTTTTGCTCCATACGCTAGCCAGCATGCAAATGGAGCTGCCAAAAGCGTACATGGAGACGATTCGTGACAGTTGGAAAGCGAAGCGGATCGCGACAGTTGACGAGGCAGTGAAGCAGATCCTCGAACGTGCGGATCAACGGGCACAAACAGCCGAGAAGGCTAAAACGGGCAAGAAGGAATCGGCTCCTGTCAGACGCAACGGTAGAGCTATCTTGCAGGACAAGCTGCCAGCTTCTGTCGAGTGGCAGTTGTCGCAGGAAAAAAACGCATCCGACGCTGAAAAGAAACAGTCCATTCAGGATTTTCCAGACTTGCAGAAAAGACTGGAAACCTTGCGAAAACGGAAATAAGGAGTGTGAGGGAACGTGGAATCTATCAGTGAGTTCATGCAAGAGCTCGCCAAACGAACGCCGCGTCAGTTGCTGACACCGGATCAGCAGTTAGATAAAATGTTCCGTTCGTCGGCCTATTTAAAAGCATTTCAACAAGAGCATCCCGCATTGACCAGGGACGATTACCTTCGCTCGCTCTCCAACATCTATACGGCAGTAAAGGAGCAGTATTGGTGTGAGCGTTGTCCGGGTCTTGGCGAATGCCCGAATTTGGTCAAGGGACATAGCACGCAATTGGAGCTGGCACACCAACATATTATCAGCTCGATGACGCCCTGCTCCAAACAACTGTCGCACGAGGAAGAGATTCGCCGCCGCCGATTGATGCGAAGCTATTACGTATCCGAAGAGACCTTGAACGCGAGCTTTGAGGGCTTGGTCATTGACTCCGGGAATTTTGCTACTGTAGATGCCGCGATTCAGTTCTGTGAAAAAGTCGGAACAGGCGAGCGGGTAAAAGGACTTTATCTGCACGGTCCGTTTGGGGTTGGAAAAAGCTACATCATGGGTGCAATTGGTCGTGAGCTCTCGGAGCGCAACGTCGCTTCCTTGCTGGTTTATGTGCCTGACTTTATCCGGGAGATGAAGGATTCCATCTCGGATCAATCGTACGCGGGCAAGCTGGAGCTGCTGAAAGAAGTACCGGTATTGATCCTCGATGATATCGGCGCGGAGAACTTGACTCCATGGGTTCGTGACGAGATTTTGGGGGTTATATTGAATCAGCGGGCAAACAACCATTTGCCTACGCTGTTTACTTCGAATTACTCACTGAGTGAACTGCAAGAGCATTTGTCTATCTCCAACGGAAATCGGATCGAACAAACAAAAGCGGCTCGCATCATGGAGCGAATCCGCCATTTTGTCGACGTGTATGAAATTTTACGCGAGAACCACCGTTCCTAGTACTTGTGTAAAGAGGCGAGAGAGCTCCCAATACGTGAGTGCGAGTACTTCTCTCGCCTTATGATACGGTCCAAACAGGACGTGTGACGTCGTCCCTACAGGTGAGGCGACAATTCCCAGTGAATCAGCCATGACCATTGCACGGGCTAAATGATAGTCGTGGCTGATGATCAGGGCGTCTTGAATATGATGTTCCTCCAAGATCTGCTGGCCGTACAGCAGGTTTTCGTATGTGCTGGTAGACTTGCTTTCTAGCAAAATGTCCTCTTCGGGAATTCCTTTGGCCACTAAGTAATTTCTGCTTACAGCAGCTTCCGTGATCGTTTTGCCTTCACCCAGGCCGCCTGTGACCAACAGCTTCGATACATAGCCTTCTTCATACAGGGTCACCGCCTGTTCGAGACGTTCGCGCAGGCCAGGACTAGGTCCCTCACCCCAGACAGCAGCACCGAGGACAATGCCGACGCTTGCGTGTCGTGCGTTGGCTTTCTCAATCGTCTGTTCGATACGATACCAGTTGTAGCCCGACCATATCAGACCGAGCAGCATGACACTCCCAAAGACTATCCATATCCCGCGCCAGCAAGGACGCTGTGCGTTTATCGTTCGATTTTTCATTCTTTGAATTCTCCCTCGTAGTCACTCTCTTTATTTAGACGTTTGAAATAAGGTCTAGTTACAAAGCTCGACACATGCCTGACACGAAAAACTAGTAAATTGTTACTTGCTCTTTGCCGATATAGTAATGGTGGAATGGTTTCGAAGAACAGCAAATTTCATACTTGCGAGGGAGGCTAGTTAATGTTCTGGAAAAAAACGATGCTCTTGTTTCTGGCCGTCCTGCTATTAGTGGGGACTGGGAACGCAGGGGTAGGATTGGCTGCCGATGAAATCAGCCGACTCGTTCTGTCCAAGAATGAGGTAACATTGGAAAATGGAGATTCTACCAAGCTGACGGCTACCGCTATTTATGTGAGCGGAAAAACGGAAGACGTCACCGTCAAGACAGAATGGACCACGCAAAATGCGGATGTCGCCTCTGTATATGCGGGGCAGATTACAGCCAAATCGGTAGGGAAATCGACCGTAACGGCTACGTACATGGGTAAGCCTGTTGTAGTAGGTGTAACCGTAACGAAAAAGGTAAAGGCACTGACGACAGAAGATCAATCATTGAACGTACGGATCGGCAACACGGAAAACGTAAAGCTGACGGCTGTATACAGCGATGGGACAACAGAAGACGTAACGACACAAGCAGACTGGTCCATCGATAATCCGGCGATTGCGACTGTAGTCAACGGTGCAATCAAAGGTTTGAATTCAGGAACTGGTACCGTGACAGCGAAGTTTGGCAGCCAGACGACAACGATCTCTGTGAACGTCGAGATCGCCCACAGACTGGAGCCAAACAAAAACCAGGTTTCACTCTTGCTGAACGGCGAAGAAACAATCAAGCTCAAGGCCATTTTCCCGGATGGAAGTGTAACGGAAGACGTTTCCGACAAGGCTGAATGGTCCTCAGACAATACTGCTGTAGCCGATGCGCTCAAAGGTACGATCAAGGCTTATGGCGCGGGTACAGCAACCATTACGGCGAAGTATGGAACAAAAACAGCGACGATCAAAGTCGATGTGGATACAACGCAAAAACTGGAACTCAGCAAGCAAAACATTTTCATGAATGTGGGGAAGGCAGAAGACATCGAGCTGAAAGCAACTTATGCCAATGGCGGTGCTTCCACAGTTGTAAACGACAAGGCAGAATGGTCCTCTGATCGCGAGGACGTTGCGTATTACAGCAACGGGAAAATCCACGCGGTGAAGTCCGGTGAAGCGGTTATTACTGCGAAATACGGAAACAAATCCGTTCAGGTACGCGTAGATGTAGAAGTACCTCGTTCCTTGTATATCGTTCCAGCTTTCCTGACGATGAAAAGCGGATCAACGAAAGACGTAGTTGTAAACGCGTCCTTCGCAAACGGAACAAGTGAAGATATCACTTCAAAAGTAGAGTGGTCTTCGGATAATGCAGATGTCGTATTTGCAAGTGGCAAGACGGTATCCGCCTACAAGGCTGGAACGGCGAATGTAACCGCTAAATACGGCGGGAAAACAGCGACACTGGTTGTCGATGTAGATGTACCGCAAAACTTGTCCGCAGATATCACGACAGTAGCGATTCCGGTGGGCGGCGCGAAGCAAGTGAAGGTAACGGCTTCGTATCCAGATGGAAGCACTCCTGCTGAAGATGTCACACAAAAAGTTGTTTGGTCATCCAGTGCACCGAACGTAGCAAGCGTGCGTCAAGGCTTGATCACAGGTGTGTCGACAGGTGCAGCGACAGTAACAGCTACATACGGAACACGCACAGTGAACATTTCCGTATCGGTTGGCGTTATGCAGACATTGACGGTAGACAAGAAAAAGATCGTGCTTGGCAATGGCAAGTCGGAAACCGTTAAGCTGACAGCAGCTTACGCGGATGGAACGACCAAGGATGTAACAGATACAGCGACATGGAGCTCGGCTTCTGCTGCTGTAGCAGAGGTAATGAACGGGAAGATCACAGCGACAGGAGCAGGGAAAACGACCGTAACAGGTACCTTCGATGGCAAATCGGTTACGATTGCGGTAGAAGTAGACCAAGCGACGAATCTTTCCGTTGATCCTCGCCTGCTGATCCTGAACGTCAACGAATCAAAAGAGATCAAGCTGAACGCAACAGACTCCGCTGGCAATTCGGACAATGTGACCAGCGATGCCGAATGGTCCTCGTCCTCGGTTAAAGTAGCGGATGTGGTAAACGGTCGCGTAACAGGTCTCTCAAATGGACGTGCGACGATCACTGCGAAATACGGCGGCAAATCGATCAGTATCCCGGTAGAAGTCGGAATCGTGAGCAAGCTGGAAGCCAACAAGCGTTATGTATCTACGAAGTCGAACAGCAACGTACAAGTAACCTTGACAGCTACCTTCTCCGATGGCCGCACCATGGATGTTACCTCCATGGCTGACTGGAAGACGAGCAACTACAAAGTAGCAGACGTAACCAAAGGCCTCATTACAGGACGTACCTACGGAAAAGCAACGGTTACAGCGAGATACAACGACAAAAGCGTATCGATCCCAGTCGATGTTGATACACTGAAATACTTGAAGACAGATGTCGTCCAGCTCGTGATGAGCAAGGGTGAAGTGAAACAAGTGAACGCCATCGCTACGTATGCAGATGGCTCTGAGCAAAATGTCACCAAGCCAGCTCTCTGGACCACTTCTCGCCTGTTGGTAGCCGACGTGAAAGACGGCGTGATCAAGGCGACAGGGTCGGGTAAAGCGACGATTTATGTGCAGTATGGTGGGAAGAAGACACCGATTGTGGTGACGGTGAGATAGTGGTTGATAGAGAAGAAAAGAGAGGAGCCAACCGATTGGAGCGGTTGGCTTTTTTTGTGGTTTTTTCAGCTGGGACGGGGATTTATCAGATTTTTTCGCTTGCAGTGTACGGCGGGCGTATGCTATACTGATTTCACTGAGGCGATAATCGCCGGAAGTACCATACATATGGGGCATTAGCTCAGCTGGGAGAGCGCTACACTGGCAGTGTAGAGGTCAGCGGTTCGATCCCGCTATGCTCCACCATACGTAAACGTTCAAAACGGCAGAAATGCCGTTTTTTCTTTTTTTATTTATGGTACCGTATTTGAAGCATGTGCATAAAAATTTTTGAGCTTCTTTGATTTTGTTGATGCTTGTTTTGAAACAACGTAAAATGGTATGGAAATTCCAACCATAAGTGAAAACGCAAACGTGGTGTAACATACCTGCTAGTGAATTCTATTTCTTTATCATAACTTTTGAAAAGAAGGAGATAGAAACATGAATAATCATATTACCTTTCATCCCTCCCATGAAGGTATCGTATCGATTTGCAACCAAGATACCACTATCTGTAAACTGATTAACCATATTGGTCCACTTACATTGAAGACGAGTGAAAATCATTTAGAAGCGCTCGTCATGTCCATTATTGGACAACAGTTATCAGCAAAAGCAGCAAGTACCATTCGCCAACGAGTAAAAATGCTTTGTGGTGAGATAACACCAGAAAGAGTCTTGCGTACACCTTTTGAAAATTTTAGAAATGCTGGGGTATCAAGAACAAAAATAGAGTTTATTTTTGATTTATGTAAGAAAGTCCATAGTAACGAAATATCATTTGCAAACTTTCATTCACAAGAAAACGAGACCGTAATCAATTCATTAACTTCTGTTAAAGGGATAGGAAAATGGACGGCAGAAATGTTCTTAATATTCTCTTTAGGACGGCTGAATGTTCTTTCCTTGGGGGATGCCGGATTGCAAAGGGCGACAAAATGGTTATATCAACTAGATGATCGGCCGAAAAATAAATATATGGAGGAAGTTTCCATAAACTGGCATCCCTATTATAGTATTGTGTCCTTGTATCTATGGGAATCAATCGACCTAGGATTTGTAGATCATTTTCCTACGATAGAGGATGTAAATGAAAAATAAGTTCTTCACAAGTTTATGGGACAAGGTTTGGAGACGAAACACTTCCTCCCGATTGCTCCATTTGGCGTTTTTCTTCACGCAAAACGCTGATAAGGGGGAAGACGAGAAATAAGTTAAGGATCGCTCCTCCTAAAAAAACAACTTGCAGGCCAGCCAACTCCGCCACAATTCCTGCGAGAAACGCGCCTATAGGTAACGTCCCCCAACTAATCAGCCTGTAGGCGCCATAGACCCGCCCCAACAACTCATTGGGTACAACTCGTTGGCGAATCGAATTGACAGCGACCACCCATGTTGTCCCGCCCATACCTGCCAGAAACATAGCCGCGCCCACCAGCCAAACATTTGCCCAGACGCCTGGCACGAACAACATTGCAAAGGTACCGATAATGTCCAGCCCAAGCAATGCCCCCCGCCCAAACAAACGCTGCAGAGGAGATACCAGCAAAGATCCGGCGACACTTCCCGCAGCCAAAGAGGTTAACAGCAAGCCGTACTGGTACTCTTGTAAACCAAGCGGCCCCGGCGCTACCGCATAGAGCACCACAATAGAAAAAAACGCGCTCCAGCAGGAAGCCATAATAGCCACCATAATGGCAAGCGTACGAAGCAGCTGGTTAGTCCATAAAAAGCGAACGCCTTCCGAAACCTCTCGCCAGATGGAAGCCGATTGCTTCCGTTCGACTGAAAAATGTCCACGCATTAGAAGCAGGGCAACGGCAGCCGCAAGGAAAGAAACGGCACTGCCAACCGCCGGCAGGAGAAGACCAATCGCAAGTAGATACCCTCCCAGTGGCCCACCAATAAATTTGTTCATGATCGTTTCTACGCTGTAAATGCGTGCATTTGCCTGCTCTAATTGATCACGGTTAACGACGGAAGGCACGAGTGCCCCAGACGTAGTGTCGGATACCGTTTCGCAAGTCCCGACCAAAAACGCCAGAAAACCCAAAACAAATACCGACAGCCAATCTAACTGCTGGGCAAAAGCCAGAGATCCAACGGCAGCCGTCCGAATGAGATTAACAACGACCATGATTCGCTTTCGATCCAGACGGTCGACGATCACGCCAACCGGTAGAGCGAAGAGTAACCAAGGGAGGGTCAACGCCAGCGAAACGCTTGCGACCAAAGCGGGAGAATTGGTAAGTTTCGCTGCCAAGAGAGGAAGTGCAAATTTGAACAACCCGTCTCCCAGATTGGATAGAGCCGTGGCCATCCATAACGCCCAAAATTCTCTGCCAAACCTTTGATTTGTAATGCGCATTTCGTAACCCCCATTCATGTGTTAAGTAGTTACATTTTAAGATCACATTGGTAACTAGTCAAATGTATTTTGGGGGTTACGATATTTAGATTAATAAATGCCGACATGCATCTTGCGGTGGGTAGCCAATTGACTCACGGGCATATTGTGTCTCCCTTTTCATTAGGTGGGGGTAGAAAAACGTTTGCGTGAAGAAAACTTATTACCCCGCTTCTCAGAAAAAACAGAGCGAAAAGATACTCTCCCCCCGCTCCGTCCATCCTTCTATCCCCAAACTCACAAATTCATCAACCCTCGAAACGCTTTCATTCTCCCCCTACTAACAGGAATATCCGTCTGACTATCATCATTCATCTTAATCAAATACGTATTATTAAACCACGGAATGATTTCTCTAATATACTTCACATTCAAAATATAATTCCGATGACTTCGAAAGAAACATCGGGACCGGTTCAAAATCTCCTCCAGCTCATTTAAGGACAAATCGCACTTCTCAATACTCTCTTTTGTCGCCACATATAAATCTTTCTCCCGCACAAAAGCAAAGTAAATCTGCCCTACAGGGATCGGGATGATCTTGTTGGTCTTGCGGATGCAGACATGTTCTTCCAGCGGGGGAACTGTCGCGGCGCGGTCATTCATGGCCGGTCGGTTCCTCAGTGTCCTCACTTTTTGGATCACATCGTCCAATTTCGTTTCCATGATCGGTTTGGTCAAATAGCCCACAGCTAACGTGGAAAAAGCCTCCAAAGCGTGTTCATGATAGGCAGTCGAAAAAACGATCAATGGGGGATTGGACATCTGGCTCAATGTTTTGGCAAATTCAAGCCCATTCATCCCGGGCATCTGAATATCGAGCATGAGCAAATCAGGCTCGGAATTGATAATATGGGGCAATGCTTCCAAGGGATTGGTATAGATTGCGTCCACCTGGATATCAATATATTTTTTTAGCAAATATTCCAATTCGGAACAAATGGCTGGCTCGTCATCGATGATGAACGTTTTCAGGAGCATCTGGATGCACTTCCTTTTCAAATGCGGATAACGGAGCGACAAAGGATACGACTGTTCCTAAACCGGGCTTGCTTTGAATCGTGAGGCCATATTTTTTGCCATAAATGGATCGTAGCCGTGAATGGACATTGACAAGGCCGATCCCTTTTGATTGGCTGTTCCAGATATCGGCCAAACGCTCTTCACTGATTCCAACTCCATTGTCTTCAATGCTGATTTTCACTTCATGGTTGTACGGTTCTACTCGAATCGTGAGCAGACAATCGCTAACTTTTGGAGAGAGTCCATGGTGAATGGCATTTTCCACGATCGGCTGCAAAGTCAGGACAGGCAATTTGCGCTCCAGCAGAGATTCGTCGATCTCCATGTTCACCTTTAATCGGTTGCTGAATCTGATCTTCTCGATTTCCAAATACGACTTGATACCGTCCAGTTCTTCCTGCAAGCTGTGATGATTTCCCTTGCTTTTCAAATTGCGCCTGAAGATGTCACTTAAATGACCGATCAAGTTTCTCGCCTGATCAGGGTCTGTACGACAATAGGACATAATGGTCCCCAAGGTGTTGAACAGAAAATGCGGATTGATTTGTGCTTGCAGGGCGCTCACTTCAGCCTGCTTCCGCATTTTCGCCTGATGCTCGATCTCCGCCAGTTCAATTTGGACCGACAGCAGCTTAGCCAGACCGTCCACTAACTTCACGTTGGTCTGGGACGTCTTGGAGGAAGAGGTTTTATAGTAAAATTGCAGCGTCCCGATTTTCTGGTTTTGATGATACAACGGTGCGGCGCTGATCGATTTTAGGCGAGGCGGACGCGGAAGAGCAAAATCCTTGTCGCAATATACCCCGGTAGGGTGGGTCAAAACAGCCTCCGCTACTTGTGCGCACAGCGTTTCTTTCTGCACATGATTCTCCAGTTCATGGCCTTTTGCGCTGAGCAGCTTTTCGCGGTCGGTAATGGCGACTGCATCCACCCTGGCCATTTCACGGATCAGTTCAGCAGTTTTTTTTGCAGAGTGTTCATTTAGCCCCGTCCGCAGATGAGGCAACGTCTGGCTTGCAATCGACAAGGCCAGATTGGCCCCCAATGCGCCGGACTGGTCTTGCATCATTTTGAGATTTTGGAAAACGCGCGTGAAGAGCAGCAGTCCCGCAATGGTCATAATGGTGGTCGGGATCGCGATTTTTACTTCCAGTTCGAGTGCCGCAGAAAAAGGCTTGGCCAAGAGAAGCACCATAACTTTTTGAATGAGCTCGGCTGAAACGCCAATCAGTACGATATGCTGCCATTTCAGACGCAGCATATTCATTTTCGTACTTACGATCCCGGCCAAGTAGCCGTTCATTACGGTCGAGATGGCACAGGCGAATGCGGTAAATCCACCGATCGAATAGCGATGAATACCTCCGATAAGGCCGGCAAAAAAACCGACGACAGGCCCCCCGATCAACCCGCCCGCGACGGCACCGACAATGCGTGTATTGGCGAGTGCGTCATTGACACGTAGCCCATTCTCCGTTCCGATTACCGACAGGAACCCGAACAGAGTAGAGAGGATCACGATCCGCATCCAGTTGTTTTTGCCGTACATGATGTTCCGAAAGTAATCTAGTTGGCCGATGATAAGGGCGATGACTGCAATTACAGAGATGTTTTCAAGCAGTCCCAGAAGCATAGTGATTGTCATAACAGCCGCCTCCCTATGGAAAAGGGTAGCCCGATCCGCTCGAAAAATCAATGTAACTCAACTGGGTTTTTCGGCAGCTCGGATGCTGTTTTTGTACATCCGGAAGTATTCAATAGATTCTAGCAAAACAAACAACTTAGAATAAAGACAGTTCTTCGAGAATCCATCCGGGGAAATATGTAACCCCTTTCAAAGCATCGTTTCATTTGTAAGCGGTTAAACGATCCCAATTTTCGAATGGATTCGGGTCAATCATAAGGAGGGGGCAGCAATGAAGCCATCGAGTGATCGTGAAAATACGCGGCGAATCACAAGCAACATCTTTAAAGGTTCACTGGGTAACCTGATTGAATGGTACGACTGGTATGTCTATGCAGCTTTTGCGGTGTATTTCTCGTCTCAGTTTTTTCCAAAAGGAGACCCTACCAGCCAGTTATTGAATACTGCCGCTGTTTTTGCTATTGGATTTTTAATGAGACCGATCGGGAGCTTGCTCCTCGGCCGATATGCTGACCGTCATGGGCGCCGTGCCGCATTGACGCTGTCTGTTACCATCATGGCAGGTGGTTCTCTGGTGATTGCCGTGACACCAAACTATGAAACAATCGGCGTGTTTGCTCCTATTATTCTCGTTCTCGCCCGCTTGCTCCAAGGTCTTTCGCTTGGCGGGGAATACGGAACATCTGCCACGTACTTGTCCGAGATGGCTTCGAGCGGTCGTCGAGGGTTCTATTCTAGCTTCCAGTACGTCACGCTGATCAGTGGACAATTATTGGCATTGGGTGTGCAAATTATCTTGCAGCAAATACTCCCGGAAGAAGCCATGATGGCATGGGGCTGGCGAATTCCTTTCATCATCGGAGCATTTGGCGCAGTAGCCGTGTTGTGGTTGCGCCGTAGTATGGACGAATCAGAGCAGTATACCAAAATGGAGTCGAAAAACAAGGAGAAGGCGGGTACGCTTCGTGAGCTGATGAAGCATCCGAAGGCGGTGCTGGCAGTTGTCGGCCTTACGCTCGGGGGAACGATCGCCTTTAACACCTACACGACCTATTTGCAAAAATTCATGGTGATTACGGTAGGACTACCGAAAGAAGTAGTGAGCTGGATTAACTTTACCGCATTACTCGTATTCGTCGTCTTGCAGCCACTTGCAGGTATGCTGTCCGACCGAATTGGACGGCGCCCGCTGTTGATTGGTTTTGGTATTCTTGGAACAGTGTGGACCGTACCGATGTTTATGCTCCTGGAACAAACCACTAGCCCATATATCGCTTTCTTGTTAATGTTGTCTGGACTTATCATTGTTACCGGCTATACGTCCATCAACGCGATTGTGAAAGCCGAAATGTTTCCTACCGCCATTCGCGCGCTGGGCGTAGGCTTTCCATACGGGGTGACCGTCGCGATCTTTGGAGGCACAGCGGAATTCATCGCCCTATGGTTCAAAAGCATCGGGAACGAGTCTCTCTTCTATTACTATGTAGCGGCTTGTATTGCCATAAGCCTCATTGTCTACTGGCGCATGGGTGAGTCGTCGAAAAACTCTCAGATCGAAGCTGAGCTGAACACTGCAAAGGACTAGATGGAAGAATAGAGGGGCAACGAAAAACGGCAGAGATGCCGTTTTTTGCATGTACGGAACTGTAAAAGATTGCTTTTGAAAACTGCTGCTTTTATGATGAAAAAAAACTCACTCAAAAAAGCGAGGTCCCCCAATGCCCCGCACCAAAGAACAATACGAACAAATGCGCAATGCAACCAAACAGAAAATACAATCGGCAGCCATGCAGCTATTCGTTCAAAAAGGATACGGCTCTACGAATGTCCAGGACATCGCGGATACGGCTGGAATCAGCATTGGACTTTTGTATCGGCATTACAAATCAAAAGAGACCTTGTTTGACGAACTGGTGGATTATGCACTTGCAGGCATACAGAAAAACATTGATTTTTTCGAGTCGGCCGTTTCACCCAAACAAGCATTGGATCAGTTTGTGAAAGAAGTTCACAGCGACATGATGACAGGCGAAGAGTTTGCAAATTTGCTGATCCTGATGGCGCAATCGTTTCTATCGGGAGGCGGGACAAACGAGAAACAAAGCGAGGTAGCTCGCCTTAGCGACAACATGTTCCGCGCTACTGCCCAGCTTATCAAGAAAGGTCAGTCACTTGGCGAATTCCGTTCAGGAGAGGCAGACGAAATGGTCGTGTTTTTCTATTCGACACTTCACGGGCTAGCTATGATGAAAGGGATGCGGAAAAACAACTTCACAATGCCTTCCCCCTTTATCCTCACTTCTTTTTTATACAAGGAAGGAGAGTAACCAAAACATGTTTACTGTGATCAGGGCGGACCAAATAGAATTCGATACAAGAGAGCAAATGTCTCGGATTTTTGCGGAGGGGTTCACGCAGTGGCTTGGCTTTTTTTCCAATGACAAGCAAACCATTGCAAGAGCTTTTGCTCACATGTTCGTTTTGAATCAATTTTATGTAGCGGTAACGGACGATCGCAAAGTTGCTGGCATGGCCGCATGCACGGATGGCACTGCGTCTTCGGTAAAACTGAATCCAAAAGAGCTGCGAAAGCATCTAGGACTCTATAAAGGCACCCTTGCCGGACTCTTTTTGAAAAAAGAATTTGAAGCTACACTAGCAGATCCCTCGCCCGTCAAATGCTCAATCGATTTCGTCGGAACGGCTCCGGAATTCAGAGGGAAGGGAGCAGCAATGGTGATTCTCCGTCATATTATAGAAAATACCCCTTATGAACAATTTCTCATTGAAGAGGTAGCAGATACGAATATTCCCGCGATGAAGCTATACCAAAAGCTAGGGTTTCAAGAATATAAGCGAAAACCTGTCCCATTAAAAAGGGCTGAAAAAATTGGTATAAGTGGCTTCCTATCTGTGAAATACGTGAAGGGTACATCTAATTTAAAATAAATAATGCGAACAAAAAAATCGCCCAAGAGAACTCATGCCTCCTGAGCGATTTTTCTATTTTTACCCTTGTCCCACAATCTTCTTCAAGCGTCCCACCAGCGGGATGACAATAACCGCTGCTACAACCACCTGCAAAACGTTCCCTGGAATGGAGCCAAACGGCTGAATCCAGTTCCCGTAAAGAATAACCTCAACAAAGTAGTAGCCCACGATCTTAATCACCAATGCAGCGACAACTGCGAGTGCGTACACAAATACCCGATTGCCTGGCACCTTTTCGGCGATGAGGCCAGCTACATAACCCATTGCACCTACGATTACAAAGGTAAACGGCGCCCATGCTGTCCAACCGGAGATAAGGTCAAAGAGGCCCATACCAAAAGCTCCAGCGATAGCTCCTGTTTTTCTGCCATATACAAAAGCTGCGATTAAAAGAGGCACGTTACCGAGATGGATGAGGCCACCGTTACCCATGATCGGGAGTCGTAAATTGATAAACATGGTGGCTGCGAGAGTAAAAGCGATAAAAAGTGCGTTGATAACCAAGGTTTTCGTCTTTGATGCTTTTCTTGCTGAAAAAGTAGAATCCATATGATAGCCTCTTTCTTTTTTAACTACTATCATACTCAGAATTAGCTACATAATAAATACACTTTTCACGATTTATTTGCCTGGGTAAATCATTCCAATGAAAAGGGACGTGCAGCTGGATAGGAAGCAGATGCAGGACAGTGACAGATTTGGATAAACTAGCCGAAGTATTTGCTAGTGATCGCTTAGGCAAGCCTCTCCCCAAGCTGTTTCACTTTCTCCAGCCACTTCCTGCGCTTCTCCTCAGCCGCGGCATTCACCCCACTGATCTCCGTAACCTTCACAGGCTTAATCCCGCAAAACTTTAAAATGTTGCGTTTCATCACGAGATGTCCGGCTTGCCAGTAGATCAATCGGTTGTACCAAGATGGGGTATCCATGGTCACCATCACATGTGCGGTTTTGCCCGTTAACAGCTTATCCCATAGAGGAGAGTCTTCCCGATATTTATAGGCGAATCCGGGTAATAAGACACGATCGAAAAATCCCTTCAAGATAGCGGGCATCGTGCCCCACCAGGTCGGATAAACAATGACCAGATGATCCGCCCAACGGATGAGGTCCTGCGCTTCTTTTAAGTCGTCCTCCAGCTCCGTTCTTTTCCGATATCCGTACTTCAAATTCGGGTCGAAAGAGATTTGGCTCAAATCAATGGTGCGAATCTGTGCTGCTTTGCCTTTAGCTCCTTTCATATAGGCGTGCGCCAACGCAGAGCAATAGCTCTCGGGATCTGGATGTCCGATGATAACGAGAATGTTCATTTTCATATCCCCCTGTATAGTTGATTTCATTACCGACACATCGTGGTAAACTGAACTGTATTCAGCATATCGTGTGGAATGGAACAGAGGAATGATCGAGAGCGCATAAATGTTGTGGATTCACGCAAAGGAGGTTCCGTACTTGGAAAATGCGCATGGGTTTGCGATTTCGATGGTGTATCCGATTATGAAGACAATTACTCACAAGAACCTTGATTTTGAGCGTTTTTGTGATCATATTTCTTTCGACAGTAGCATGCTAAAAGATGTAGAGGCGCGCATTGGTGAAGCAGATCTCGAGCGTTTGATGAAGGAAGCGGCCATTTACACGCAGGATGATCATTTCGGACTGCATCAAGGACAGTTAACCGATATTGCCGATCTGGGCATTCTCGGTTATGTCATGATGCATTCGGAAAAAATCGTCGATGCATTGAAGGCTTATCAGCGGTACCACGTGATTCTTTGCAGCGGGTACGACCTGGATTGGGAAGAACGGGGGAACGATGTTTTCCTGCGGTTTCATAGACAAAGCCCGGGGAACGTTTCTCGACATTGCATGGAGGATATGGTCAGCTCCTTGTACCACTTGATTGTCCATATGAGTCATCGCGCCATTCCGTTACAGGCGATACGATTCACACACGACGCTCCGGATGATATCGCTCCGTATTTGAATTTGTTCGGAAGGGAGCCCCACTTTGGTGGAGAAGAAAATGGGCTCTTGGTCGGCAAAGAAGTTTTGCAATATCCGATCCTGTATTCAGATGTCAGGCTGCGTAAAGCTTTTGAACCAATCGCGGAAGAAATTCGAGAGAAGCTGATCAGAGGGCGGGAATTTTCGGACCGTGTGTTTCAATGGATGATGGGATGTATGCCTGCGGCTTTTCCGACCTTACAGCAGACTGCCGCTGCTTTTCATATGAGTACGAGATCCCTGCAAGCAAAACTAAAGGCGGAGGACACTTCCTATCATGAATTGTCCACGAATGTCCGCAAAGAAATAGCGATGGGATATTTACAGCAAGCGGAGTATTCCATCGGAGAGATTGCGTACCTGCTGCATTTTTCAGATCCAAGCGCCTTTCAAAATGCTTTCAAGAAATGGACGGGGCTGACACCGGGGCAATATCGGATCAGTCGTCAGGCACTTGCTATGTAACGTCATGATCGAACACGCTGCGTAAGCGTGTTTTTTTGTGTTGTCGAGCCTATTCGTTTGACAAACTGGAAAATCATGGTGTACACTTTTTTTATTCCGACCGTACAGTATAAATAAACGAGGTAAAATCATGCCCAAATTAGGAATGGAACCAAAGCGCCGAGCAGATGTCATCAATGCGACACTCACTTGTATTAGCAATCACGGGATTGATGGCATGACGCTGGATAAGGTGGCGGAGTATGCGGACTGCTCAAAGGGTGTCGTCACGTATTATTTTAAGAATAAGGATAATTTGACGAGTGAAGCCTTTCAGGCATTCTTGGCCTACTATGGCTTGAAAATTGAATCTGACATTGAGAGCACCATGACAGCCCAGGAAATGATGGACGTTACGCTTGCGCACATCTTGCCGCCGTACGTGGACGACAAGGAAAAACGGATCAATGTTTCGCAGTTGGATGGCATCGCTGACATGTACATCCCGCATGAAGATCAAGCAAGACTCTTTGTGCAATTCTTCTCCAGAGCCGCATTGGACCCCAATCTCCAAGAAGTGGTTGCGAAAAGTTATACAAGAGATTTGCAGGGCATCACCAAGATTTTTGATTACGGCAAGCAAACCGGGCTTATGTCTGTAGAGGATTCGCAAAGCGCTGCCTACGGACTCATGGCGATGGTTGTGGGCTTGAGCTTCTTTCGAGTGGCGAGCGTTCAGCCAGCAAACGGTGAAGACAACCGATATATTTGTGAGGACTATGTGAGGCAGATTATCAATAGAAAGTGAGGAGGATACACTTGAATATTACAAAGGTAGAAGCTGGCGGGAAGAATATTGCCATTGTGAGTGGTAGCGGGGTGCTTATAGAGGATGTGCAGTCCGCATTGGACCTGATCGCAACGGTACATTATCAAGCAGACAGTGATCGTATCATTCTCAACAAATCATTGCTCAACGAGAGCTTTTTCGATTTGAAAACACGTCTTGCCGGCGAGATCCTTCAGAAGTTTATCAATTATCGGGTGAAAGTAGCGATTGTAGGGGATTTTTCGGTGTACACAAGTAAAAGTCTAAAAGACTTCATCTATGAATCCAACAACGGAAACGACATCTTTTTCTTGCCGACCGAAGAGCAGGCGATCGAGAAGTTAAGCCAGGTGAAATAGGGATGGAACGGACGTACACCATGGTGAACATCCCGGCAGGGCAAATTGAATTACGGGACGATCGGATCAAGGCCACATGGACAACCGAGGTGAACGCTTTTTTACTCGCACCGGTTCCTGTTACGAATGCGTTTTACTTCTCGGTTGTACAAAAAGCAGTTGGACCGAATGAGCACCCAGAGGCTCCCGTTGTCAATGTGTCGTGGAACGATGCGATTTCGTTTTGCAATCTGCTATCTCAGCAAGCGGGTCTCACGGAATGCTACTCGATAAGTGAAGATGGTGAGCGTGTCATATGGAACGGGGATGCGGATGGCTATCGTCTGCCGACAGAGGCGGAATGGCAGTACGCGTGCAAAGCTGGGACGGGTGGTTATCGGTACGGCGAGCTAGATGAGATTGCATGGTACCAAGAGAATGCTAAGGGTACAGCACATCCGGTAGGGCAGAAGCTGCCGAATGCGTGGGGGCTCTATGACATGCTGGGAAATGTTTGGGAGTGGTGCTGGGACCTTTACGATGTAAGCGTCTACGGCTCCTACCGAATTTTTCGCGGTGGCAGCTGGGCAGAAGAGGCTAGGGGCTGTGGCGCGACGTGCCGCCGACGCAGTCACCCCACGTTTCGAATTGATGATCTCGGCTTTCGTCTTGCCAGGTCCCTGTAAGGTAGGGGGTTGCAAAATCCAAAAAAATCCTTTACATTGATTTTAGTTAGATAATCTAATTATATTTAGGGTGGATCATGAGCAGAAAAAACAAGAGGGAGCATACAGCCGATCAATTGCCGAAACTTGGTATTCAGCCGTATTTGAATCTGATGGAAAAAACAGCTCTGCAAAATACGGATCGCAAATTGGCTCATTTGGGGTTATTGATGCTATGGCTGGGGGATAACGTCATAGACGTCATTGATTTGAATTTGGAGAAATTCGGCATAACGGAGTGTAAATTGGACGTATTGCTGTTGCTTACGTTACATGAAGACAGAGAACTTATCACCCCCTCTTCGCTTGCAGACAGGCTGGGCATTCGCCGTGCTTCTGTTACAGCTTTGCTGGACTGGCTGGAAAAAAGGCACTGGATAATCAGGGAGCAAAGCACGCTGGATGGTCGCAGGATTCATGTCAAAATAACACAGGAAGGCAGAGAATTAGTAGCCAGAGCACTGCCGGTTTTCTGGTCTGCCTGCGCCTCCATTATGAGTGAATTAGAGGAGGAAGAACGGATGCTGCTGGAAAAAATCTTGATGAAGTTGAATAGCAGCATGGAAAAGAAACTGGGGGTGGGAAGATAAGATCATATTTTTTTGTGGATATAATTAGATAATCTAACTATAATGCGTGTAAATTTTTGAAAAAGAGGTGTGCGATGTCACAGCGAAACTACTCACTCATGACGGCAATCCTATGCTGGTCTGGAATCGTCGTCATGTCGAGCTTATACGTTACGATTCCCCTTATGAGCATATTTGCCGATCTTTTCCGTATTACGTTGACACAGGCTGCAGCAGTAGGCAGCGCATTTTCGGTTGGGTTTGCCATTGGGTGCCTGATTTATGGACCATTGTCTGAAAAGTATGGCCGCAAAAACGTTATTGTGATCGGGCTGATTGCCCTGGCTTTCTTTTCTTTGTTGCTTGGTAGTGCAAATGATTTCGCATGGATCATTGTCCTCAGGAGCTTGCAAGGTGCTGCCGCTGCTACGTTCTCGCCTGTTGCGCTCGCCTATGCTGTGGAAATGTTCCCTGCGGCAAAACGGGTAACGGCAATCGGATTTATCAGCACAGGATTTCTAGCGGCAGGAATCATTGGTCAAGTGATTAGTACCGTAATGAGTGAACAATACAGTTGGCACGCTGTATTCTATGTGCTTGCTGCTATCTATTTCGTGACGCTGCTCGTGGTGATGAGGTGGCTGCCAAAAGAAGCGAGTCCCCTTGCTACCGTTCATATTTGGGAGCCGATTAGGCAAATTCCCTCCATGTTCAAACAAAAAAATATCGTCTGGAGCTACATAATCGCTCTTGTATTGCTTATGTCATTCGTTAATATGTATACGGTCTTGGGCGGTTATTTGGCGGGACCTGATTTTGGGCTTAGCAACAAGGATATTCTGCTTGTTCGATCGATTGGTGTAGTGGGCATGCTTATTTCTCCGATGGCGGGCTGGCTGGCAAAACGGTTTGGTTTACGTACCGTGCTACGCTGCGGGTTAGGTCTGGCAGTGGTCAGTATGGCTTCCCTCGGTATGATTTCGAACTTGTCTCTTTTGATCGGTACGAGTGTGCTTTTCGTTGCCGGAATTGCGTTATCCGTTCCTTCCCTAATCACGCTTATTGGACAGCTAGGGGGCAAATCGCGGGGAATTGCTGTTTCGGTTTATACGTTTATCCTGTTTTCGGGGACAAGTCTTGGGCCAATCTTGTCCATCCGTTTGATGAATGTTGGCAGCTATGAACTTACTTTTGTACTGCTTGCAATCGTACTAGGGATTGGTCTGTTGGCTGCATGCCTGATTCGCAGTGATTCCGCGGTTGAGAGCATAAGCACAAAACCTCCTTCACCACTAGCATAGTGGTTGAGGAGGTTTTGTTGTGATAAACGACGGCTGCTATCGATTATTTTGTTGATTCAGCAAGCGTTCTCGCTGCTTGTGCATGGCAATGAAAATGGCAAACACGAGAAGCAGGCTTCCTGTGAACAGAAACCCTTCCTCGATGGAGAAGGGCAGCCAACCTAAAAGGCCTGAGCCGACGACCACACCGAGAGAGAAGAAGGCGTATAAGTAACCGTGTGCTTTCCCACGCAATTCTTGCGGCGTCGATTGAATGAGCATCGTATTGACAGAGGGAAACAAGAGAGCAAAGCCTATCCCATATAGTCCTAACATGCAGTACAATGCCAATGTCGTGTTGGATTGACCAATAAGCAGTTGACTCACGCCCATGAAACCAATTCCGATGGACATCGTTTTGGAGGGGGCCACACGATCAAAAATCTGGTTGGTCGGAAGTACAAAAAGCAGGACGGCAATCATCCCAAACGTGCTCATTAATGTACCGCTTAATTTCGAATCGTATCCAAGCGATTGTACATGCAAGGGCAAAAGGTAAGCGATCACACCTTGTGAAAACATGAGCAAAAAGGCACCGCCGTAAGCCTTGATTATCCCAGCATTAAATATCAGGGCTGAGGTTGGAACGTCCTTCTTTAGCTTCTCTTTCTTGCAGGCCTTAGTGGATTGCAAAAAAATGACGGACAGGATGGTTAGGAAAAAGCCCATAACAGCTACACATGTAAAGACAAACGGCACGGAGGTTTTGCTTGCCATGATGCCGCTGAATGCAGGCCCGATAATCGCTGCGAGTCCCACGAAGGTACCGGTGAAAGCAACCTTTCGTCCTTGCTGCTCGTGTGAAGTGTTATTCGCAGAGAAAGTAAAAGCAGCAGGAACGATCAAACCGGCAACAAATCCGTGGATGATTCGCACGATAATCAACAGAAACGGCTGATCGACGATGTGATACAGCAGCAAGGCGCAACTTGATAAAACCAATCCGATCAACAGAGGTTTGGATGGACCAACCTTGTCTGTCAGCATACCAGAGATAATATTGCCAAAGGTATTAGCTAACGAATACAGACCGATGACAAAGCCTATAACAAATGAGCTGGCACCTACGGAAGCAGCAAATGTACTCATGACCGGCAGTTGCGAGAACAAATCAAAGAACGAGAAAAAAACGATGCCGTATACGAGAAGGGCATTATTAAACGGCTTCAGAGGATACACCTCCTGTGCCGTTTTCAGTCTGCGATCCAGAAAGAAGTTTCCAAACGGTACAAAAGCGGCGAGTAACGCAGCTAGAGACCAGAGCAGGCTCCATCTCACGCGAATGGCCGCATAGAGTATCGCCAGAGCATACAAGCAAAATATCCCGCCGTGAATACTTCCAGTGATGGTTACGGCTTTGTCTAAGCCCCACACGTATTTTAACGGCATCGCGATGCCCATCAATACTAATAAGGAAAGGCCATCTAACAGGCCTGTAAGACGTAAAAAGTAAATTGGATGTACCCGCACTTGTGACTCTCCTCATTTTTTATGAAGTGATGCCTCTATCCTAACATTTTTTTTGATGAAGAAAGTGAACAAATTCGGGTCATTCCTGTGTCGATATCATGAGGGCGGTCATTTTTCATGATGTGAAAAGCAAAGAAGTTACCCTATACTGTTGATAGGCGACATGGTATTCGTGAAAAGCTTGTACTAACAAACAGGATGGGCGAGGTGTTCAAAATGAAGAATCCAAATACCGAATTAGGCAAAATGGTTGGACAAACGGCAGCGACGGGTTTCCAGGTAGGTGTACGCAGGACGATGTCCGTTACCCCGGAACAGGCATGGGCGTTTTTAACCTCGTCCGAAGGGGTGAAATTATGGCTTGGACATGTATCGGACCTTACCTTTAGTGAGGGGGAGTCCTTTACTTCCAGCGACGGAATATCGGGTCAATTTCGTGTTGTAAAGCCGCTCCGGCAGTTTCGTTTAAAGTGGTCGATGAAGGAATGGGAAAAGCCGTCCACATTGCAAATCCGGCTGCTATCCGACAAGCCTGACCGAACGACGATTAGTTTTCATCAAGAGAATTTGGATAACATGAACACAAGGGAACAAATGAAGCTTCATTGGGAAGAAGTTCTGAATGAAATCAGGAAAAATGTCTCCATGATGGAGAGGGAATAAGCTTATAAACTGCACCTTCTGTTTCTATGTCTTTTTGTTCATTTCCCATCTATTTGGAAAATGAAGTAAAATAGATGAGTAATCCTATGATTTTGAACAAAACAACAGAAAAAAAGAGGTGTGACGATGGTAGAAGAGTTGTCGAATTACCTAAAGGAATGTGACATAGAAGTAGTTGCTACGGAAGGCTTCTCGGTACCTGCTACAAAGGCAGATACGCACAGCATCTTGGTCCTGCCTAGCTATAATATACTTGAGATGATAGAAGAAGCGGTGGACGAAGAGGGATCACTATCTGCTTATGTACATAACCAGCTTGCGGAAGTTCATAGCTTATCCGTTGAGGATGCTTTTCGGCGAATTGTAAGCTCTCGACTTTTATATACAGACATTTCATCCGAGTTAAAAAATTTGGATGGGAAGAACTTTGAAGAAATCTATAGGGCGTATTCCCTTATATGGGAAGGCCATGAGCTAATCGATGAACAACGCAGTGAAACAGAGACGGAATCCTTTCAAATCAGTGAAAAATGGGTGCGGGATCGATTAGAGGATGAGGCCTTGATTGTCCTGGAATTGCCGTTAGCATCTGGTTATGAAGCGCCGTTGTGGGTCCCGATGGGCGGTTATAATGAATGCCCACTACCCGTTTACCAGTCCGTTATCGTAAAGCACTGGCAGGAGGCGTATGGGATCAAGATTCTCGCTGTGACAGAGGATACGTGGACTTTTCAAGCCGGTTCAAGACCTCAGACCTACCAGGATGCCCTAAAGCTGGCACAAGAGCATTTCATCTTTTGTCAGTACGTTTTGGATGAGTTTCCTTCAATAGGGCATTACGCCGATTATTTAATGAAACAGGATGTATGGTATTTTTGGTGGGATTAACTCGCCATATTCCTGAAATATCTCCCGTGTTCCGACAATACACATAACAAGATACCAAAGAACACTGGGGGAAGGAATGAGCAAATCATGCCTCAAGGAATACATGATGTGGAGCTGAGCCTGCCTATCGGGGCGGTATGGCAGTTTGTGAGTATAGTGGAGAACTGGGTTCCACTGGTACCTGGCTACATCAGCCACGAGGTAATCAATGAACGTCGTGTCGCTTGGACGTTTACAGGCGATATCGGCATCATGAAGAAAACGATCAGCCTGCAAGTGGATATCACCGAATGGACGCCGCCGACCGAGGTGAGGTTTACCTTGACGGGGATCAGTGGGAATTTCACCGGGCATGGCTACTTCCAAGCAAAAGCATTGGGGGAGGCGCGGACGAAAATGACGGGGTGTCTCGACATCACTGCACATGGTGTGAAGGGTCCCATGATCAATTCCATTCTAAAATCGAATCTTCCCAAGACAACGAGGGAGCTCGTGGAAGCTATTGGAAAACGTATAACGAGATAGCATCTATGCCGCCAAAACGAAAACACGCCAGCTCGGCGTGTTTTTTGTGTGATTTGAAAAAAGCAGAGAGTAAATCAAAAAGTCGGCGGAGTTGACGCTTAGAGACGGCGATCCTTATAATTTCTTTATGACGATTCCAATTGTAACGACCAAATTGTATATGCCCCCGTCACGGTTGAAGACCGTTACCCGTCATCGACTGATCGAGAAGTTAAACGAGGGCCTAAACCGTAAACTGACGGTTATTTCAGCACCAGCAGGCTCCGGTAAAACGACACTTGTCAGTGAATGGCTCGTCAGCGGTGATCGACCCTTCGCCTGGATATCCATGGATGATGGGGATAATGACCCTGCGCGTTTTCTTACATACCTCTTCACAGCTCTGCGAAATATTGACCCGAATATTGGATCGGGCATTTTTCCTTTGCTCCATTCTCCTCAACCTTTACCAATCGAATTGATGATCACGACTCTGCTTCATGAAATAATCACAATACCCAACTCTTTTGTTCTTGTCTTCGATGATTACCACGTTTTGAAAACGGGTCCTCTCGACGATGCCATCTCTCTCATGCTTGAACGAATGTCCCCGCAGATGCATCTGGTAATCGTGACCCGCGAGGAACCACGACTTCCGGTCGCCAGGCTACGGGCTAGGAATCAATTGACTGAAGTACGCGCCTCAGACTTGCGATTTACCTATTCGGAGACAGCGGAATTTTTAGTTAATGTCATGAATTTGCACCTGTCGTTAGAAAACATCGCCCTGCTCGAAGCCTGCACAGAAGGCTGGATTGCCGGTCTACAGTTAGCTGCTCTTTCCATGAAAGAACAAATAGATGTCGCAACCTTCCTTCCAACTTTTTCGGGCAGTCACCATTTTATACTCGACTATCTGGTGGAAGAAGTGCTTACCAAGCAATCTGCAAGCATTCAAGCGTTCTTGCTGCAAACATCCATCCTCGACCGATTGTCCGGTCCTCTTTGTGACGCCGTTTTTGGTCAAAGAGACATTTGTTCAGGTTCAGCCCAGGAAACGTTAGAGTTCCTCGAACGAGCCAATTTGTTTATCGTCCCGCTGGATAGCGAGCGGCGTTGGTACCGTTATCACCATCTTTTTGCTGATCTGTTGCGGCAGAGGCTCCGTCAGCGTTTTTCATCGACAATAGGAGAGGGAGAGCGAATTTTCACAGAATTACATACCCGTGCAAGCATTTGGTATGAAGACAATGGTCTTGAGATGGAAGCTTTTCACCATGCAGTGGCAGCCAATGATACATCACGAGCAGCGCGACTGGTGGAGGGAGAGGGGATGCCGCTGCTCTTTCGTGGAGGGGTAGTCCCTGTACTGAACTGGCTGGAGTCATTACCAAACACGGAGTTGGATGCAAGACCAGCACTGTGGGTGATGTACGCCTCAGCTTTGCTGATGACAGGTCAAATGACTGGCGTTGAACCGAAATTGCTAGCCGCAGAAAAAGCACTGCAAGGTTTGGAGCCATTAGCCAGCTCCAGAGATACTCTTGGGCATATCGCTGCAATACGTGCCACCTTAGCTGTGAGCAAGCACCAATCAGAGATTATCATGGACGAGGCCAAGCTAGCCTTGGATTACTTGCACCCTGACAACTTGCCTGTCCGCACAGCCACTACTTGGTCGCTGGGGTATGCCTATCACCTTCAGGGGAATCGTTCCGCAGCCAGCAAGGCTTACCATGAGGCATTGTCGAACAGTGAAAAGATTGGCCATGTCGTGATCACCATGATGGCTACGCTTGGGCTAGCGAAGCTACAGGAGGTAGATAATCAGCTCCATATGGCGGCTGAGACTTATCAGCATGTACGAAAATTGGCTGGTTCTCCTCCCTTACCAGCTGCTTGTGAAGCGCATCTAGGCTTGGCCCGGATTTTTTATGAATGGAACGACTTGCATACAGCGGAGTATCATGGTCAACAGTCGATTCAATTAGCGGGTCAACTGGAACAAACGGACAGAGTCGTGGCAGCGCAGGTGTTTCTGGCAAGACTGAAGCTAGCACAGGGAGAAGTTTGTGGAGCGGCTGCCATGATTGCAAATGCTGAGCATGTTGCTCGAAAGAATTGCTTTGTCATGCAGATGCCCCCTATTGCCGAAGCACAAGTCCTTATATTACTTCAGCAGGATAACCTGACAGCGGCAGCCCGATTGGCACAGAAGCACGACCTTCCCATACTCCAGGCTCGTGTACTTCTGGCTCAGGGAGATACGTCCGCAGCACTTGCGGTGCTCGAACCATTACTCGAGCAGGCAGAGGCTAAACAAGTAGAGGATGAACGACTCAAGATCATGCTTTTGCTAGCAGTTGTTCTGCATGCGCAGGGTGATCAAGCTAAAGCTGCGCAAATGGTGAAAGACGCTTTGGTAATAGCGGGGCCGAATGACTTTATTCGCAGTTTCGTCGACGAAGGTATCTCGATGAAAAGATTATTGTATGATCCGGCAGTCTATGGAACGATGCCACGTTATATAGAAAAGCTGCTTTCGGAATGGAAAGAGGAAGAGCCGAAAAGGGAAGGGGGCAACTCGAATCTGTCCCACCATGCTGATTCTCTGATCGAGCCACTTAGTGAGCGAGAGCTTGAAATTTTGCAGCTCATCGAAAAAGGATTATCGAATCGTGACATTGCCCAGCGGCTGTTTCTTGCACTCAGCACGGTGAAAGGGCATAACCGAAATATCTTTGACAAGCTACAGGTACAGCGGCGTACAGAAGCAGTCGCACGGGCTCGCCAGCTAGGCTTGTTGTAATTTCCAAAACCATACTTAAGTATCTGTATACCAATACCGTGCTCCCGCTATACTCATGGCAAAGTGGATAGGAGGATGTCAATGAGAGCCGTGGTATGCACGAAATACGGATCGCCAGACGTTTTGGAGCTAAGAGAAGTAGAGAAGCCTATGCCTAAGGATAATGAAATCCTGGTAAACGTTCATGCAACCACTGTTACATCAGGAGACTGCAGAATACGGGCCTTCAAAAGTCCGTTTTTGCTCTGGATTCCCATGCGCCTCGTGCTCGGTCTCACAAAACCGAGAAACCCTATTCTCGGTGTAGAGCTATCTGGGGAAGTCGAAGCGATTGGAAAACATGTCGAACGATTTAAAAAAGGCGACCAAGTCTATGCATTAAGCGGGATGCGATGCGGTGCGCATGCGGAGTACATCTGTCTGCATGAAAACGCAATCGTGGGGGTAAAGCCGACCAATGTAACACATGAAGAAGCCGCCGCGATTCCTTTTGGGGGAACGACCGCCTTGCATTTTTTTCGAAAAGGAAAGCTTCAAAAGGGGCAAAAAGTGCTGATCTACGGAGCTTCTGGATCAGTAGGGACCTCCGCGGTACAGCTTGCCAAGTACTTTGGGGCTGAGGTGACAGCGGTATGTAGTTCTGCCAATTTTGATTTGGTGAAATCGTTGGGAGCCGATACCGTCATTGATTATACGGAAGAGGATTTTACGAAAAAAGAAGAACGGTATGACATTGTATTTGATGCGGTTGGGAAAGCAACGAAATCGGAGTGCGTAAGAGTACTGACACCAAACGGGATATTCCTGACAGTGGATGGGCAAGGGATTGCAAAGGTGCGGACGGAGGATTTGGATTTTCTTAAAGAGTTGACGGAGGCAGGGCAGATGAAAGCGGTTATTGATAGGTATTATTCGCTGGAACAAATACCGGAGGCACACAGGTATGTGGAGACAGGGCGGAAGAAGGGGAATGTCGTGATCAAGATTAGAACATGATGAAATTGTGCCAAAATGAAAGACAAAGGGGCAGCTCTTTGCCGAAAAAAATCGGCATGTGAGACTGCCCCATTTACCCCTTACTCATTCCGCCAAGCCAACGCCAACGTCCCCATCCCAGCATGCGCTCCAATCGTGGAACTGATCGGTCCAACCAACACCTCGACATCGGAGTACTTGCTCTGAATTTTCTCTTTCAGTTCCAGCGCTTTGTCCAAGACGTTGCCATGCAAAATCTGCACGCGCTTCACGGAGTAATTTTGCTTGGCTTTCTCTAGCTGTTCCAGCATGCGCTTGACCGCTTTCCCTTCGGTACGCACCTTTTCATATACTTCAAACAGTCCATCTTTAATTTGAAAAATCGGCTTGATCTGAAGCAAATTGCCGATGAAATATTGCAGTCCGGTCATTCGGCCGCCCTTGTAAAACTGGTCGAGACTGCCGACCAGGATATAGTTCTCAAACTTTTTATATTCCTCGCGCAAGGAAGCAGCAATCTCCTGATAGCCTTTTCCTTCTTTCGCTTGCTCGATGCCATTTAAGATAATCGAGGTAATCGGGTACGACATCAGCTTGGAATCTACCGGCTCGACAGGGAAGTCTGCCATCTTGGCTGCTGTTGCACTTGTATTGTAGGTCCCACTCAGATCAGAGGAGAGGTGGACAGCAATCGCGCATTCATACTCTTCCTTTAATCGTTCGTAGAGTGTCACAAATTTTCCTAAGGAAGGCTGAGACGTTTTGGGAGCATAATTGGCCTGTACAATTTTTTGATAGAGCTGTTCAGGCGTTAAATCAATGCCGTCTTCATAAGTGCCATCTTCAAAGATAATCTCCAGTGGAACGACGTAGATGTCATGCTCTTCCATGATGTGATCAGGTATGAGCGCGGTACTGTCTGTAACCCAGGCAATTTTTTTCTTCAAGGAAACATGTCCTCCCCCAATTTAGTAGAAACCTAGTCTTGCTCTATCTGTTCTAGCGAAAGCTTTGGGTCATGGTTGTCCGTTACTAACGATGTATAAGCAAACTCGCATATCTATCATAATACGAATACTGTCGTTTTTTGTCGTAAATAGAAGAAGTTTTATTGAACAAATGAAAAATCCCATGTTTCTTCGAGAGGAAGAGACATGGGATTTGTATCGTCTACTCAACCAGAGGCTTGATTTTGGGAAACACCTTCAATGCTGTTTTGTAAAACACATCCTCGTGATACTCTGCTGGGATGAGGTCTTTTACAAACTGGATATATGGCTTCACTGGCGCCAACGGCCAATCCGTTCCGAACAAAAACTTGTCGTAATGATCACAATAGGTGATCGCGTGTCGCAGATGGGAGAAGAAGAGGGGGGAGTCCGCGAGTCGCTTGCAATTGGCTGCGTCACCGACCATTAAGCCGGAGAGATCTGCAAACATATTGCGGTTTTTGTAAACGACTTCTGCCCCATCGAGTACCCATGGATCGCCAAAATGGGCCATCATGAAATTGACATCTCGATGTTTTACCGCCACCTCGTCCAGTGTGAGAGGGTGGGAGTATTTTAAGAGCCCACGCTCTGAGTACGTATCACCGGTGTGAAAGACGACAGGCACCTGGTATTTGGCTGCGAGTGCATAGACGGGATCGTAGACGCTATCATAGGCGTAGAAGGGATAGTAGCCCAGATAGATTTTCAGCCCGACCACGTTGGGCTTTAGCAGGTCAGCTTCCAAGCGTGCCACTGCTGCTTCATCCAGCTTGAACGGATTGATTCCCAGGCAATAGACGAACTGCGGCGGCAACTCGTCTGTCAGGTCTAGTCCCATGGGAGTGACAGCTTCCACATCGGGAAAGCCGTCCGGCTGAGTCTCTGTCAAGCCCATGCCTATCCCAAGGACCACGCCATTCTCGGCATATTCTTGCAAGAGACCAGCGACGGAGTAATCGACAAACGACTTTTCTGCCGCCGTCCGCTTGAATTCCTCGATATGGGATAAATGCATGTGCGCATCGATGATTTTCAATGTATAGCCCTCCCTTATTTGGCAAAGCGAATCGCCCGTAAGTCAGATAAGGCATTGGATGGAAGCGCGTTGTCGGCAAACAGGAAAAAGACAGGCGGAGTAAAGGTAGTGCTGTTGTTTGGCAGATTCAGTTCGCGAATGACAGACGCTACGGCGACTTCCTTGTTTGCGTATACTTGGAGGTCCGCCGTTTCGAGGTCAGTAACGATATGCATCTGATCCTTGCTGTTAGCTCGCCCGAGGACATAATCGGAGACTTCAAGGACATCCAATTCACCTTGTGCCAGCTTGTAGTTGAGCTCCTCGCCATTCGTACCGACGGTTTTCAGCCATACCGCCTCGTCCTCGGTTCCCGGCTGCAAAAAGATGTCAGTAGCTAATTCCTTGCCAGCAAAGTACGTTCCGGTATTTTGCTCGATCGCTACTGTATGACAGAGGACAGGTACTCCTGGCAACAGCAAGTAATACTGGTGACAAGTCAACCCGCGATACTTCTCCTGCTTTTTCACATGGTAGCTCACCTGGATTCCTTGCCACGCATTTTGCTTGTTGTCGATTAGCTCAACAAAGGAAGCAGTACGCTCTTCCTTAACCAGAGAAAACGCGCTTAACTCTTCCATATAGTTGCCGATTCCACCTGTCCACGGATTCCACCAAGATTTCGGCTTCCGTTCTGGGAAGGCGCTATCCAGCCACTCCTGTCCATTACTTGTAAGCGAGTAGAGTGTCGGAGCAAAATCTGGAGCGGCTTTGATCCGCAATCGTCCATTGTCGGCGATATAGACCTGCTGTCCCTCTTCCACTGTTTGCTCCTGTATGACCTTGCCTTGACCGATTGGGAAAATCGCGCTCTGCAAATGCGACACATGCGTGGCAAAATGTCCCTCTACTTGCACGAGGTCATATGGTTTTTCCGGCGTCTTGAAGGAGAAGCCAGATTCCGTTTCTTCCTCATCTTCTGTAAAGCTCTGCGTTTGTTCGGAAGCTGTCTCGCACAAAAGAGATGCGGTCAGTTCTCCGTCCAAGTACTGCTGCTTGTATTCTTTCACCTGTACATCCAGTTCCTCGCTTGTGACAAACGGATTTTGCCCATTGGCACTCAATTCCAGGTGAGACGTCAAGTTCAGATCTGCTGGCATAGGTTCTTTACGGGCAAAGGCACGGAACTCTTTCCAGTCAGCATAGCCCCCATGCGAGAAGTGGAAGGGACCAAACGATTTTTTTTCATGTGGAGCAAGCATGCCGAGATTGGTTTCAAGTGTGACGTACCAGCCTTGAATGTCAAAACGGTATTCAGGAGGCCAGCACATTCCCCATGGGGCCGTTTCATCCTGTGTAAACAGCCAGTTTTCACTGACTAACTCAGCATCCCAATAATCCATATCGCTGCCATAGGAGGATGGTGTTTCAACATAACGGCCTTGGTACGGCACAATAGGGCGATGAAAACTGTGATGAAAGCCTTGGTTTAGCCACAGCTCAGCAGTCAGCTTGTCAGCAGAGCGGTTTTCGATCTCCAATCGGTGTTCTACGGTGCCATCTCCGAACAGGAGCGTTTTACTGATCAGGGCAATTTGCGGGTATGCCCCGGAGCGATACGTCGCCCGGATGCCGATGGCTCCTTTTTCTGCGATAAACTCAACTTTCTCGGCACGCTTCTTCGAGAACTCGCTGGAAAACGGTTTGCCGAGCTTGGGATAGAGGAAGTTGGTTGGCTCCCCGCCTGTCCCGCCGACAACGGTTATCTCATTATCTTCTTTGTTCAAGTAGAGCGTATGGCGACCATGGTGAACTTGCCAAGCTTGTTCCGTTTCTCCCGACACCATCGCGCCAAGTCCCGTAAAGGCAGCTCCGATTTTTTTGGCAAAAGAAACCGATCTGCCATCTGCAAGCTTTGCCTCCACCTGCACGTTGGCTTCGTAAAAGCCGTGTTCATACAAGTCGGCGTTAAGCGGAAGCGACATGCGCTCTTTGCCAGACAGTTTCAAAGTGTGGCGTTGCTCTTGTAAGCCAAAAAATGAGCAAGCGGGTAGCTCGAATGAAAATTCGGCTTCCTCTGCAAAGTTGTTCTCCACGTCCAAATAAAACAGCTTTGTCTGTCCCGGATAGGAGAGGCCAGGTACATGCAAGGAAAGGGTAGCAGGAAACTTGGGGAGGATTCCCATCTCAAACAGAGCTGCCTTGCCGTTGATCAGCAGGTGGGTACAAACGCGCGGATGGGTGCGCCAGATGCTTTGCTCTTCTGTGATTGGATCGACAAAAAAGGTTGCAGACAGCGTGGTTTCACCTGTCACTGTCAGCTCGTTCTGATAATCAAAGCGGATCGTGTCGCTCGGTTGCCCGTTTAATGAAATCTGTAACGGCTTGCCCGATTTGTTGATGATCCGGTAGTGAATTTGATATTCCCGTCCAAAGACCAACTCCAACTTTTCCACTTCGGCAGACACGAGATAATCTTCCGTCTCGATGAGGCGCATGCCTCGACCCCGCCGCTCAAACTCCACGCGCAAGCTCTTGCCTCCTTTTGCCCAGGAGTATGTGAAGTAATCAAAGCCGTTTTCCTTGCGACCATCCGGCTCTACGATGATCTCCCGCGTGGAGTCCTGGTACCAGTCAAGCTCCTCAAAATAGTGGGCGATTGCTTCGGTACGGAGCACGGAAGGAATCATGTTCATCAGATGGGTGGCGTCGTCACGGTCTTCCCAGAAAAAGCCGAACTTCTTATACAAGGGAACAGCCTTCGTGTTTCCTGCCCACGTATACAGATCGAGCCGCGGCCAGCCGAGCTCAATCGTTTTCTCCAGTGCGCATGAAAGTAGCATCCGGCCGACCTTTTTTCCGTGATAGTCGGGACGTACATTGAGCAACGGGATGTAGAGGGCACCGGTATCTTCGCGATATTCGGCCAGGCTGCAATAACCAACGACCGTTTCACCTTCCATGGCGAGATAGACAGTAATAGCGTCAGAGGCTGCTTCTTCTTGCCTGATTTGTTCGGCTGTCGTAATCGAATTTCCGCCTCCCCAGCTATCTCGGCTGGCATTCCACATATCTGCAACCGCTGCGGCCAACTCAGGGCGGTAGGTGACAATTGAAATTGATGCTTCCATGCTTGTTAACACCTCGATTACCTTGTTAAATTATGTATCTTATAAGAGTTGTACGTTTGATTGACAGAATTGTTGCTAGTTTTCGGAAAAAGAATCTGATTCAGATTGCGTCGAGGCAAACCTTTTGCTAGTCCGTATAGTTGTTTCATTGAATATAAAATAGACGATTGGCAGGATAGTATAGATCAAGAAGGTACAACACTAATGCATAGCTAGCTGAAGTATGCTCTAGAAATCCATTGAAGGGTTTCTATGTTTCGTTTTGGAGGTTAAGGTTGAGGAGTACGGTTCTAGTGCCAAATTGACAAGCCTAAACAGCAATATGTAACGTCTGTACCAATCTCGATCAGTATAATAGGTTAACAAAATAAAATAATATTATGACAAGGAGAATGAATAATATGGCAATAAAAACACTTGAAAATGCAAAGCTGTTTATAGATGAGTCTAAATAAGATGCTGAGTATGGGAAAAAGAAAATCAATCATAATGTAAAATTGCGTTAAAAAAGGGGGAAATGTCGAATCACAAGAGTAATTAAATTATAGAGCAACCAGCAAATGAGGGATGATTCGTGTCAATTTAACAAGGGTGATGGAAGATCATAATAGCCTTTTAATCCTTTAAAAAGGCTATTATGATTGCTTTGTGAAATAGTGTACAGTCAATGTGTATAAAAGAGAAAAAGAAATGAATAGATACTGTCTTTGTCTTCATAACAAATTAGGAAAGGGAAGGTCTATGAGCAAAAATAGTGATGTAAATTTCACCTTTGAAGGATATGTTAAGTTCCATCGTGAGATAGAGAAGCAGATTCAAGAAGTAGTCTCATCTTCTATATCATTTCACGAGACTTCCAAAAAGCTAATGGAGAAAAGAAAAAACACTCCAAAAGCTATGGGATATTTTGAAGGAAAGTATCCTAACAGAAATGATTTACAGGACGAGTATTCGGAAATTGATATTACAAGTAGACTTTATTTTAATGAAGATAATGCAGTTGGAATATATGCGTTTATTATTTCTAAAGATGATTGGTCTGAAATAAACGAGAAAGAATTCTCAACTAGTTGGGAAAAGCATCGCCAAAAAAATGCTGATATGAAAATTCCAGCATATTATGAAGAGCGTTTTAACATATCAAAAGTGGCTTCATCAAATCATAAAAAATTTGGTTATAGTAAAATGCTTTATATCGGAAAACATGAAAGTGACTTAAAAAGTCGTTTATTACAACATATTAGCTACTCATCTAAAACTACATATTCATTGCATCTAGATCTCTTTTTACAAAATAACTCGAATTACAAGATATACTATACAGTCCTTTATTCTACTGCAGAGAAAGCGAAAGACTTGAAAGTTATATTACCTCTTTTAGAGAAGGCTTTACATCGTCAATTTAATCCTCTAGTCGGAACAAGTAGGTAAAGTTATATGAAATAGTAGATTAATGAATAAAAGTATTTCTAGAAAAAATAGAGGGGGAGTAGACATGAGCAAAGCTTATAAATTTAAAGTTAGAATTAACGGAGAGTATTTTAAAACATTTTATTATCATAATGCGAATGGTGGTAAAAGCTCAATAAAAAGGAAGTTGAATAGAGTTATAAAAAATCATTCACGAGAGACCGTTGAAATTGAAATATTTGAGAGATTGAGTAAGTATCAAGGTGAAGGAATCAGAAGCATTTGGAGAAAAAAACTGATTTATTGTATTGATAAGTGACAGAGAGGTTCTAGGATGTGCACAGGTGGTTGAGATTTTCGTGATAGCTTGTGCTAAATAGAATGATGCAAAATCGAACTATAAATGGTGATTAATCAGAAGGTAATTAAAGTAATATAAATGAAGGAGGTATTACTATGATTGAGGTGGTTTGGAGCAGAATAACAGATTGTGAAGGACAAATATTTCGCCAACTTAGAGGCGGAGAATTTACATATCAAGTCAAAGGTAATGTAATTGAGTTCGATAGAACAAGTCGTTCAGTCTCAAAAAGCACCTTTCAAGAAGCACTAAAATATGTTCCAATTGAAAATACTGTGCCTTTACAAAAATTACAGGCTCCATCGTATTTGTTTGCAATATTAATGGACAATAGAATTAGAAAAAATGATTGGTAGAATAAAATTAGAGCTATAATACGATTTACTGAGGTTTCGGAGATAGCTGTGAAACGGAAACATATTTATTTGGAGATATCCATGGATATTTTCATGTACTTAAGCAGCTACTTGAAAAAATAAATGATAAGCCTTTACAGGATATTTGATTGAATTTTTAGACTTTCGGAACCCTTCCTTTGATTTATTTTTTCTACATCAGATGGGTGGGATGAACGCAATAGAAAGTTTTCTTCAAGGTGTTGATGATTCCGTTTTTAACGATATAGAGCTTGTTAAAAGAACACTCAAAGTAGAGCGCAAAGAAGAAATTGATTTTATCAATCATTTACCTTATTACTTTGAAGATGAAGGACACATTTTTGTACACGCTTCTAGAATAAAATCGAATCCAGAACCCAATCAAATTTGGTATTCAACAGAAGGTGATAAAATAGGAATAGATGGCGGATGTGGCTATTCTGGTGGGCAACTAAATGCGTTGGAAATCAATACGGAAGGATACAGGAGCCACTTTGTAAAATGCTAAAATGCACAGCCCCTACCCTAGTTAAAAGGTGGGGGCTGTTTGACACTTGCCAACTAACCGGCCATTTGCTTACTGTACAAGCCCCTTCAAGTAGTCCAGGAGCAGCGGATAGAAATGTGGTTTGAAGTGAACGCCGTTGTCCGCGTATTGGATTTTGTTGGCGGCGAAGACGGGTGACAAGTCCACGTAATCGACTTTGACTTCATCGGCCAACTGTTCAAGCGCTTGGTTGAAGTCCGTGATGTTCGCATACTGCGGCACTTGCTTCCGGGTTTCCTCGGCGACTGGCGGGATCGAGAGGATGTGGAGTTTGGCCTTCGGCAGCTTGTTCCGGATGCTGTCGATCAGTTGGCGATAGCTCTCGACGAATTCCTGCTTGTCCGACAATGTAATGTCATTGCTGCCCAGCAGAATGAATACATGCTCTGGCGCCCGGCTGGCGAGTTTCTCGACATTCATGAGTGCGAGAGAGAGCGTCGCGCCGCTCGGGGCGATGACATTCGCCGTATCCACTTTGTTCAGATAGGACAACGCCCCCAGGATGGAATCCCCCAGGAATACACTGTGCTTGAACGCCGCTTTGTAGGCTTCGTTCGTATCGATGACCGCCGGACCGCGCGACTGATTGGCCAGATCCGTTCGCTCCTTTAAATAGCTCAGCAGGATTGGGTAGAATGCGTTCGTGAAATGAGAGCCGTCTTCATCGTAGTGAATCTTGTGCTGTTGGAAAAGGGGGGCAAGGTCAATGTAGTCTATTCCCTTCTCCTTCGCCATCTTTTGCAGGGCTGCGTTGAATGATTCGATCTGCGGGTTCATGGACGCACCGAACGGTGATGCGGCATCTACCGGCGTAATCGACAGCACGTAGACACGCGTCGCAGGGAGCAGTTCCCTTATACGATCGACCAGTTGAGTGTATTTCTGTACGAACGTCTTCTTCGCTTCCTCGGACGGTTCATCGAGATCGTTCTGTCCCATTGATAGGAACACATGCGACGGCTTGCGGCTCGTGATCTCTTCGATGTTGTCCAGTGTAGATTGGACCGTTGCACCCAATCCCCCCATAACGTTCGCTTCAGGCAGCAGGTCATCGTTCGTCAGTCCTCCGATAATGGAGTCGCCTACGAACAAGCTGCTGCCAAACAACTCCTGAACGCTGCCTGCAGGCGCCTGCGTCGTAGCGAGCTGAGTCTGCCCCTTGTCGTCGGCTGCACCACAGGCGACGAGGGCCGATAGTATCGCCGCTGACAGAAAAATACATACCCATCGTTGTACCATTTTCATACGCAATAACTCCTTCTTACAAGATAGCCATACCATAGAATAGAGAAATCAATATCGGGTGCAGATGAGATCAATATCAGGTGCAGACGAGTGAAGTTCTCCTGATCGTCTACCATACGCAAGCTATGGTGAATGTAAAATTAAGGTAACGATAAGGTGCGATTTAGAAGCCATTAAGCTTAGCTCGTTACAATCAGGCTTGAGGTGATAGTCATGGAGCTAAAGCAGAATCGCGTTCGCATCATCGATGGCTTGCGAGGATTTAGTTTAGTAGGGATTTTGATGGCGAATATGCTGATTTTCCAGTATGGGATTTGGGGAAGCCAAGAAATGGATTTATACGCCCTCCCCGATTATGAAATGACTGCTTACAAGCTTGTGAAAATATTTGTGGAAGGCAGCTTTATGCCGATTTTTACTTTTATGTTTGGTTTTGGCATGATCAAGATGCAGCAAAGCTTGGCTGCCAAAGGCTTGAGGCAAAAACGCTACCTTACCCGCAGGTTTTTGATGCTGATCGGACTTGGTTTCCTTCATTCGTATTTCCTATGGGAAGGGGATATCTTAGGGTTTATGGCATGATGGGCTTTTTTTTGTTGCTGTTCATGAACCGCAAACCGAAAACACTGCTCATTTGGGGGATTGTCTTACTCTGCCTCATCAGCTTAATGGGGTTTACTCCAGAAGATCCGAATGATCCTGCGGGTATTACCGATCCAGCCCGTATGGAAGCGTATGTGGTCAAAACCATGACCGTCTATGGCACGGGTACATACGAGGAGATCGTCCATCACAGAAGCAGTGAAGATCCGCTTGGTTTGCCAGAATACATGATGATTGCTTTATTGTTGATTGCGCCGCTTATGAGCGCACCCATGTTCCTTTTTGGGACGTATGCTGCGAAGCGCCGTTGGTTCGAGAAGCCAGAGGAAGAACGAACCTCGTATCTCCGAAACATGCTGATCTTCTTGCCAGCGGGACTTTTGTTAAAAGCGCTGCATGCGTTTCTGCCGGGAACTTGGTTGAGTGGCGTCGGTGAGTTATCGGGAGGAACCATTCTTGCCATCGGTTACATCTTCGCCTTTGTTTGGTTCTTTTCCAAAAGCACGGAATCAACTTGGCTGCCAAGGTTTCAGGCCGTGGGGAAACTCTCCTTAACGAATTACCTTTTGCAAACCGTCATTTGTACGACGATTTTTTATGGCTATGGCCTCGGATGGTTCGGAAAGATCGGAGTATTGGCTGGTTGCGGATTAGCGATCGTGATTTATGTGGGACAGCTTTTCGCAAGCCCGTTGTATCTAAAACGGTTCCGTTATGGCCCAGTCGAACGACTGTTGCGTATGTGGACGAATTTTTCAATCTCGGGCAAGACAAAGCAACGCCCGGAAAAACCTGTTTCTGCTTAGCGCCAAAAAATAAAAACCAAGAAGCTGCTCTATTGGCTACTTGGTTTTTTGTTTGGTTTTTGGCCTCTAAAAATATGAATCCTCTTATCGGTCTCCATCATATACTGTAAATGGTTGGAAAAAGATGATCGGATGGGTCATCGTAAAGAACGGAGGATGGGAATTGGGACGTTTTCCAAGAGCAGTAAGGAGTCTTGTTTTCTTTAGCCTCTTTTGCTTGATCTTCCAAGCAGGCATATTCGTGCCTGTAAGCCAAGTAGCAAGTGCAGAGGAAACACCTGCCGCGGTAGAAACCACTGTAGATCTTCGTCACTTACAAGAAAAAGTCAATGAAATTAACGCCGAGAATTTAATCCAGGAAAAATATACACCCGATAGCTGGAGAAAGCTTGCGTATGCGTTGGATGCTGCAAAAGCCGTACTGACGAAGCCAAACGTCACCCAAGCAGAAATCGATGGTGCCTTGTCCGTGTTAGTCCTAGCAAGAGAAGGGCTGAAGAAGCAGGAAGGTACAGTCGACAAGAGCAAACTGCAAACGAAAGTAGAGGAAATTGCAGTGGAAAAGCTGCAAGAAAAAGATTACACGAGGGCCAGTTGGAAAGAGCTACAGGATAGACTGGGGCAGGCTTACTTTGTGCTGGATGATCCGCATGCGAGCCAGCCTGTCGTAGATGTTACCCTTGAGAAACTGATCAAAGCGAGACAAGATTTGAAGATTCAAGATGACGCGGTCTATAAAAGAGAGCTGAGGGCCAAAGCGAGAGAGATCGAGGACAAAGACTTGGATGAAGACGACTACACCAGATCGAGCTGGCGCAAATTGGAAGATGCGCTTGAACAAGCGTGGGATGTCATTGACGATCCACATGCTACGCAGTCTGAAGTAGATGATGCTCTGTACGATTTGAGAAAAGCATGGAGAAATCTAGAGGATGATGATCGAGACAGAGGTCGGGATCGGGATAAAGACAGTAGAAAGGGTTCCTATAACACGCCGACAACCATCTTTTTCACTGGCGGTAGCCCTACAGATAAGAAAGTGGTTCTCCCTGCAACCAATATAAAAAGTAAGAGCCAACGTGGCTATATCAATGGCTATCCTGACGGAACGTTTCAACCGGATCGTACGGTGACACGCGCGGAGATAGCTGCCATTTTACTGAACGCTGAAATGGTGAGCCAGTCTTCTGCGAGTAAGGGAAGGTTCTTCGATGTAGCCGACAACTACTGGGCAGTGAATCCGATTCATCAAGTAAGTGCAGCGGGTATGATGAACGGCTACCCGGATGGCACATTCCGTCCATCTGCCAACATTACCCGAGCGGAAATAGCCGCGGTCATCTACAAGTATAAGGCCTTGCAAGGTGCGGGCGGGGGTACTGTCTTTTTTGATGTGAGGGGAAATCACTGGTCATCTCCAATCATTGCAGCGGTTGTTGCAAAAGGGTACATGACAGGTTATCCCGACGGTACCTTCCAGCCAGAGAAAGCGCTGACTCGTGCCGAAGCTGTGACGATTCTCAATCGCGTGCTGAATCGCGTGCCGCAGAATCAAGTTGGCCCGCAAAGATGGCCGGACGTCGTACCTGGTCATTGGGCGTATAAAGAAATTGAAGAAGCATCCATTAAGTAACGATTTCGAAAAAGGACTCACCCTCCTGTAAAATAAGAGGGTGAGTTTTTTTATAATCCTGACACACATGATGTCAGGATTCGTGCATTATGATGATGACAGTTACCGAATAGGTGATGAACATGAGGAGTGTAAACAGATGAAGCTGGATCGATTACTTGCCATCACAATAGAGTTGATGTCGAAAAAACGGGTGACAGCAACAGAGCTTGCCGCCAGGTTTGAGGTCTCTGTTCGAACGATTTATCGTGATGTCGAGTTAATTAATCAAGCTGGCATTCCCGTCGTTTCATTCACGGGAGCAGATGGTGGATTCGAGCTGATGGAAGGTTTCTTCCTAACGAAGCAGCACTTCTCTGTGAAAGACTTTTCGGTCATATACAATCTTTTAAAAAGTACGGAAGGAGCTATCGGAGGAAAATATACAACACTTGTTCAGAAGCTGGGCAGCCTGCAGCCTGCTCTACTGAATGGGGGAAATAACGAGTCGATCATTTTTAACCTGAGTACGGTAGAAGATGAAAAGGCCACTATTCACCCGCTTGCAGAGGCGATCCAGCAAAATCGAGTCACGACTTTCTTTTATGTGAGTGCATCAGGTACGGTCTCAGAGAGACGAGTAGAGCCGCTCCGTCTATTTTGGGAGCGTGGAGCGTGGTATCTTCAGGCGTATTGCTTGTTGCGTCAGGCCAATCGAATCTTCCGCCTTTCCAGGATGACCGCTCTTGAGGTGACAGAAATCATTTTTCAACCAAGAATTGAGCAGACAAGCCAGGACGAAGAAGAAACGCAAGACTTTGAAGGGACACTCGCGCATCTCCGTTTTGATCCGTCCGTAGGGCTGCGTGTGTTGGAGCAATTCCCGGGAGAATGCACACATCACGGTACGCATATCGATTTGCACAAAGTCTTTTATAAGCGAGACTACGCGGTTTCAGTCGTATTAAGTTATGGATCAAAGGTGGAGATTATTTCCCCTGACGACTTAAAGGAAGACCTATTGAAAGAAATCAAACAGATTCAGCAACGCTACCAATAATTTGAGGAGGATGTATAACATGACGATTTTAGTAACGGGTGCAACAGGGACGGTAGGGAGACATGTGGTGGATCAGCTTTTGAAAAAAGGAGTCAAGGTGCGTACTATTTCGCGAAATCCGGAAAAAGCCGACCTGCCAGCGGGAGTAGAGGTGGTAGCAGGGGACCTTGCTATACCGGAGAGCTTGGAAGCAGCACTGCAAGGTGTAACGGCTCTGCACTTACTTGCATCTAGCTACACCTTTCAAACCGATCCGAAGGTAGTCGAAATGGCGGAAAGAGCTGGTGTGAAGCGCGTATCCGTATTGGTGAGTGCCACCGAAGGGCCTTTAGAAGAAGCATTGGCAAACAGTGGGATGGAATGGACTCTCCTGAAGCCTGTGGAATTCATGTCCAATGCGATTGTCGATTGGCAGGAATCGATTCGTTTGGAGGGAGTCGTGCGGGAGCCTTTTGGCAATGCTTTAAGCGCCAAAGTACACGAAGCAGATATCGCGAGTGTTTCTGTGGTGGCATTGCTTGAATCGGGACACCATGCGCAAAGTTATTTTCTTACGGGACCAGAGGCGATTACACGCATTGAATCAGTTCAGATAATTTCGAAAATTTTAGAGAGAGAAATTCGATTTGAAGAGCTTACGGAGGAGCAGGCGCGACAGAATTGGAGAGATCAGGGCTATGAAGAGGGAGATATCGACTTTTTCGTAGCCATGGGCAAAAATCCACCTGAAGTGGGCTACACGGTCTTGCCCACGGTGGAGCAAGTGACCGGAAAGCCTGCAAGAACGTTTGCCGAATGGGCATCCGAACATAAAAGCTATTTTGAATAAGGAGAGCCCGCTATGTCATATGCCATTGAAGTCACGAAGCTCAGGAAATCGTTTGGGGATCAAGAGGTGGTCAAAGGAATTGACCTGCATGTAAAAAAAGGGGAGCTGTTCGCTTTGCTCGGCCCGAATGGCGCTGGAAAAACGACAACCATCCATATGCTTTCCACGCTCCTTGCGCCAGACGGAGGAACAGCGTTGGTAGCCGGATGCGATATTGTGAAAAACGCGCAGGCTGTGCGCAAGAAAATTAGCCTGACGGGACAGTTTGCTGCCCTGGATGAAGGGTTAACCGGATTGCAAAATTTGATCCTGATTGGCAGATTGTTTGGCTACTCTGCGAGGGAGGCCCGTACAGAAGCAAGCGAGCTGCTTCATACCTTTGGGCTTGCAGATGCCATGGATCGTACGGTAGAAAATTATTCTGGTGGGATGCGGCGACGATTAGATATCGCCGCTAGCGTCCTCACGCAGCCGGAGCTTATTTTTCTGGATGAGCCTACTACGGGTCTCGACCCGCAAAGTCGGCAACAAGTATGGGAAGTCGTTCGTACGCTTTTGAAATCAGGTACCACTGTGCTATTAACGACTCAATATCTCGAAGAAGCCGATCAGTTAGCAGACCGGATCGCGGTGATCGATAAAGGAATGATGATTGCAGAAGGGACACCTGAGCTGTTAAAAGCCTCGGTGGGTGGAAAGACGTTGACGGTTCGATTGACCGAACATCTGAACAAGGAATGGACAAGCCGTCTTTTGGAAGAACATCTTCGATTGCCGATTTATCCAGATCAAGATGACCCGCATGTTTTAAGAATCCCGGTAAAAGAAGCGAGTCTGGCAAACCAAGCAATCGGGATGCTGCTGGCTAATGATGTTTCTATCGAGCATTTTTCCCTGAGTGACCCGAGTCTGGAAGAGGTGTTTTTGGCCCTGACTCATGCCGAAAAGAAGGAGGCCATCCTATGAACGCAAGTCATACGCTCAGTACCTTTGCGGCGATCCGCATCTTTATGTGGCGCACATGGCAAAACACACAGAACAACCTTTTCATATTTTGTATGGATGCGGTCCTCTCACCTGTGATGATGCTGCTTATTTTTACTTATTTGTTCGGTGGAGCCATCGCTGGTTCTACGGCAGCGTATCTCCAGTTTTTTCTGCCAGGTGTGCTTGTGTTGACCATCCTTCCGATGACGGTCTATAGCGGGACGACCATCTGTCAGGATATTGCGAAGGGCGTCTATAACCGTTTTCGTACCATGCCCTTTTGGCAGCCAGCGTCTGTCATCGGTCCATTACTGACAGATGGACTACGTTATACGATTGCGATACTCGTCGCCTTTGGGACAGGAATGCTGCTTGGGTTTCGTCCAGAAGGCGGCATAGTCGGTGCGACACTCGCGATGTTGTATCTCATTTTCTTCGCCTTTAGTGTGAGCTGGATTTTTTCCATGATCGGTATTTTGGCAAAGCGACCGGAGACGGTATCAGGTTCAAGTATGTTTTTTGTCTACCCATTGCTTTTTGCCAGCACGATCTTCGTAGATTCTTCCACCATGCCAAAATGGATGGGGACAATCGTCAATCTCAACCCGATCAGTATCGCAGTAGGGACGGTTCGAGGATTGATGGGGGGAACAGCTAATCTGTCTGATGTTTTGGTTGGAATCGGATTATGTCTACTTCTGATTGTCATCTTTGCTCCGTTAACAATGCGTCTTTATTTGACTAAACCCAATCGATAACGTGCGGATTCATAGGAAAAGCGTCGACGATCAATTTGTCGATGCTTTTTATGTATAGTGAAAATTGTGGTATAATCTACCACTAAGATAGAATGGCATAAAATCATTCAGCTTAGAATCGAGAGGAGAAAGTTTCATGAAACTAAACAAACGCTGGAGTAAACTGACTCGCTGGGCGGGAACAGGTGCACTCAGTTTGGCGCTTTTGCTAGGGTATGTGCTTCCAGTTCACGGGCAGACTCCCGTAGCTCCCATAATCAGTCCTTGGTCGGTAACAACGTTGAACGATGGGGAGAAATACGGAATTTTCCCACTGGCGTGGTATGAAGACGGTTCTTTTCAGCAATCGATTCCTGCTGACAAGTTTCTTACCTTGATGGAAGGAACGGCGAAAAAGCTGGATCTTCTGGGACTGAAGAAAAAGAACGCTTCTTTGTCCATTCCGACTGATAAGGTCATTACGAGAGAAGCAGTCATTACTTCTTTGTACAAACTTTTGGCGAACTACGAACTGCCAGCAGCGTTCGAAATGACCGGGGGTAACCCGATTGACTACATGAAGAAAAAAGGCCTGGTCAAAGGGACGAGCACAGGTCTCGATTTGAATCAGCCAAGCACGGT
>NZ_JABSUZ010000027.1:0-85891 GCF_013284345.1 Brevibacillus sp. MS2.2
TCTGCGCAAGTATTTTTTGAGGTCTATTCGAAAATCGCAACGGAGCTGGCGAATGGAAAGAATGTCATCTTAGACGCGACCAATATTGACAGAGAGAAAAGAATGAAAGTCCTTGCCAAATTTCCCGATGTCCAAAAGGAATGCTATTACTTCGACGTTCCCTATTCCGTTTGCCTGGAGCGCAATCGATCCCGAAAGAGAACCGTAGACGAATACATCTTGGCGAAGATGCGGAAGAACTTCCATTTTCCCATCAAGAATGAAGGCTGGGATCACATTCATCTCTTGCACGAACCAGTGCCTTATGCCATTGCAAAAGAAGAGTTCGTTCAATTGCTTCAAAACGAACCCTCCTATGAAGAGCTGTTCGACAGGTTGAATGCCATACCAATTTTCAAAGAGATGTATCAATTTAATCAAGAAAACCCTTATCATCAGTACCCTTTGTGCAAGCATACCTATCATGTTTTCGATTATGTAAACACCTTTTACACGGAAGAAGACAAATTTCTCATGCAAGTGGTCGCCCTGTTTCACGATACAGGAAAACCATTTTGCAAAACCTACAAGCCGATGAAAGGCCATTACTCCTACTTCGGACATGAGCATGTTTCCGCACAAATTGCTTGCCATTTCTTAAAAGAATTAGGATTCAACGATGATTTTATTTTCGAAGTCGTCAACCTGATTCAAATGCACATGAAGATTAACTACGGAACGCAGCAAGATATTTCCGAGATTTATCATTTGCTAGGCGATGAGTACCTATGGAAGCTGTACTTCTTCAAGGAAGGGGATGCCTATGCCAAATGAGGAGGTGAATAATGATGCTGAAAAAATACCCGAGAACCTTTCACTTACCCTGGTCAAGAACTAGAACCGACGATGATAAAATTTTGCGAACGGTTTGTCATTTCGAGGGAAAAGAAGTAGTCGTGACAGAAAAGCTGGATGGCGAAAATACTACGCTGTACCGAAATCATATCCATGCAAGGTCACTCGATAGCAAAGATCATGCATCTAGACATTGGGTAAAGATGCTGCACGGGATGATTTCGTTTCATATCCCGGAAGGCTGGAGAATTTGCGGGGAAAATGTATATGCACTGCACTCCATCTATTACGAACACCTAACAAGCTATTTCTACGTGTTCTCGATCTGGAATGAAAAAAACGAATGCTTGTCGTGGGATGAAACGGTAGAATGGGCCGAACTACTTGGCTTGGAGACAGCGCCTGTCTTATACAGAGGGATTTGGAAGGAAGAGACCGTAAAAAGTTGCTACACCAAACAATCTTTCTTCGGCGGTGAACAAGAGGGGTACGTGGTACGAGTAACGGAGAGGTTTCCATACGAAGATTTTAAACAATCTGTCGCCAAGTTTGTACGCAAAAATCATGTGCAAACCGACCAGCACTGGTTATCGAAGCCAGTCGTTCCGAATGGGATAGCACAGGCTCATTAAAGACTTTTGAATAGAAGGGAATGAGAACGATGTAATTTGCTAAATGGTATTGACCGTCTAATAGAGTATCCAAAATTCATTTTGGCTATTGTTAAGACTGTCATTACATAGGAGGTAAGAGAGATGAGCGAAGAAATGAACGAAGAAATGATGTCAGCGGGCTGGGATGCCATTGATCAGGAGATGAGAAAGATTTATGGAGAGCAGGAGCCTAAGCATTACGGGACGCTCATCTCGTATGCGCTGGGTGGTCACGATCCATTGGATGGAATAAGCGCCTACAAATCAGACGAGCCTTACCCGCATTGGCATTTTGTGACCTATGGATTTACTGAGCTGTATGAAAAGGAATCCGAGAATGAAGAGGAAAGCGGTTTTGGATTTGAATTGACGTTTCGATTGGCGCGAAAGGACGACGAGGAAGAACCGCCTGCCTGGGCGCTGAATCTGCTTCAAAATATGGGGCGTTACGTATTCAACACGGGCAATGTTTTTCATGCAGGTGATCATTTGGATGCAAACGGTCCGATATGCTTGGGCTCTGATACCCAACTGACTGCGCTCGCTTTTGTCACGGACCCACAGCTTGCCGAAATCGATACGCCGAATGGTCGAGTGCAATTCTTGCAAATGGTCGGGATCACTGGTGATGAACTAGATGCGATGATGGCTTGGAATACACGTGGCGTACTCGAATCTGGCTTGCCGTACATGCCTTTCTACATAACCGATCTCGAGCGGGATTCACTCCTTCGCAACTCTACCGTTTCTGATGCTGTGCAAAAAGGCATGGAACAAGAAGGCTCCAACACTGCCTATTTGTTTGTGAGCCAGCTTGGCTGGGAGCCGGGTAAAAAGGGCTTATTGAAAAAAACGCCTTCGACCTTGAGGTTGGGAGCTAAGCAAGCGGAAGTCATCGGAAAAATTCTCCGTGGACGTATACGAAAAGGAGAAAGCCTGAGCCTCGTGGGACCTGATGTCCGTGTTGTATTTGAGGCAGGAAAGAAGCCTGAATGTAATCCAGGGGAGGATGTCATTCGCTTTGTCCTCGATGATGCGACAACGATTGCGCTAACCAAGCAGTTGCTTCCAAAGGAAAGCAGCTTTGAGATCCCTTCCCTGAAAGGAATTGCCATCAACATTGTGAAAACCAATATTACCGATAGCGAGGGCAATGTCGTCAAGGTCATCGGTTAAGGCGACAGCGCTGTTTTTGGCGAGGAGGAGAGTCAGTCAATGCATCAGGCAGCAGAAGCATTTCTAAACGAAGTATGGACTTCCATCCAAGAAATTTACCAAAAAGAGAACCAGCGGATCAAAGAGATCAAAGACTGGAGTCTTCTGCAGGCGGGGGTCAAAGACTACCTGAGAGTGGCGTGGAGAAAAGGAAAACCTAATTGGGCCAATGGCAAAATCCACGTGGATGTCCACGAACCTTTCAGTTGGAGTGACGACTCGTACAAATACGAGGCGGGCTCTTATATTGAGGAGCTTACAGAGGAAATGCTCATGAATGAGTTTTTCCCAGCACTGTGTGATCGAATGGAATCCCTGTTCCATTCCACCGACTATGATTCTCACTTTTTTAATTACCACTTCGAGCTTGTTTTCGAATTCGAGTGGAAACAATCGGTGCAATGCCATGCTCGCCATTTCATAAACGAGCGAAAACGCGAGAGTCTAAAACAAGCACTGGATCAATTTATCGAGACAAAAATGAAAGCGGAGCTTCCTGTACGTCCGAAAGAAAGAGACGATTTTTTCTTCGCCCATTGTCTCGTCAATCCCGATCTGATGGAACAGAAGCAAGAGGTAATCGAACCGCTCATCCAGCGTCTTAGTGAAAAGCTGCGCTCCAATAAAGAACGCAGTGATTCGTGGACATACCACTCTACTTTGGCTTTAAAAGGCTGGGCGAATGAGCGTTTTTTAGTCAAATTTTTCGATCGTACCGGGCATTATGGAATGGATTGGGCTTTGAAACCTGAGCAGGAACGTCAGGAACTGAAAACGGAGGAGCTGGACTTTTTCCTGTACGTCGCTCTCGCAATAGGTAACAAGGAGCCGGACACCCGCAAGAAGTTCCTGGACCTCGCTGTTCAGCTTGGCTCCAAGCAGGCTGCGGACTACGTAAAACGGGGCAGTGGTCGCTTTGAAAACGAGTATAAAAGCAGTCTGATTCAAGCAAATGCCAATGATGTTTTGCAAGCGATCGACATCCGGATTGTATCTGAGGAAGAAGCGGCCTACGGTGAAGCCATCGATTTTATCAACGGCCTTTTGCGTGAAGGCTTTCCCAAAGGGTACAAGCTCAAGCTGAAAAGCAGCGAAAAGCACTACCTGCCAGTAAAAAAGCTGGCGAAGTCAGGTCTCCACCAGTTTTTTGGCAATGCGTCCCGATATCCTGGCTTATACCCGAAAATCGCAGAATATGCCGAGCTTGCGATGGAGGAGTTTGCGTGGTACGGGGATGTAGAGCCTAGTGAGAAATCCGTCATGCCTGGTACCTATGCGGTATTGGCTCTCGGCTTGTCTAGCAACGAATATTTTCCACTCTTTTGTCGCTATATGGAGCTGGTCGACACGGAGCATCAGTCTGCCCAGGACGATTTTGCCATGGCTTTTATGGAGGCGCATGGTATAACCGCAGAGAATATGCCGGTACTCGTCTCACTGGTGCTTGGCAGTAGCGACTCGGCGAAGCCTTTGAAAAATATCACCCTCGATCGTACCGAACTGGTGGATGCACTCATAGAGGAGCTTGCAGCAATGGAAGATTACCATCGGGAAACTGTTATTTATCGTCTTTTTGGAGGGAATAAGAAGCTCGCACAGGCGGTAAAAAAGGAATCTGCCCCCCTCAAAGACAAGCTTGCACAAGTGCTGGCCTTGGTCGAATAGCTGCTTCATTTACATTATGTAGAAGGCCATGCTATATTGAAGGCAACTATGTGGAACGGAGGGTGAATCATTTGCGCAACTGTTTATTTATTGGAAAAGCCAATCCTATCATAAATAAACAAGAAGCCAAATTCACCCGTAAATGTATATCCTGAATCCCTGTATGGTCTATTTTTCATATAGCGATTTCTAGTACGAGAGCAAGATGCTTCTGTTTATTGGACAGAAGCATCTTTTTTTGTTGTCAAAAAAGGGGGTAATACAGATGAACAAAGAGTAAACGACGAGAAACGAATATGGCATGGGTTTTCTTGCACAGGAGCTATCTAACGAAGAAAAACAAATGACCATCGCCGACTTTTTTGCCGAAAATCATTGGAGCAAAGAACTTGTGACAGCGATGGATGATCTCGGTATTCATGAATTGGATTCAGATAAAAAGATGGGTGTTCTATCCGGTGGTGAGCGTTTAAATACCGTTTTTTAAGTCTGTTGGCAAAGAAACCCGATTTGATTCTGCGGTACATGTGCCTGGCAGTAAACAAATCCTCGACTTTTCATTGGAAGTACTGCAAATAACGAACAAACAGCTATCGAAACAGATTCATCTATCGATCAAGGGGCCGGAAAAAGTCGTGATTATTGGGGAAAATGGGATCGGAAAAACAACGTTGTTGAAAAAGATCATGGATGAGCTAGTCCAGCACTCGTCCTTACAGATCGGGTACATGCCCCAAAACTATGAAGACCGGCTGGCTTCGACAAAAACACGCTTGAATACTTGGAAACAACAGGAATGAAAGATGCGATTACAAAAGCGTATACACATTTAGACAGTATGAAATTGACAAAAGAGGAGATGCATCAACCCATTAAAACTTGTCTGGGGGATAAAAAGCGAAATTGCTCCTAGTGAAAATGATTTTGGATCAGTGCGAAATATTGATACTGGATGAACCGACCCGACACTTCAGTCCGTTGACGACTCCTGTTCTGTGCCGCGCCTTAACGGCTTTTGACGGTGTGATTATCAGTATTTCGCATGATCGAAGGTATTTACATGAAGTCGCAACAACTGTTTATGAACTCACCTCCGACGGTCTCACGAAAATAAAATAAGGGATCGTAGCGGAATCATTGCAACATGGTTGACATTGCTATTTGAATTCAATATACTGACTTTAATTTCATATGAAACATACGTTGAAAGAGCCCAGTAGCAGCTTATTCCCTGTCCTAGAAAGCCGGGGGTTGATGGAACCCGGTACACAATAAGCAAGCGAATTACACTCTGGAGTATCTCGGGTAATGCCGAGCGGAATCGCGAACGATAACTCGCTACGAGTGGCATGAATGGCCTGCGCTAACGCTGGGTTCCATTGGTGCAAGATGGGTGGTAACACGGTTATTCAATCGTCCCTATGTCTACAATAGACAAGGGGCGATTTTTTGTTTTTACCATAGGAGATTGAAGGAGTGTATGGCAGTGAATATTATCGACGAACTCGAATGGCGCGAAGCCATCAATCAGCAAACAGATGCAGAAGGGCTGCGAGAATTAACGAATGAAAAAGCAGTCTCGCTATATTGTGGTGTTGATCCAACAGGTGACAGCATGCATATCGGTCACTTGATTCCTTTCATGGTACTGAAACGCTTCCAGCTCGCTGGTCATCGTCCGGTCATTTTGATCGGTGGTGCAACAGGTACGATCGGCGATCCGAGCGGACGTCAATCTGAGCGCTCTTTGCAAACACTGGAACAAATTCAGGAGAACGTAGAAGCGCTCACCGCACAAATGAAGAAGCTGTTCGTAACAGAAGGCGACAACCAAATCCGTTTGGTGAACAACTATGACTGGACACACAAAATCAATGTCATTGAATTTTTGCGAGATTACGGTAAAAACTTCAGCATCAATACGATGCTTGCCAAGGATGTTGTGTCGAGCAGACTGGAAAGCGGCATCTCGTTTACGGAGTTTTCCTATCAAATTCTGCAATCGCTGGATTACCTGCATCTGTACAAACATGAAGATGTTCAACTGCAAATCGGCGGTTCCGACCAATGGGGCAACATCACAAGCGGTCTTGATCTGATCCGCAAAAAAGAAGGACCAGAAGCGAAAGCATTCGGTCTCACCATTCCTCTGATGCTGAAGGCAGATGGTACGAAATTCGGGAAGACAGCAGGAGGAGCCATCTGGCTTGATCCAAACAAAACAACACCATTCGAATTCTACCAATTCTGGGCGAATACGGATGACCGCGATGTTGTGAAATACTTGAAATACTTTACGTTCCTCTCGAAAGAGCAAATTGAAGAGCTGGCTGAAAAAGTACTGACTGAGCCACATAAACGCGAGGCTCAAAAAGCTCTGGCTGAGGAAATGACGAGATTTGTGCACGGCGAGGAATTGCTGGAGCAGGCGAAGCGCATTACAGCAGCTTTGTTTACTGGTGATATTAAATCGCTGTCGGCAGATGAGATCGAGCAAGGCTTCAAAGAAATGCCGACGTTCGAATCAACCCTCGAAACGAAGAACATTGTCGATTGGCTCGTCGAGGTCGGCATTGAGCCATCCAAGCGTCAAGCACGTGAGGATATTACAAAAGGCGCTATCTCCATGAATGGCGAGCGCGTTACCGATCTGGAACTGGAAGTAACGCCAAGTCTCGCTATCGGAGGTCGCTTCATCATTATCCGCAAAGGCAAGAAAAACTACAGCTTGGTAAAATTGTCCCAATAGATAAAGGAATAAGAAGCTTCCCTGGAAACATGAAGGGAAGCTTTTTGTATTTGTGAGCATTGATTTTCCTTTTATTACGGGAGTGCAACACTATCCATTTTGTTCGCAGCAATAACCGCAACTGCATTCGGCTCCAGATCGAACCAAAAAATAAGATCGCCATCCGCTTTCTTCTGCGACGGCTTCAACCCGTTCACATAGACTTCTGAAGCTTTTGTCGCCATGGAAAGACCAGAAATCTTGCGCATGCCATCATTGTGTAGAACAACAGAGCCATTTGGTGCATATTCCATTCTGACTTGAGAGAGGCCGAGCCAATAATCCATGATTTCACGTACCGTCGTCAAATGCAATCTGCCTTGATCCCGCAGCGCGCCCATCCGCTTCAACAAGCGGTCAAAATCGGGATGAATGATCCAGTTCCCTTTGGCATCTCGAATGACAAATTTCCCGCCTTGCTTTTTGGCCGGAACTCTTGCCAAGTAGGTATGGTTAATAAAAACCCCACGATTTTGAATGAGCTGCTGGAGATTTTGCTCCCGATACAGATACAGCGTATCTTCCGGAATGGTGGCAGCCGACCATGAAAAAAACGAACCAGTCACTGTCGGATGCGACCAATAGAGAGGGGTGCGCAGGGCGTCGCCTTTCTGAGTTTGGTACAGATCAAGGCCATTATTCGGATTGGCGATATCTTCTGAGCTGTAGTGCCAAAAATACGAGGTGCCAAATTTTCCCCACTGATGCGCCAAGTAATTCGCAGTTTGGTTGTCGAGCCCGTTAAACGCAAAGCTGGTCTTCAAATACCCATGGTCAATCCAGGTCCTGCTTTGGAAGTGATCTTTCATTACTTGCAACGCATCTTCCGTCGTTTTTTGATAGTGCCTGATTTCGTAAGGATAGAGGGTGTGCAGACCAATATCATCACCGTTCCGATACAGATCATCCAGAAACTGCAAAAATTCAGGACTTTGCGCAATGGCGATATTGACAGGTGATTTCGCTTGAAAATACGGATTGGAGTAAAATACGCTTTTCGTAACTGGAATCCGGTGTTTGACAAAACCGCCTGTCGCTTGTGCTGACGATGTAATCTTCTCGGAACCGAAATAAACAGCCCGATTCGTTTGCAGCGTCTGCTCGTCAGCATGCTCTGTCCATACATGTGTCGCCAAATAGCCAGAAGGCTGACTCATAAATCGCGGCATGAGCTTCGGTTGATACCCAACTACCAACGAGAATGAATTCGTCCGTTCATCGTTTGCACGATATTCAGAAGAGTGGCGGACTTTTCCGACTTGATTCGTAGAGCCTTGCTGTACGTATCTGTGATCGTTCATGTGATCCAGATTGACGATCAGCTGTTTTTGCGTTGTATTCAATTCAAGTGACGACACGTTGGGAGCATGGTACAAAAAAGCTGCTTGCTTCCCTTGACCGAATTTCGCACCTTGGTGATCCAGCCAGTAAGATGCTTGGAATGATTGTGTGTCCACTTTCCGGTTTTTGCGGTATACCTCTGTTACTTTTGGCTTGAATTGCAGGGCGAATGCCTCTCGAAAAACCTTTGCCACTTGCTTGTAGCTGGTTTTTACGGTGACATCGATGGCAGGGCTATTTTTTTGCAATTCATATTGTGTTGAAACCACTGAAATCGGAGTATGACCTGTGACAATGATTGTGTTACCAGTAGCGGTCTCCTGTTGTTCCACCTTAACATCATCCCATTTGCGAACCCAGTAACTGCCCCGTTTGATAAAAATGTTCCGGTCGATGACTTTCGTCGTAGCAGGAGAGAAATAGACATCATTTCCACGGACGGCAGTTACTTTTGCCTGATGGACAAGCGGAGCATTCATTCTGCCGCCAAACGATTCGGAGCGAATTTCGATGGCCGCACCTGGTTGAAAGGGTGGACTTTGATCCAACGTTATTTGATTGGAGCCTTTCGGAAGGGAAGGGGTCATCGCATTATAGATAGTGCCATATTCGGCTTGGTACTGAATAGAAGAGAGGATTTCATTTTTCGCCAGATCGGTAATACGGATATTGCCTGCCTCATCCCAGCTAAAAACATAATACAGATTTTGAAAGGAGGATTCCTTCGCAAGTGTAGGTATTGGAAAATAAAGGACTAAAAAAAGCAAGAATAAGAAGGAAAGTGCGAAAAACCTTTTTACCACCATGATTTTCTCCTTTTGAATGATGATATAGGTTAGACGAATGTGCACGGAAAAAGCCACAAGGTAACCCACCATGATTTAGACCTTCTCAAACAGCAAGAAAAGAGATATAATTAATTAAATTAATTAACTAATACAAAGTACAAAGGAGCTAACATGTACCCGTTCTTTTCAAAAGTCGCATTCACACATCGTATGTACAATAACCAATTGCAAGAGGAGTTACTTCCATTCGGTATATCCGTCACACAATGGGCGTTAATTCGTTATCTGAAAAATAACGGTTCTGCTACTTTTAGCGACGTCGCCGATTATTGGCAAGTAGAGAAGCCGGCTATTACACCTATTGCGCAAAAATTAGCTGCGCGTGAAATCATTTTGATCTCATCTGGATCAGACAAACGGCAAAAAATTATGTATTTGTCAGAGAAAGGTGAAGCGCTACATAAGACGATTATGGAAGCGACTGATCCGTTCCTGGAAGAAATATTGGAGGGCATCTCACCAGAAGAAAGAGACGCAGCAGCCACCGTACTAGAAAAAATAATCATGAACCTAAAGAGAAGAGGGTAAGCAGTGAATAAGGATAGGCTTTGGACGAAAGAGTTCGTTATTGTTTCTTTCATCAATTTTCTTTTGACACTTATGTTTTTCTTACTCATGGTTACGATTGCTTCGTATGCCAAAACAGAATTTCACGCTTCAACCAGTTCAGCCGGATTAGTATCCAGTATCTTTATCATTGGTGCTTTGATTGGCCGCCTACTCACTGGTAGAGCCATTAGTCATATTGGTACGAAAAAAACGCTTTGGATTGGGTTAGCATTTTTTGCTGTCACCTCGTTGCTTTACTTTTTTGCTGTCCATATCAGTTTGCTACTGGTAAATCGATTGCTGCAAGGGATTGCCGTTGGTATTGCAAGTACAGCAACAGGAACCATTATTGCTCAAATCTTGCCAGCGTCACGCAAGGGTGAGGGGATTGGCTATTACAGTTTAAGTGCGATTTTAGCCACCGCGATTGGTCCTTTTCTCGGCATGATCTTATTACGGCTTGAAAATGGTTTCACCTGGATCTTTACGATGAATGTTGTGTTTTCCCTGATTTGTTTGCTGTTTTATGCCATGGCAAAAATCAATGTTCCGCTTCCTTCCTCAAGTGTGAAAGAGGAAACAAAAGGTTCTCTGCTTTCGAAATTCATCGAGCCGAAAGCCTTGCCGATTTCATTCATCGCCTTATTAATCGGCTTCAGCTATTCGGGTGTCTTGTCATTTCTATCGTTTTATGCGGAAGAAATTAATCTCACCTCCGCTTCCAGTTATTTCTTCCTGGTGTATGCCATTGTCATTATCCTCTCTCGACCATTCTCAGGAAAGCTAATGGACGCAAGAGGGGCGAACATCGTGACATACCCCAGCCTGGTGATATTTGCTGTCGGGATGCTTTTATTCAGTCAAGCCTCCACTTCATGGATGCTGCTGCTATCTGCTGCATTGATTGGAGTAGGTTACGGAAACTTTAACTCCATTGCCCAAACCGTAGCAGTGAAGGTGACAGATCCGCATCGCTTTGGATTAGCAACCTCTACGTACTATATTTTGTACGATCTAGGATTAGGAATCGGGCCCTATCTGCTCGGATTTATCGTACCGCATACGGGATATCGTACGATTTTCGTCGGGATGGTTGCCTTCATCCTTTTCAGTATCCCGCTTTATCACTGGCTACACGGAAAACGCGATCGGGAATTGATGCGTACTGCCTAACTCATCCAAGTAAAAAAGGAGGAGTCAGGCCCCCTATAAAAGATAGGCAGGCTGCCCTTAGTCGGTAGCCTGTTATCTTTTTCAGCAGTGTTTTTGATATAGGATTATGGAAAGTTCGAGGGAAGTTTTAGTGAAAGTGGAAAAATGATAACAGACGGTTGAAAAACATAGTATACTTTTGAGTGGACATAGTAATGGAAAAGTTTATGAACAAGTTTATGAACAAACCGCTCAACTTAGAACTCACAAAGGTTAGGAGTCAGCTAGAAAATGATGGAGAAAGTACACTGGCGAGATATAAAGAAGTACATAATGATCGCGACTTACACCGTATTGCTGTTTGCTGTGGTCTGGAATTTCCCTTCTGTAAAGTCATTTATCTATGAAATATTTGACTTATTAGATCCTGTGATTTATGGGATCGCCATTGCTTACATCTTGAACATTTTAATGAGATTTTATGAAGAAAGACTTTTCTCGCCTCTTAACCGCAGTAACAATCGAATCTGGTCAAAAGTAAGACGTCCTTTTTCGATCCTGTTAACTTTGGCGACTGTCCTGGTATTTTTTACATTTCTTATGTGGTTTATTGTCCCTCAGCTTCTCACGAGTATTTCCATGCTTGCCGCAAGTATTCCGAATGACATGCAATCGTTAAAGGCTTTCGTTGATGGTTTTGCAGAGAGGTTTAACTTGTCCGGCGATTTATGGAATACACTTATGGAGAAGTGGAATGAAATTGTAAATAAGTTAGGCCATTTTTTCCTGACTTCCATCCCTGTATTACTGACGTACACGAAAATGTTTACCGTTAGCTTTATCGATGTCATCATGGGGCTGATGTTGTCCGTCTATTTGCTCCTCTATAAGGAAAAGCTGACGCTCATTGCGAAAAAACTCGTTTATGCCTATTCGTCAAAAGCAAAGGCGGATCGAGCTGTAGAAATTGGACAAATCACAAACCGCGCATTTAGTGGCTTTATCTCAGGCCAGCTAACAGAGGCGCTCATTCTTGGCGGGCTTTGTTTTGTAGGGATGTGGGCATTTAATATGCCGTATGCACTACTTGTGAGTGTGATCATTGGCGTAACGAGCATCATTCCGATTTTTGGTGCTTATATCGGGACGATTCCGAGTGCCTTTATTATTTTAATGATCGATCCAGTGAAGGCTATTTGGTTCATTGTCTTTATTCTTGTCTTGCAGCAAATTGAAGGTAATTTTATCTATCCAAGAGTGGTAGGGAATTCAATCGGATTGGATGGCTTATGGGTGATCGCAGCCTTATTGGTTGGGGGAGCATTGTTCGGGTTGATGGGAATGCTGCTTGGAATCCCTGCTTTTGCCGTCGTATATACGCTTGTCAGAACCACGACGAACAAGCGACTGAAGGACAAGAATATCTTCCTGAAAGAATAGGTGTCCACCGTTTCGATTCCACAATGAAGTCGTAAATCAAAAGGCTCACACTTTCGAATGAAACCAGAAAGTGTGAGCCTTTTTTGTAGAGATTGAAGAAGGGTTTGGGTAAAAAGTAACACAATTAACAAAAAATCCCTATTTTTTAACTGATTTCCAAAACACTCTCTGTTATAATGAATAACAGTTTCTCGAACAGGTGCATATGAATACGTTATTCTGCTGGATTGTAAGGAGGTGTGCAGGCCAGCACATTTGTTTTCAGGTAATGTATTTTTTCCGTTCGAAATGGTCGGGAATCATGTCCTGAATCCATTAGGCTAGAGTATCAGTGCACATGCTTTGACCAAGATATGGAAGGTGACTTTTGTCCTGAAAACCGCTTTGAGTAAACAGGGAATTATTCCCATTGTGAAAAAATGTAAAATCGCGGAAAATTTGTAGGTGAAAATTGGTTCATGACCATAGTAATATGAAATTGGGTAATACTTACAAAAAAGATACAAAAACCCACATATTTTGTTACATTTGCCCATTATATTAAATGGTGTTGATGAGGAATTTCCAATGTGAGCCATTCGTCACTGAGGCTTCATCTTCAGAGTTAGCAGACCATTTCCTTGTAGTGTCGTTTACTTGTTTGGCCATCACATTGTATTGTCACACTTCATGATAGACAAAAGTTTGCCAATTATCGGAGGGGACATATGTTAGCAAATCAGGCCAATCTTATCGACTTGGAGTGGGAAAAAGAACAGGTAGCCTTGTTTAATGATACAAAGGCTGAATATCCACAGGATAAGTCGATTCATCAGTTGTTCGAGGAACAGGCAGAAGCTGTGCCACACCGAGTTGCCATCGTTTATGAAAATGAGCGCTTGACCTACCAAGAGCTCAACCGAAAAGCCAACCAATTGGCAAGAGCCCTGATTGAAAAAGGGATTACAAGAGATAGCATTGTCGGTGTGATGATGGAGAAATCCATTGAAACTGTGACAGCTATTCTTGCCATCCTCAAGGCTGGCGGAGCGTATGTTCCTATCGATATCGAATATCCCCGAGATCGGATTCAATATATCCTGCAAGACAGTCAAACGAAAATCGTCATCACTCAGAAAAAAGTCAGCCAACTTGTTTATGACGTCGGATACCGTGGACCTGTAGTCGTACTTGAGGAAGAACAGCTGGATTCTCGCGCAGATTCCAATCTTCACTTGCCAAGCAAACCTACTGACATGGCGTATGTCATCTACACTTCAGGTACAACCGGCAAGCCGAAAGGAACCATGCTGGAGCATAAAGGGATCGCTAATTTGCAATCATTCTTTCAAAATGCGTTCGGTGTAACACCTGCAGACAGGATTGGACAGTTTGCCAGCATGTCTTTTGATGCATCGGTATGGGAAATGTTCATGGCTTTACTAACCGGTGCCAGCCTCTACGTCCTTTCGAAACAGACGATTCATGATTTCATCAGTTTTGAAAACTATTTGAATGAAAATGAATTGACCATCATCACGTTGCCACCCACATATTTGACTCACCTCAACCCAGATCATATTACTTCACTTCGCATCATGATTACGGCAGGTTCTGCTGCCAACTTCCCTTTAGTAAATAGATGGAAAAACAAAGTCCGATACGTGAATGCATACGGACCTACGGAAACAAGCATTTGCGCGACGATTTGGGAGGCACCTTCCAATGTGCTCGTCAACCAAACGATCCCAATCGGCAAACCGATTCAAAATACGTCCGCGTATATTGTCAATGAAGAGCTTCAATTACAGCCAATTGGCAGTGAAGGCGAATTATGCATAGGTGGAGTAGGCTTAGCCAGAGGATATTGGAATCGCCCGGATTTGACCGCAGAAAAATTTGTAGATAATCCGTTCGTACCAGGAGAGAAGATGTACAGGACAGGAGATCTGGCCAAATGGTTGCCGAATGGAGAAATCGAGTTTCTCGGCAGAATCGACCATCAGGTGAAAATCAGGGGTCATCGGATTGAGTTAGGAGAAATCGAGTCCGTTTTGCTGAAACATGAACAAATAAAAGAGGCAGTGGTAATCGCTAGAGAAGACCAACACGCTCAACCCTATTTGTGCGCTTATTTTATTTCGCCAGAGGAAGTAACACCTGCGCAGATCAGAGAATTTGCCGCTCAAAAGCTTCCTGCGTACATGCTCCCTTCGTATTTCGTGAAGCTGGATAAAATGCCGCTTACGCCGAATGACAAAATTGATCGCAAAGCATTGCCAGAACCCGATGTTGCTGCTGAGACAAATCCTGCATACGAACCTCCCAGAAATCAGACAGAATCGATTCTCGCAACCGTGTGGCAAGAGGTATTGGGAATTGAGAAAATTGGGATTCGCGACAATTTTTACTCACTCGGTGGGGATTCCATTCAAGCGATCCAGGTCGCTGCTCGTTTGCATGCCTATCAACTAAAGCTAGACACGAAAGATTTGCTGAATTACCCGACGATTTCGCAGGTTGCTCTCTATGTTAAAAATACGACGAGGAGAAGCGAGCAGGGAATCATCGAAGGCCCTGTTACCTTAACGCCCATTCAACAATGGTTCTTTGAAAAGAACTTTACGAATATGTTCCATTGGAATCAATCGTATGTATTGTATCGCGAACAGGGATTTGATCCTGAAGCCATCCAACAGGCCTTGGATAAAATTCTTTCACATCATGACGCACTACGCATGGTCTATCGGAACGAGAATGGGAGAATCGTACAACAAAATCGTGGGTTGGATAGCGAATTATACCATTTCCTTCAATATGATCTGACCTCGCATTCGGATGTCCAGCAAGCAATCGAAGAAGAGACAAAACGATTGCATGGCAGCATGAATTTACAAGAGGGACAGTTGGTGAAGGCAGCCTTGTTCCACACGCTCCAAGGCGATCATTTGTTTTTGGCCATCCATCATTTAGTCATGGATGGAATCTCTTGGCGCATTCTGTTTGAGGATCTAGCAACTGCATACAGTCAGGTACTAGGAGGAAAAGAAATCGTTCTCCCAGAAAAAACGGATTCTTTTAAAAATTGGGCAGTGTGGTTGAACGAGTATGCGAATAGTGATGAGTTGATGAGCGAAATCCCGTATTGGGAGAATCTTGAATCAGGAGCTAGGAATGCTTCCCTTCCGAAGGACTATGAAACGGTGGGCTGCAAACAGAAGAGTATCCGCAACATACAGGTCGGATTGCTAGCAGAGGAAACCGAACAATTGTTGAAGCAGGCAAATTCTGCTTATCAAACAGAAATCAATGATTTGTTACTGGCAGCGTTGGGGCTGGCCGTTGCAGAGTGGAGCGGGCTTGACCAAATCGTGATTAATCTGGAAGGGCACGGGCGCGAGGATGTGATCGAACACGCTAACGTGACAAGAACAATCGGATGGTTTACCTCCCAATATCCAGTTTTACTAGATTTGAGTCAAATGAATCATTTACCTGACCATATCAAATGCACGAAAGAAAACCTGAGGAAGATCCCCAATAAAGGCATTGGCTATGAAATTTTAAAATATATGACAGAACCGGAAAAACGGCATTCCTTGTCCTTTTCCTTGCAACCCGAAGTGACGTTTAACTACTTGGGTCAATTTGACGCAGGCCTTAACAACGAAATGTTTAGCCGATCTCCGTATAGTTCAGGCAACACGCTCGGTGCGGATGGGAAGAACAATCTGAGTCCCGATTCGGAGATTTATACCGCCTTGAATATTACAGGAAGAATTGAAGGTGGAGAGCTTCTCATCACGTTTACTTACAGCGAGGAGCAGTTTAAAGAAGAGTCCATTCATCAACTGAGTGAGGACTATCAAAAACATCTCCGGGCGATCATTACACATTGCTTGCAGAAAAAAGAAGTCGAGCGGACACCCAGTGACTTTAGTCTAAAAGGACTTCAGATGGAAGAAATGGACGACATCTTCGAATTATTGGCCAATACGCTTAAATAAATAAGCAGTTGCTACTATTTTTGGGGTTAAACATGTTCTTGTCTTACATTTTTATGTAAATATAACAAATAATGTCGATATCGAGGTGCCGGAATGAGTGTTTTTAGCAAAGAACAAGTACAAGATATGTATTTATTGACGCCCATGCAAGAGGGAATGTTATTTCACGCCTTGCTAGACGAAGAACATAACTCTCATCTTGTACAGATGTCCATTTCGATTCAGGGCAATCTTGATGTTGGTTTGTTTACCGATAGCTTGCATGTACTGGTAGAGAGATATGATGTGTTCCGCACGTTGTTTCTCTATGAAAAATTAAAACAGCCTTTGCAGGTTGTCTTGAAGGAACGGCCCATTCCCATCCTATTTTGCGATTTAACTGCATACGACGAGCAAGAAAAGCAGCAGCGCTACACACAGTACAAAAGGAATGACCAAGAGAAAACCTTTCATCTAGCGAAAGATTCGTTGATGAGAGTGGCTATTTTCCAAATGACGGAGAGCGAATACCAAATCATCTGGAGTTTTCATCACATACTCATGGACGGTTGGTGCTTTAGCATTATTTTTGATGACTTGCTTTCCGTCTACTTATCCTTAAAGAATGGGGCACCGATTTCGCTTGATCCGGTGCAGCCATACAGCCAATTTATTCGTTGGCTGGAAAAGCAAGATAAAGAGGCTGCTCGCGCATATTGGAGAGACTATCTGGAACAATTTGAACAGCAAACTTCCTTGCCGAAATTTGGGAAGTCTTCTAGCAAAGCCTTTCTACCAGCGCAATATCGTTTTGCGCTGGACCGTATGCTGACGCAGCAGCTTTCTGCGATCGCAAGTCAAAATCAAGTGACATTGCCGACGGTGATTCAAACCTTATGGGGGATTCTCCTCCAATCCTATAACGCTACGAATGATGTACTATTCGGCTCTGTTGTATCCGGGCGACCAACTGAAATCGTTGGAATCGACAAAATGGTTGGGTTGTTCATCAATACCATTCCATTCCGCATTCAAGCGAAAAACGATCAAACCTTTGCCGACTTGATACAGGATGTGCACCAAAGAACACTGCAATCCCAGTCCTATGAGCATGTACCTTTGTACGATATTCAAAACGATTCTGTATTGAAGCAAGATTTGATCGATCACCTGATGGTCATCGAAAACTATCCGTTAGTCGAGGCCTTGCAGAAAAAAGTAGCGACACAGCAAGTAGGCTTTACCATTTCCGATGTCGAGATGTTTGAGCCTACCAATTATGACATGACCGTCATGGTAATGCCCAAAGAAGAGATTGCGATGCGGTTTGATTATAATGCTGCTGTTTTCGACGAAGCTTTTATCCAAAAAATGGCTGGACATCTCAAGCAGATTGCGGTTTGCGTGGCAAACCATCCGAAGATCACCATTCAGCAGGTTACTTTGCTGACAGAAACTGAAAAACAAGAGCTAATGGCCAGAAACGTTGATACTTCCGTTGCCTATCCAACGAAAACCATGCACGAGCTCTTCATGGAACAGGTGGATAGGACACCTGAGCAGGTAGCTGTCGTATTCGGAGAACAGCAGTTGACGTATCGGGAGCTAGATGAAAAGTCCAATCAGCTCGCCAGATTTTTGAGAAGAAAAGGCATTGCAGCAGACAGTCTGGTTGGTACGATGATGGATCGTTCGATTGAGATGATTGTCGGAATTCTTGGGGTTTTGAAAGCCGGTGGTGCGTTTGTACCGATTGATCCGGAGCTGCCAGAAGAACGAATTGCCTACATGCTCGAGCATAGCGGGATTCAATTGGTAGTGACCCAGCAGCATCTACTAGAGAAAGTCTCTGCTTCTACTGAAAAAATAGATATCAGCGCTCCAGCCATCTGGGAAGAGAGCCATGCGTCTGTGGAAACGATCAATCAACCAGATGACTTGTTTTATATCATCTACACGTCCGGAACGACAGGCAAACCAAAAGGGGTCATGCTTGAGCATAAAAACATGGCAAATCTGATGCACTTTACGTTTGCCAAGACCAACATCGATTTTCATGAAAAAGTATTGCAGTATACCACATGCAGCTTTGATGTTTGCTACCAGGAGATCTTCTCCACGTTGCTTTCCGGGGGACAGCTCTATCTCATCACGAATGAGATGAGACGTCATGTAGAAAAACTGTTTGCCTTTATCCAGGAGAAACAGATCAGCATATTGTCCCTCCCTGTATCTTTCTTGAAATTTATCTTTAACGAAAAAGATTATGCCCAAAGCTTCCCGCGTTGCGTCAAGCACATTATCACTGCCGGGGAACAGCTCGTCGTCACTCATGAGCTACAGAAATATCTGCGGAACCATCACGTATTTTTACACAATCATTACGGGCCGTCGGAGACACATGTGGTAACTACCTTCACGATGGACCCAAGCATGGATATACCAGAGCTGCCACCAATCGGAAAACCGATCAGCAACACAGGCATTTATATCCTGGATGAAAAGCTGCAAATGAAACCAGATGGCATTGTTGGGGAGCTGTATATCTCTGGTGCGAATGTAGGAAGAGGGTATTTGCACAATCCGGAGCTGACTGCGGAGAAGTTTCTCGAGAACCCGTATCAATCAGGAGAAAGAATGTATCGAACGGGTGACCTCGCTCGTTGGATGCCAGATGGCAATATCGAGTTTTTAGGGCGAATCGACCATCAGGTAAAAATCAGGGGTCATCGCATCGAGTTGGGAGAGATCGAATCGCACTTGCTCAACCACGCCTCCATCAAGGAAGCCGTGGTCATCGATAGAACGGATGAGACAGGTGGTAAGTATTTGTGCGCCTATGTTGTTTGGACAGAGGAAGTCAGCAACGAAGAGCTGCGTGCGTACTTATCACGAACGCTGCCGGAGTACATGATCCCTTCCTTCTTTATGAGCTTGGAGCGGATTCCGGTCACACCTAATGGAAAAACAGACAGAAGAGCCTTGCCCATCCCTGAGGGTAATGCTTTTAAGGGAGCGGATTACCTCGCTCCGACAACCGAACTGGAACAGAAAATGGCAGCGATTTGGGAGAACGTACTCGGTGTATCCCCGATTGGCATTCAGGATAATTTTTTCACGCTGGGGGGCCATTCGTTAAAAGCCATTCATCTCATTTCCCGGATGCAAAAAGACTGCCAAGCAGATGTTCCGCTTCGCGTGTTGTTTGACAGACCAACCATTCAAGAAATCGCCAAGTATGTGGAAGGTGAAGAGGAAGGAACGTATCTCGCTATTCCTCGCGTCGCCATGCAAGAGCACTATCCTGTATCCTCTGCGCAAAAACGCATGCTGATATTAAACCAGCTTGATCCGGCTAGTACGGTGTACAATCTGCCCGTTGTGACTGTACTCGATGGGGAATTGAATGTGCAGCAGCTAGAGCATGCCATTTCCAATCTGGTGAGTCGTCATGAATCGCTGCGGACCTCCTTCCATACCATTAACGGTGAGCCGGTTCAACGCATCCATCGGGAATGCAAGCTGCCAATCGCCTACATGGAAGCGACAGAAGATGGTTTGAATCAAGTCATCATGGATTTCATGCGTCCGTTTGATTTGGAAAAAGCGCCATTAAGTCGGGTTGGACTGGTCAAACTGGGAGAGCGGCGCCATGTCATGATCATCGATATGCACCATATCATTTCGGATGGTGTGTCATCGCAAATCATCCTGAATGATCTTGCACAGCTCTATCAAGACAAATCCTTGCCCGAGCAACGCATTCAATATAAAGACTTCGCGGTTTGGGAGAAAGGTCTGGCACAGACAGACCAATACAAAAAACAGGAAGCGTATTGGACCGAGCGATTCGCTGGTGAAATTCCTGTTTTGAACCTGCCTTTAGACTACTCTCGACCGTCTGTTCAAAGCTTTGAAGGCGAACGTTATTTATTCGGCTCGGAAAAACAGCTACTGGATGGCTTGCAAAGAGTGGCGGCAGATACTGGTACTACGCTCTATATGGTGCTCATGGCAGCCTATCATGTTTTGCTCGCAAAATACTCCGGGCAAGAAGATATGGTGGTCGGGACCGTGACAGCTGGAAGAACGCACCCTGACACCGAAAGCATCACGGGTATGTTCGTCAACACGCTGGCAATGAGAAATCAGCCGGTGGCAACCAAAAGCTTCAAGCAATTTTTACGAGAAGTGAAGGACAATACACTCTCTGCCTTTGAGCATGGGGAGTACCCGTTTGAGGAACTCGTTGAAAAGCTGGCGGTCAATCGAAATCGAAGCCGCAATCCATTATTTGACACCTTGTTTATTTTGCAAAACATGGATGCCAATCCGATCAAGATCGAAGGCATGACAGTGACGCCTTACGTGCCCGAGGGCAAAATGGCGAAATTCGATTTGTCGCTCGAAGCAACCCAAAACAACGCAGGTCTCATGTTCTGCTTCGAATTTTGCACCAAGCTGTTCAAGCAGGAGACTATCGAACGCATGTCGCGTCATTACATCCAAATCTTGCAAGAAGTCATCCGGAACACGGACTTGGCTCTCTATCAGATAGAGATGCTCACCGAGCAAGAAAAGCAGGAATTGCTGGTCCATTTCAATGACACATTCAAGCCTGTTCAGTTGGAAAGCACACTCCCACAGCTATTTGAAGAACAAGTAGGGAAAACCCCTGATCAAATCGCGCTGGTTTGCGGGGACCAAAGATTGACATATCAGGAGCTCAATAAGAAGGCCAATCAGCTTGCTCGTACATTACGGAAAAAAGGAGTAAGTGCTGACCAACGAGTTGGGATTATGGCAAATCGTTCCTTGGAGATGGTGATTGGAATCCTTGCCATTCTCAAGGCTGGCGGAGCATATGTGCCTATTGATCCAGAATATCCGAATGATCGCATTGCCTATATGCTGGAAGATTGCGAAGCCCGTCTGGTGCTTACCCACGAGCATCTTGGAACAAAGGTTGCGGCTGGAGTGGAATGCCTGTATCTGGAGGATAAGAGTAACTATTCTCGTATCACCACAAACCTTGACCCGATTCATACGGCTACCAATCTGGCTTATATCATTTACACATCGGGTACGACGGGTAGGCCAAAAGGGGTCATGGTGGAGCACCGAGGTATTGTCAACAGTGTGACGTGGAACAAAGAAGAGTTTGCCCTATCTGTCCATGACAGAGGTTTGTTGGCTCTATCTTTTGCCTTTGATGGTTTTGTCCTTACCTTCTTTGCGTTGATTCTATCCGGTTCAACGGTTGTCTTGACGAAGGATGAAGAAGCCAAAGATCCGATAGCACTCAAAAACCTGATCTCAACATGGAGTTGCAGCTACACGTTATGCGTACCGAGCTTGTTCCAGGCGGTTTTGGAATGCAGCACCGCCGACGAGATCAGTCCGATGAAAATGGCCGTGCTCGGGGGAGAAAAGCTATCGCCGAAGTTAGTTGAGATGTGCAAAGAGATGAATCCGCAGATGATTGCTGTCAATGCGTACGGTCCGACAGAAAGCAGCGTTATCGCCACCTATCTGTGCGATACGCTCCCGGATGCTCCGATCACCATTGGACGGCCAATAGCAAACACAAGCATATACATCGTGGACCATTCACATCAACTGCTCCCAATCGGTGTAGTGGGAGAGATATGCATAGGCGGACTCGGTTTGGCACGCGGATATTGGAACAAACCAGAACTTACCGAGGAGAAGTTTGTCTCCAATCCATTTGAGCCTGGTGAACGCATGTACAAGACGGGCGACCTTGGCAGATGGCTCCCAGACGGCACGATTGAATTCGCAGGACGCCTGGATGAACAAGTAAAAGTGAGAGGATACCGGATTGAGATCGGGGAGATAGAATCGGTTCTGCTCAGCTATGAAACGACAAATGAAGCGATTGTCGTGGCTTATCAGGACGGAAGCGGGGATGCGTATCTGACTGCCTATTTCACCGGGAAAGACAACATCTCGGAAGCGGCGCTTCGAGCACATCTATCGCAAGAATTGCCAGCGTATATGGTACCGACCTATCTGGTTCAACTGGATGCTTTCCCGCTCACGCCAAATGGCAAGATCGATCGCAAAGCGCTGCCGAAGCCTGAAGGAAAGCCTACAACAGGTGTGGAGTATGTCGCTCCTGCCAATGAAGTAGAGGCAACACTGGCAAAGATATGGGAAAACGTCCTTGGCATCACAGGCATCGGAGTGATGGATAACTTTTTTGAGCTGGGTGGACATTCTTTGAAAGCAATGACGGTAGTGGCGCATGTGCACAGGGAATTTCAAACCGATCTTCCGTTGAAGCATTTCTTTGAACAGCCTACCGTTCGAGCCTTGTCCAGGTTGATAGCAAACAGTGAGAATGCGCCAGATGCATCGATTCAACCAGCAGAACTACAAGAGTACTACCCGGTATCAACTGCCCAGCAGCGGATGTACGTGCTCCATCAGTTGGAAGGCGCGGGCATCAGCTACAATACGCCTGGGATGATCATGCTAGAGGGTCAACTGGATCGCGATCAATTGAAGCATGCGCTGCAAGCATTGGTAGATCGCCACGAAATCTGGAGAACCTCCTTTGAGATGGTAGGAGATCAGTTGGTCCAAAAAATTCATGACCATGTGGAAGTGGAAATGGAATATCGGAGTGCAGAAGAACATCAGATCGATGAAATTTTTCATGCGTTTGTCCGTCCATTTGATCTGGCTGTTCCGCCACTGCTGCGCATGGGTCTCGTGCAAATCTCGAATGAACGTCATCTTCTCTTGTATGACATGCATCATATTGCTTCGGATGCCTCGTCTGTCACGATCATTTTCAATGAACTGGCGGAATTGTACCAAGGCAGACAATTACCGGAGCTGCGTATCCAATACAAAGATTTTTCTGTCTGGCAAAAACGCTTTACCGAGTCAGATGACTTCAAGAAGCAGGAAGAGTATTGGCGCCAGGCGTTTGAGGGGCATAACACTGTCTTGGAGATTCCGACAGATTTTCCACGCCCAGCTGTGAAAAGCTTTGAGGGTGATCAAATCGTACTCGCTACCGATAGACCTCTACTGGAAGCTTTACACGCGTTGGCTGCAGAAACGAAAACGACCTTGTTTATGGTCTTGCTTGCCGCCTACAATTTGCTGCTCTCGAAGTATACGGGGCAGGAGGATATCGTTGTCGGAACGCCAATCTCCGGCAAAACGCGCGCTGAGCTCGAACCGATTGTAGGTATGTTCGTCAATACGCTTGCAATCAGAAACAAACCGACTGCAGGGAAGACCTTCAAGGAGTTTCTGATGGAAGTCAAGCAAAATGCCCTGGATGCCTATGATCATCAGGATTATCCGTTGGAAAGTCTGGTTGAAAAGCTTGGTATTCAACGTGATCCCGGACGCAATCCACTTTTTGATACCATGTTCATTCTGCAAACCGACGAGCTGTACCAAAAAACACTGGGTCAACTGACCTATCAGCCCTATGAATCGACGAGCGCACTTGCCATTTCAAAGTTCGACCTGTCTTTTCACCTGACTGAACGGGAAACAGACCTGTTGCTGCGACTGGAGTACAGTACCAAGCTGTTTAGAAGAGACACCGTAGAAAGAATGTCGCGTCATTTTATGCAAATTCTACGCAATGTTGCGGCAGAACCTGACAGGCAGCTTCAAGCGATTGAGATGCTGACGGCAGAAGAAAAGCAGCTGTTGCTGGTGGAATTCAATCATACAGACAGAGAGTTCACGGAAGACCAGACCATACAACAGCTCTTTGAGGAACTGGCAGCGAACATGCCTGACCAAACAGCCATTGTATTTGAAGAGAAGAGCATGTCATACCAAGAGCTCAATGAAAAAGCGAACCAGCTAGCTGCGGTTTTGCGGGAAAAAGGGGTAGGTCCTTCGCAAATCGTCGTCATGATGGTAGAGCGTTCCTTGGAAATGGTCATTGCCACACTCGCCATTTTAAAAGCTGGCGGAGCCTTTTTGCCTGTCGATCCCGATTATCCCGAAGATCGAGTTCGCTACATGATCGAGGATAGTCAAGCGAAGCTCGTGCTTACCCATTCTCACTTAATCCACAAGGTGTCCAGTCAGGCAGAAATTATCGATTTGGACGACGCGGGGAGCTATTCGTCGCATTCAGACAATTTGCTTTGCATCAACAAGCCGTCAGATCTGGCCTATATCATTTACACGTCCGGTACCACTGGCAAGCCAAAAGGAGTCATGCTGGAGCACAAAGGGGCAGCCAATCTACAGGCGGTTTTCAAAAATCAACTCGGCGTAACGCCACAAGATCGGCCAGGGCATTTTGCGAGTATCTCTTTTGACGCATCGGTGTGGGATATGTTTATAGCTCTATTGACAGGAGCGACCTTGTATATTATCTCCCGCGATACAATCAACGATTTCCGCAAGTTTGAGGAATATGTCCACAAAAACGGAATTACCATTCTCACGTTACCGCCGACGTACGCTATTTATCTTGAGGCTGACCGTATGCCGTCCCTGCGTATCCTGATTACTGCTGGATCGGCTGCAACTATCGCGTTGGTAGAGCAATGGAAAGAGAAAGTGACCTATATCAATGGCTACGGCCCCACAGAGAATACAGTTTGCGCCACACTCTGGAAAGCTTTGCCGCATGAACCAGTTGGTCAGACCATTACGATTGGCAAACCGATTCAGAATACGAAGTTGTTCATCGTGGATGAACAAATGCAATTGAAGACAGTCGGTCAAATAGGTGAATTGTGCATCAGCGGGGTGGCGCTAGCCAGAGGATATTGGAATCGACCAGAATTGACGGCTGAAAAATTCGTCGACAATCCGTTTGTGCCAGGAGAGAAGATGTATCGCACCGGGGATCTGGCCAAATGGCTTCCGGACGGAAATATCGAGTATCTCGGTAGAATCGACCATCAGGTGAAGGTACGCGGTCATCGGGTAGAGCTGGGCGAGGTCGAGAGTGTCCTGTTGCGATATGAGACGATCATTGAGGCAGCAGCTATCACACATTTGGATGACCAGGGGCAACCTTACCTGTGCGCATACTATGTAGCCGATGGGGAAGCAAGTCCGGCTCAACTGCGTGAATTTATGGGAAAAGAATTGCCAAATTATATGGTTCCCTCCTTCTTCGTTCAGTTGGATAAGATGCCGTTGACACCGAATGACAAAATTGACCGCAAAGCATTGCCGAAGCCAAGTCACGAAGAGAAATCGGGCAGGGAATATGAAGCACCACAAAACGAACTGGAACACTTACTGGCAACGACCTGGGCAGAGGTATTGGGAATTGGGCAAGTGGGAATGAAAGATAACTTCTTTGAATTGGGCGGAGATTCCATCAAAGCCATACAGGTATCCACGCGTTTGCACGCATCAGGCTGGACGCTAGCGATGAAGCAACTGTTCCAATATCCGACCATTGAACAAGTGGCTGCTCATGTCATACCGAACAACAGAGAGAGCGATCAGGGAGTAGTAGAAGGCGAGATTGGCTTGACGCCCATCCAGAGGTGGTTCTTCGAGTGCAATTTCACTGACCGTCACCACTGGAATCAGGCTGTCATGCTCTTCCGAGAGGATGGCTTTGATCCGGGACTTGTTCAGCAAGCGTTCTATAAAATCGTCGAGCACCACGATGCGTTGCGCATGATATACAAACAGGAGAATGAGACAATCACGCAAATCAATCGAGCGCTGACAGGTGAGCGATTCCGTTTCCATTCGTATGACTTGAAAGACCATGCAAATAGCGCAGCTCATATTTTGGAGTTATCTGATCACATCCAAAGCAGTATCGATTTGGAACAGGGACCACTCGTCCACTTGGCACTCTTCTCCACAACGGAAGGGGATCATTTACTGATTGCCATTCATCATCTGGTCGTGGATGGCGTTTCATGGCGCATCTTGTTTGAAGATTTTTCCTCTGCCTATTCGCAGGCTCTCCACAATCAGGAGATCGTCTTGCCGAAAAAGACAGATTCCTTCAAGGATTGGTCGATTCAATTGCAAAACTATGCGGAGAGTGACGAGCTTTTGCGTGAAGCTGCGTATTGGCACAACCTCGAGAGCACGACCACGGCAGGAAAGTTGCCAACCGATTTTGTTACAGCAGATCGTAAACAAAAGCACACCCGTACAGCGAAGGTCGAGTTGACAGCGCAAGAGACAGAAAACCTGTTACGTCACGTACATCATGCCTATCACACAGAAATAAATGACCTGTTGCTGACTGCGTTGGGATTAACCGTGAAAGAGTGGGCGAATACCGACTACGCTGTCATCAACCTGGAAGGTCACGGTCGCGAGGATATTCAGAATGAAATGAATGTGACCAGAACGATTGGGTGGTTCACATCCCAGTTCCCTGTCGTGCTTGATATGGAAAAGTCAAAGGACTTGTCATACCAAATCAAGCAAATCAAAGAAAACTTGCGCCATATTCCGAAAAAAGGAATTGGCTACGAGATATTACGCACGATGACAGCGGATAAACTGCGTCCATCCCTGCAATTTAGCCTGCGGCCGGAAATCAGTTTTAACTACCTCGGGCAATTTGATTCGGATGTAAAATCTGGCGGACTTACTTTCTCGCCACTCGGTACGGGGCAGCTTTTCAGTCCAGAATCGGAGAGAGTATTCTTGTTGGATATTTCCGGCATGATCGAGGATGGAAAGCTCCAGATCAGTTTTGGCTATAGCAGTCTCCAGTATCAGGAAGAAACCATCGCGAAATTGGCAGACAACTATCGGAATCACTTGCTCAGCATTATTGAGCATTGCCTATCAAAAGAAAATGGAGAATTGACCCCGAGCGATCTGGGTGATGATGACCTTTCCATGGAAGAACTGGAGAACATCCTGGAATTAATCTAATCAGGCGACATGAGAAATGCTATTCCTCCAATAAAAGCTGGGACATTCGCTTTTATTGGAGGAACCCTCTTTAAATCGATAAATCACAGAGTTGAGGTGCAGAATGAATAAGCAGGAAAATATTGCGAAAATTTATCCGTTAACCCCATTGCAAGAGGGTATGTTGTTTCATGCTGTCAAAGATACAGACAGCAGCGCCTACTGCCTCCAGATGTCCGCAAAGCTTCAAGGTGATTTTCACCTGCCTATTTTTGAAGAGAGCATGAACAAGCTCGTAGAGAACTATGAGGTTTTGCGCACTGTGTTTGTTTATCAAAACCTGCAGCGGCCTCGACAGGTTGTTTTTAAAGAAAGAAAAGTTACCGTTCATTTCGAAAACATTGCGCATTTACCTATAGATAATCAGAACGATTACATAAAAGCGTATACCAGCCAGCATCATACATTTGAGCTGACGAAAGACGTCTTGATGAAAGCAGCCATTTTCCAAACGGGGGAGAACCAGTATCAGTTCGTTTGGGCTTTCCATCATATCATCGTCGACGGTTGGACTTTGGGCGTATTGCTTCATAAGCTGCTCTCGTACTACGCCGCCATTCGCAAGGGCGAGGCTGTTTTGCGGGAAGCGACCAAACCATACAGCGACTATATCAAATGGCTGGATAAGCAAAACAAAGAAGAAGCACTTACTTACTGGCAGAACTACCTGGAAGGCTATGACCAGCAGGCTGATTTCCCTAAAAAGAAAAATGTAGCGGAAAATAGCCATTATGTACATGTGGAGAATCTTTTCACCGTCGCACCTGAGAAGACTCAGCAACTGATGCAGATTGCCAATCAGAATCAGGCTACGATGAGCAGTGTGTTCCAATCTCTTTGGGGTATTTTGGCGAGCAAGTACAAAAATTCGGACGATGTGGTATTCGGTTCTGTTGTGTCAGGTCGACCGCCAGGGATTCAAGGGATTGAGAGCATGGTTGGATTGTTCATTAACACGATCCCAACCCGCGTGAAAACAAACCCTAAACAAACCTTCAGTGGGCTGTTAAAAACAGTTCAGGAGCAAGCCTTGGCTTCTGCTTCTTATGATTTCGCTCCGCTGTACGAAATTCAGAGCAAGACGGTACTGAAACAGGAGTTAATCGATCATTTGGTGACGTATGAAAACTACCCGGATAATACTTTGAATGATCTGGAGGATTCCTTAGGCTTTCAATTCAACGTGGAAAATGGGGAAGAACAGACCTCCTATGATTTTAACGTTGTAGTAGCGGTCGCACCTTCGAATGAGATGTATGTGAAGTTGAGCTATAATGCATCGGTGTATGAAGAGTCATTCATGAACCGAGTAGAAGGGCATTTGAAAACGATCATTGAACAGGTCATTCACAATCCGAATGTACTGCTGGAAGATATCGGAATCATCACGGATGAGGAAAAACAGCAATTGCTGGTAGCTTATAACGACACGACCGCCGATTATCCACGCGACAAAATGATTTTCGAGCTGATCGCGGAGCAAGCAAGACAGACGCCTTCGAAAGTTGCGGTTGTTTGCGGGGAAGATCGCCTTACTTACCAGGAGCTTCAGGAGCGTTCCAACCAGTTGGCCAGAGCTCTGCGTGGGAAAGGCATTACCCAAGGCAGTATCGTCTCCATTATGGCGGAGCATTCACTCGAGCTGATCGTGGCTATTTTGGCCGTTCTAAAAGCAGGTGGCGCCTATTTGCCGATTGATCCCGAGTATCCGATAGAGAGAATTCAGTATTTACTGGATGACAGTCAGACGACGATTCTCTTGACACAGTCTTATCTTCAGGAAAAAGTCGAGTTTGAAGGAGACATCCTCTACCTAGACAATCCTTCCTTGTTTGAAGGCGACAGTACAGATCTTGACACAGCATGCACACCGGACGATTTGGCTTACATGATCTATACTTCCGGGTCTACGGGGAATCCAAAAGGCGCGATGATTACCCACCGAGGTCTAGTCAATTACATTTGGTGGGCAAACAAGGAGTATGTCCAAGGGGAAGCTGTAGACTTCCCGCTATACTCTTCCATTTCGTTTGATTTGACTGTCACCTCGATCTTCACGCCGCTTCTGTCAGGCAATACGATCTATGTCTACAGAGGAACAGATAAAGTACAGGTTATTTTAGACATCATCCAAGATAATCAAGTGGGCATCATCAAGCTGACGCCAACACATTTGAAGCTGATTGAAGAAATAGATGGAACAAACAGCAGCATCCGACGGTTTATTGTCGGTGGTGAGAACTTGCCGACCCAATTGGCGAAGAGAATCTATGAGAACTTTGGACAGAATGTCAAGATTTTCAATGAGTATGGACCTACCGAGACGGTTGTGGGCTGCATGATTTATTTGTATGACCCTAAAAAAACCATCCAGGAATCGGTACCAATCGGCGTCCCGGCAGACAACGTTCAACTCTACCTGCTTGATTCTTCTATGCAGCCGATACCTGTTGGCTCCATCGGCGAAATGTACATAGCTGGAGATGGAGTCGCCAAGGGCTACTTCAACAGACCGGAGCTGACAGAGGAAAAGTTCATCGATAATCCGTTCCGTCCGGGGACCAAAATGTATCGAACAGGCGACCTGGCGAAGTGGCTGCCTGACGGCAATATGGAATACTTGGGAAGAATCGACCATCAAGTCAAAATCCGCGGGCATCGGATTGAGATGGGCGAAATTGAGGCGCGTTTGACGCAGCATGAATGGATCAAGGAAGCCGTAGTCATCGCTGAAAAGGATGACAGTGGCCAAAATGTGCTCTATGCCTACATTGTTTCCGAGCAGGAGTTGACTGTATCGGAATTGAGAGAGCATTTGGGAAGTACACTTCCTTCCTACATGATCCCGTCCTTCTTTGTCCGTTTGGAGGAAATTCCGCTGACAGCCAATGGAAAAGTAGAGCGGAAGAAATTGCCGAAGCCTGACGGTGCAGTTGTAACGGGAACAGCGTACGTCGCTCCTCAGAATGAAACGGAAACCAAACTGGCTGAGATTTGGCAGCAGGCCTTGGGGGTTAGCCGTGTAGGCGTTCACGATCATTTCTTTGATTTGGGTGGACATTCACTGAAGGCTATGACAGTTATTTTTCAAGTATCTAAAGCGTTGGAAGTGGATTTACCAGTAAAGGCATTGTTCGAGAATCCGACCGTATCCCAGCTCGCTGCTTTTATCTCGAAATCGGGGAAAAGCAAGTACACAGCCATCCAACCGGTTGAGGTAAAAGAATTTTATCCCGTATCTTCTGCTCAAAAAAGAATGTACATCCTTCAGCAATTTGAAGGAAGTGGCATCAGCTATAACATTTCGGGAGCAATGTTGCTGGATGGAAAGCTGGATTACAATCGTTTTGCTAGCACGGTCCAACGTCTGGCGGAGCGCCACGAAGCCTTGCGCACCTCCTTCCACCGAATCGATGGTGAGCCAGTACAGAAAGTGCATGATGAGGTAGAAGTACCAATCCTGATGCTGAAGTCTACGGAAGACAAGGCAGAGCAAATCATGCGCGATTTTGTCCGTCCATTTGATCTCGGAATCGCTCCCTTGATTCGAACAGGCTTGGTCAAGTTGGGCAAAGACCGCCATTTGTTCCTGCTAGACATGCACCATATCATCTCGGACGGTGTTTCGTCCCAAATTTTGCTGAGTGAATTTGCCAAGTTGTACCAAGGGGAAGCATTGCAGCCTCTTTCTCTCCAATACAAGGATTTCGCTGTCTGGCAAAATGAGCTGTTCCAGACGGACGTGTACAAGAAACAGGAGCTTCACTGGTTAAATACGTTTGCTGATGAAATTCCTTTACTCAATCTGCCGACTGATTATCCGCGTCCAACCATTCAAAGCTTTGAAGGGGATCTTGTCCTTTTTGACACTGGAAAAGAATTGACCGAGCGTTTGCGCAAGGTAGCAGCAGATACGGGTACCACTCTGTATATGGTCTTGCTCGCGGCTTACCATGTACTTCTGTCCAAGTATTCCGGCCAAGAGGATATCATTGTGGGTACGCCTGTCGCTGGTCGTTCTCATGCCGATGTGGAAAACATCATGGGGATCTTCGTGAATACGTTGGCGATGAGAAATCATCCTGCGAGCGACAAAACCTTTACCCAATTCTTGCAAGAAGTGAAACAAAACGCGCTGGCGGCCTTTGACAATCAGGATTATCCATTTGAAGAGCTGGTGGAAAAGCTGGCGATTCAACGTGACATTAGCCGAAATCCTTTGTTTGACACCATGTTTTCTTTGGAAAATGCGAATCAGCAGTCGCTGGCAATCGAGCAGCTCACAGCAGCTCCGTATGAATTATTTAACAAAATTTCAAAGTTCGATCTTGCTTTGAATGCGAGTGAATCGAAGTCCGACATTCAATTCCAATTCGCATTTGGAACGAAGCTATTCAAGAAGGAAACCATCCAAAGAATGGCCCATCATTATCTGGAAATCCTGCTTGCCATAGGTGCACAACCGAATGCCAAGCTAGCAGAAATCGACATGATGACAGAAGCAGAAAAACGTGCTCTCATCCTGAACGCCAATGATACTTTTGTCGAACGTTCCGCTGATCAGGTTTTGCATCAATTATTTGAAGAGCAAGTAGCGCTTACGCCAGATCAAGTAGCTTTAGCCTATGACGGATACACCTTGACCTATCGCCAGTTGAACGCCAGGGCCAATCAAGTAGCTCGTTTGCTGCGGAGCAAAGGAACGCAACCAGATACGTTGATCGGGATTATGGTAGACCGTTCCATCGGGATGGTCGTGAGCATGTTGGCCGTGTTAAAAGCGGGTGGTGCGTACACGCCAATTGATCCTACTTACCCGCCAGAAAGAATCCAATACATGCTCAGCGACAGCAAAGCTCCGATTCTACTGACACAGCGTCATTTGAAAGAGACAGTAGAGTATGCAGGAGAAATCATCGACGTAGACGATGAAGCAATTTATGCAGGTGACGACACCAATCTGGACAATGTCGCTTGCAGGGATGACCTGGCCTATGTCATCTATACATCTGGATCGACCGGAAATCCCAAAGGGGTTATGATCGCGCATCAAGCGATTTGCAATCACATGCTCTGGATGAAGAATGCCTTCCCACTGACTACAGAGGATGCTGTCTTGCAAAAAACGCCGTTTTCCTTCGATGCTTCCGTATGGGAATTCTATTTGCCACTGATCACGGGGGGGCGCCTGGTACTGGCAAAGCCAGACGGACATCGCGACATCGAGTACATGACTCGCATGATCAAAGAAGAGAAGATCACGACTTTACAGATGGTTCCTTCCTTGCTGGACCTGATCATGACCGAACCAGGATGGAGCTCTTGCACGAGCTTGCAACGCGTTTTCTGCGGTGGAGAAGCATTGACACCTGCACTTGTTTCGCGTTTTTACCAGAATCAAACGGCACAGTTGATTAACCTCTATGGCCCTACAGAAAGCACGATTGATGCGACATACTGGATTTGCCCTCGTATGCCGGAGTATGGCGTGATTCCCATTGGCAGACCGATTGATAACGTCCGTTTGTACGTCGTAAATGCGATCAATCAGCTCCAGCCTGTAGGGGTTGCAGGAGAGCTGTGCATCGCTGGCGATGGTTTGGCCCGCGGCTACTGGAATCGTGAAGAACTGACAACAGCCAGCTTCATTGAGAATCCGTTTGAACCGGGCAGCAGGATGTACCGTACTGGAGACATGGTAAGATACCTAGCCTGCGGCAACGTGGAATATCTCGGACGCATCGATCATCAGGTCAAAATCAGAGGCCACCGGATCGAACTGGGTGAGATCGAAGCAAGGCTTTTGCAGCATGAATGGATTAAAACGGCCATCGTTCTTGCTCGTCCAGATGAAAAAGGGCAAAACAACTTGTACGCCTATATTGTTTCCGATCAGGAAATCAAGACAGCCGACCTGAGAGCTTACATGGCGTCCCATTTGCCAGCTTATATGGTTCCTTCTTATTTTGTTTATTTGGAGAAGCTGCCGCTCACGGCAAATGGCAAGATAGATCGCAAAGCATTGCCACAACCTGAGGGAGCATCCTCATCTGAGACAGTGTATGTAGCGCCGCGCAATGAAGTGGAAGCCACACTGGCAGAAATTTGGCAAAGTGTACTTGGTGTGAACCAAATCGGGGTCTACGATCATTTCTTTGAGTTGGGCGGACACTCCTTGAAGGCGATGAACGTCATTTCTTTGATCCATCGCACCCTTCAAGTAGATGTACCGTTGAAAACACTGTTTGAATCACCTACGATCGCTGACTTGTCGGCATACATCGCTACTGCTGCTGGCAAAGGCAAGTATACAACCATTGAGCCTGTTCAGAAGCAGGAGTATTATTCGGTGTCTTCTGCCCAAAAGAGAATGTTTATTCTCCGACAAATGGAAGGTGCAGACATTAGCTACAACATGCCGGGCATCCTGTACATCGATGGCAAGCTGGATACAGAGCGTTTGCAGCAGGCGCTCAAGAGTCTGGTGAGACGCCATGAATCTCTGCGTACCTCGTTCCACTCCATGAAAGGAGAGACTGTTCAGCGCGTACATGAAGATGTCGAGCTGGAGATCTCGCTGATGGAATCAACAGAGGGAGAGCTCAAACAAATCGTCGAGCAATTTATTCAACCGTTCGATTTGGAAAAAGCTCCACTGATTCGCGCTGGACTGGTCAAACTGGCTCCGGAACGCCATCTTTTCATGCTGGATTTCCACCATATTGTGGTGGATGGAGTATCGATTGGCATTCTTGTTCAAGAGCTTGCCCAGCTTTATCACGGGGAAGAGCTGCCAGAACTAGGCATTCAGTACAAGGACTTTGCGCATTGGCAGAAGCAATGGGTCGAGACGGAAGAGTTTGCTGCTCAGGAAGCCTATTGGATCGATGCCTTTACAGGTGAAATTCCTGTATTGAATCTTGCAACGGATTATCCGAGACCTTCTGTGAAAAGCTTCGAGGGTGAGCGATTTGTTTTCAACTCCGGTGCCCTTTTGAAAAAAGAATTGAATCGTCTTGCCCATGGTACAGGAGCTACGCTCTACATGGTTTTGCTGGCTGCCTACAATGTACTTCTCTCCAAATACTCTGGACAAGAGGACATTATTGTTGGTGCGCCTACAGCAGGCAGGTCCCATGCAGAGACGGATTCGATCATCGGTATGTTTGTCAATACACTGGCATTGCGAAACGAGCCTGTGGGGGCTAAGACCTTCCTTAGCTTTTTGGCAGAAGTGAAAAACAATACGCTGAAAGCCTTTGAGAATCAGGATTATCCACTGGATGAGCTGATCGATAAGCTGAACATCCAACGGGATCTGAGCCGTAATCCTTTATTTGACACCGTATTTATCTTGCAAAATATGGATCAGAAGCCGTTCGAAATGGAGCAACTGACGTTTACACCCTATATGGCAGACGTGAATCAGGCCAAGTTTGATCTGTCATTAGAAGCGTACGAAGAAGATGAGGAGATCATCTTTAGCCTTGATTACTGCACCAAATTGTTTACAAGAGAGACGATTGAAAAAATAGCGGCACATTTCATCCGAATCCTTCATGCCGTAATTGAGCAACAAGCCATTACGTTGTCCGAAATCACGATGCTATCCGATGAAGAAAAGCATCGCTTGTTAGTAGAATTCAACGATACGCATAAGGAATATCCGCAGAACAAGACACTACATGAGCTATTTGAGGAGCAAGTGGAAAAAACACCACAGGTTGCTGCGATTGAGATCGGCGATAAGCAGATGTCCTATCACGAACTGAATGAGCGAGCAAACCAGCTTGCCGTTACCTTGCGCGAACGGGGAGTAAAGGCTAACCAATTCGTAGGAATCATGGCAAACCGTTCTGTGGAAATGGTTGTGGGAATCATGGCCATTTTGAAAGCAGGGGGAGCCTATGTACCTATCGATTCTGAATATCCGGAAGATCGTGTGTCCTACATGTTGGAGGATTGCGAAGCCCGACTGTTGCTTACCCAAAAACATCTTGGAGCAAAGCTGGCTTCTAATATGAGTGTGGAATGCCTGTATCTGGAGGAGGAGAAGAACTATTCTCCCAGCCGTTCGAATCTCGAGCCGATTCAAACCGCTTCCGATCTGGCTTATGTCATCTACACATCGGGGACAACAGGCAAGCCAAAAGGAGTAATGATCGAGCATCGAGGCATTGTCAACAGCGTGTTGTGGAAGAAAGAGGAGTATCAGTTTAGCGTCCATGATAGAAGTCTGGTGCCTCTATCCTTTGCGTTTGATGCCTTCGTTCTTTCCTTCTTTACACCGATCCTTTCCGGTTCAACCGTCGTCATGGCGGAGGATGAAGAAGCCAAAGACCCTGTATCTCTCAGAAACCTCATTGCAGCTGCGAGATGCACCCAAATGACATGCGTGCCAAGTTTGTTCCAGGCGATATTGGAATGCGGTTCTGCTGCGGATATCAGTTCCCTGCAAACCATCACACTTGGGGGCGAAAAAGTATCTGCTCAGCTCGTTGAGAAGAGCAATCAGCAGTATCCGCAATTGGTCATCGTCAATGAATACGGTCCGACAGAAAGCAGTGTCATTGCCACTTGGCAGCGAATTTCGCAACTGGATTCCGCGATAACGATCGGACGTCCCATTGCCAACACCAGCGTCTATATCGTGGACAAATACCATCAGCTACAGCCAGTCGGCGTCGTCGGGGAAATTTGTATCGGTGGCCATGGTTTGGCACGTGGATATTGGAACAAGCCGGAACTCACAGCAGAGAAGTTTGTTTCCCATCCCTTTTTGGAAGGCGAGCGCATGTACAAGACGGGCGATCTAGGAAAGTGGCTCCCAGACGGAACGATTGAATTTGTTGGTCGCTTGGATGAACAGGTAAAAGTAAGGGGATATCGGATTGAAATCGGCGAGATTGAGTCAGTTATGCTCTCCTTTGAAAAGCTGACTTCGGCTGTTGTGATTGTCCATGAGGACCAACAGGGCCAATCGTCGCTTGCTGCTTATTACACGGCGGAAGAAAAGATTGAAGCCTCGAATCTGTGGTCGTATTTGTCGCATAGCCTGCCGTCTTACATGATTCCTGCGTACTTGGTCCAGCTCGATTTTCTCCCGCTTACGCCGAATGGAAAGATCGACAGAAAAGCGTTGCCGAAACCAGAAGGCAGACCTGTAACGGGAGCAGAATATGTGGCGCCAGCAAGTCCTGTGGAAAGCAGGTTGGTAGAGATTTGGGAACGTGTGCTTGGGGTGAACGACATCGGTGTTCTCGACAACTTCTTCCAGCTAGGTGGGCATTCCTTGAAAGCTATGTCGCTGGCCGCACAAATCCATCGAGAGTATCAAGTTGAGCTTCCACTCAGAGTACTCTTTGCGACACCTACCATCCAGGCATTGGCACAGTATATCGAGACAAGCGGAAAAGACACACATGTACCGATCCAGCCTGTACCATTGCAAGCGTATTATCCCGTTTCCTCTGCACAAAAAAGGATGTTTGTCCTGCGCCAGTTTGAAGGCACCGGCACAGTCTATAACATGCCAAGCGTGATGTACATCGAAGGCGATCTGGATCATGCACGCTTTGAAACCGCGATACAAGGGCTGATCAAGCGACACGAATCGTTGCGGACATCCTTCCACACAGTGAATGGCGAGCCTGTTCAGCGTGTACATGAGGCAGTCGAACTGGATGTGCGCTATGAGGATTTGACGGAAGACCAAGTCGAGCAAACCATCGAATCATTTGTGCAAGCATTTGATCTGGAGAAGGCTCCATTGTTGAGGGTTGGACTCTTCAAATTGGGAGAGAAGCGACATCTCTTCCTGATGGATATGCATCATATCATTTCGGATGGTGTCTCTGTCGGAATCATCATGGAAGAATTCTCGAAGCTGTATCGAAACGAATATTTGCCAGAGCTGGCTGTTCAATACAAAGATTTTGCTGTCTGGCAGACGGATCTGTTCCAAACAGACATCTATGCAAAGCACGAGAACTACTGGTTGAAGTCCTTCGCGGGTGACATTCCGGTACTGAATCTGCCCGCCGATTATTCACGACCGCTGGTTCAAAGCTTTGAGGGAGATTGCATTACGTTCCAAACAGACAAAACGTTGATGGACGATTTATACAAGCTCGCCCATGAGAACCAAACTACGCTGTTTATGGTCTTGCTGGCGGCTTACAATGTGCTTCTTTCCAAATACAGCGGCCAGGAAGACATCGTAGTAGGAACGCCGATTGCTGGCAGATCTCATGCGGATGTAGAAAAAGTTTTGGGGATGTTTGTCAATACATTGGCTTTGCGAAACCACCCTGACGGAACGAAATCGTTCCAGGCATTTTTGGAAGATGTCAAGCAGAATACGCTGCAAGCATATGCCCATCAGGATTATCCGTTTGAAGCACTTGTCGAAAAACTGGAAATCCAGAGGGATCTCAGCAGAAACCCGCTGTTTGACACCATGTTTATTTTGCAAAACCTGGACAAAAAAGCCTATGAGCTGGATGGACTGAAATTTGAAGCCTACTCCGGAGAAGGGCAGCAAGGCAACGCCAAGTTCGATCTCACACTGGAAGCGCATGAAGATGAGACAGGAATTCATTTTGGTCTCGTGTACTCCACGAAATTGTTCCAAAGAGACACGGTTGAAAGAATGGCTGGTCATTTCCTCCAGGTGCTGCGAGGAGTCATTGCAGACCAAACAGCGGCGTTGCGTGAAATCAACTTGCTCGGTGAGGAAGAAAAACACCTTGTAACAGTTGCATTCAACAACACGTTTGCCGTGTATCCACGCGAAAGCACGATTCAGGAGCTGTTCGAGGAGCAAGTGGAAAGAACGCCCGAGCATACAGCAGTTGTGATGAACGAACAGATGCTGACGTATCGGGAGCTGAACCAAAAAGCGAATCAGATCGCAAGTGCTCTTCGCCGATTGGAAATAGGAAAAGACAGCGTTGTAGGTATGTTGGCAGATCGTTCTCTCGAGATGATCACAGGTATTATGGGGATCATCAAAGCGGGAGGAGCCTACCTGGGGATTGATCCAGAGCATCCATCCGAGCGCATTTCTTACATGCTCGAAGATGGTGGCGTGAAGGTTGTCCTTGTTCAAAGACATCTGCTGCATCTCGTCGAAGAGGGGCTCATTCCAATCGTGTTGGATGACGAGAGTCTGGAGCAAGAAGATGCAAGCAACCTCGCCAACCTCAATGACGCCAAGGACTTGGCCTATGTGATGTACACATCGGGTTCAACAGGCAAACCAAAAGGAGTCATGGTCGAGCATCGCAATGTCATCCGATTGGTGAAACATACGAATTACGTTCAGGTACGCGAAGAAGACCGCATGATTCAAACGGGCGCTATTGGCTTCGACGCCATGACGTTTGAGATTTTCGGAGCTCTGTTACATGGTGCTAGCTTGTTCCTGGTTAGCAAGGATGTTCTGTTGGATGCGGAGAAGCTAAGCAATTTCCTGCGAGAGAATCGGATTACAACGATGTGGTTAACTTCACCACTGTTTAACCAGCTTTCGCAAGACAACCCGGCTATGTTTGAGGGCATGCGTGCGTTAATCGTCGGTGGCGAAGCACTGTCGCCGAGACACATCAACAAAGTTAACAGCGCCCATCCCGCTCTGGAGATTTGGAACGGATACGGCCCGACAGAAAACACAACTTTCTCTACATGCTATCTGATTGAGAAGGAATTCGAAGACAATATTCCGATTGGGAAGCCGATCACGAACTCCACTGCTTATATAGTGGATCGCTACAATCAGCCGCAGCCAATTGGGGTGCCGGGTGAACTGTGCGTAGGTGGAGATGGAGTAGCCAGGGGCTATTTGAACAAGCCGGAATTGACCGCCGAGAAGTTTGTTCCGAATCCGTTTGTTTCCGGTGAAAACATGTACCGCACAGGGGATTTGGCGAGATGGAAGGCGGATGGAACGATTGAGTATTTGGGACGTATCGACCAGCAGGTAAAGATCAGAGGCTATCGAATCGAGCTAGGGGAAATCGAGACTGTTCTCACCAATCTGGCAAAGGTAAAAGAAGCTGTCGTTACGGTGATGGATGATACGAACGGCCAAAAAGCTCTCTGCGCTTATTTTGTTCCAGAAACGGAACTCGACGCAGCAGAGTTGAGAGAAGCGATTTCCAAAGAATTGCCTAGCTATATGGTGCCAACCTTCTATGTCCAAATGGATAAACTGCCTTTAACTGCAAACGGAAAGCTCGATCGCAGAGCATTGCCTGAACCATCTGGTGATCGGGTTCAAAGCTCCACATATGTCGCTCCACAAAACGCGACGGAGACGAAGCTGGCTGAAATTTGGCAAGAGGTACTGGGTATTCATGCGGTAGGCATTCACGACAATTTCTTTGAACTGGGCGGACATTCCCTGAAGGCCATGAATGTGATCACGCAGGTGCACAAGGCATTTCAGGTAGAGCTTCCGTTAAAAGCACTGTTTGAATCTCCTACGATCCATGAACTGGCTGCTTATATCACCGCGAGTGAGATTGAACAGTTCGAGACCATTCAACCAGTAGAGCAAGCAGACTTTTACCCAGTCTCGTTCGCTCAAAAAAGAATGTACATCCTGCATGAGTTTGAAGGAAGCGGGATCAGCTACAACGTGCCGAATGTGCTGATAATAGATGGCCATCTGGATTACGAGCGCTTTGAACATGCGATCCAGACACTGGTAAAACGCCATGAATCCTTGCGAACATCCTTCCATTCGATAAACGGGGAACCTGTGCAACGAGTCCATGAGGATGTCAAGCTGCTCATCGGTATTTCCGAGGCGACAGAAGACCAAGTAGAGCAACGCATTCAGGAGTTGGTCCAGCCGTTTGATTTGGAAGTAGCTCCGCTGTTCCGGGTTGACTTGATCAAACTGGGAGCAGAACGACATTTGTTCTTTATGGATATGCACCACATTATCTCGGATGGAGTATCGCTTGCAGTTATCGCCAAGGAGTTTGCTAGCTTGTACGAAGAAAAGCAGCTCCCTGACATGCGCATCCAGTATAAAGATTTTGCTGCTTGGCAAGCGAAGCTGTCCCAGTCTGAGCGTTTCCAAAAACAAGAGGATTATTGGACGAATGTCTTTGCAGGGGAGATCCCGTTACTCAATCTGCCAAATGATTTCCCAAGACCTACTGTTCAAAGCTTCGAAGGTGACACAGTAGCGATCGGTACAAGAAATCAATTGCTTGCGGAGTTGCGACAACTCGCTGCAAATACGGGCTCAACACTGTTCATGGTGCTTTTGGCAGCCTACAATGTGCTTCTGTCCAAATACGCAGGACAGGAAGAAATCGTAGTCGGCACACCGATTGCAGGTCGATCCCACGCAGATGTGGAACGAATCGTGGGCATGTTCGTCAACACGCTTGCCTTGAAAAATGTGGCAGGAGGCAACCTGACCTTCCGCGAGTTTTTGGGTGACGTGAGACAAAATGCACTACATGCGTTTGAACATCAGGATTATCCGTTTGAACATCTCGTAGATAAGCTGCAAGTGCGGCGCGATTTAAGCCGAAATCCACTGTTCGATACGATGTTCAGTCTGGGGCTTGCAGACTCATCTGCCTTAGAAATTGCAGGACTCAACATGTCCGCTTACCCGGTAGATGGCAAGATCGCGAAATTCGATATCGCTCTGGATGCGATGGAGCAACAAGATGAGCTTCTCGTGCAATTCAACTATTGCACGAAGTTGTTTGCCAAAGAATCGATCGACCGCATGGCGAATCATTACGTCCATATTCTACAAGCGATCATTGCCAATCCAGATTGCAAGCTGGCAGAGATCAGTGTCTTGTCAAATGATGAGATAGAACAAATGCTGCATGATTTCAATGCAACAAAAGCCGCTTATCCAACGAATAAAACGTTCCAGGAGCTATTCGAAGAGCAAGTCGAAAAAACACCGAACCAGGTAGCTGTCATCTTCGAGGATGAACAGCTAACGTATCGGGAATTAAATGAAAAAGCGAACCAGCTCGCACGTGTTTTGCGCCAAAAGGGAGTCAAGCCAGAGAGCACTGTCGGTATCATGGTAGACCGTTCCTTGCACATGGTAATAGGGACGCTTGGTATTTTGAAAGCCGGCGGCGCCTACGTTCCGATTGATCCAGACTATCCATTGGAGCGTCAAGCTTTCATTTTGGAAGATAGCGATGCGAAGCTGTTCCTTACTTTGCAAAAGTTGAATACGCAGCTTGCATTCCCTCACGAAACTCTCTATCTGGATGCAGAAGGGCTGTATCAGGGAGAAGCGAGCAATCTGGAGCCTGTGGCATCGCCGGAACACGCCGCTTACATCATTTATACGTCCGGTACGACTGGCAAGCCAAAAGGGGTAGTGATCGAACACCGGAGCTATGCGAATGTCGCGTTTGCATGGCAGGATGAGTATCACTTGGATACCTTCCCGGTTCGCTTGCTGCAAATGGCGAGCTTCGCTTTCGACGTATCGACTGGCGACTTTGCCAGAGCATTGCTCACAGGAGGGCAACTGGTAATTTGCCCGAATGAGGTCAAAATGGACCCGGCTTCCTTGTACGAAATCATCAAGCGCTATGAAATCACTATTTTTGAAGCGACACCAGCTTTGATCATGCCGTTGATGCATTACATTTACGAAAATCAGCTCGACATCAGTCAGATGAAGCTTCTGATTCTCGGAGCAGACAGTTGTCCAGCAGAAGACTTCAAGACCTTGCTCGCGAGATTCAGCCAGACGATGCGTATTGTTAACAGTTATGGCGTAACAGAGGCGTGCATCGATTCCAGTTATTACGAAGAAACAGATGTCTCATCCATTCGCTCGGGAACGGTACCGATCGGAAAACCGCTGCCAAATATGCAGATGTATGTGATGGATCAACAATTGAATCTTCAACCTGTTGGAGTCGTGGGTGAGTTGTGCATCGGTGGAGCAGGGGTCGCTCGCGGTTATTTGAACAGACCTGAGCTGACAGTGGAGAAGTTCGTGCCGAATCCATTCGCTCCAGGTGAGCTGCTGTATCGTACGGGTGATCTGGCGAAATGGCGCGCGGATGGCAATGTGGAATTCTTGGGTCGTAACGATCATCAAGTGAAAATCAGAGGTGTCCGTATCGAGCTGGGCGAAATCGAGACACAGCTACGCAAGCTGGACGGAATCTTGGAAGCAGTTGTCATCGCAAGAGAGGATCACAGACAAGAAAAGTATTTATGCGCGTACATGGTAGCAGACCACGAGATCGACACCGCACAATTACGCCAGGAATTGTTAAAGGAATTGCCTCAAGCGATGATTCCATCGTATTTCGTATCTCTTGAAGCATTGCCGCTTACCGCAAATGGGAAGATCGACAGACGTTCCTTGCCGGCGCCGGATGTATCTATGCTTAGAACGACGGAGTACGTAGCACCTCGTACGGAATTGGAAGCACAATTGGCCCGCGTATGGGAGCAAGTGCTGAATATGGAGCAAGTAGGGATTCTGGATGATTTCTTTGCAATTGGAGGTCACTCGCTGCGTGCGATGAGTGTGATTTCGAGCATGCATAACGAATATCAAGTCGATATCCCGCTTCGTGTTTTGTTCGAAAAACCGACGATTCAACAGTTGGCTGCACATATCGAAGAGACAGCAAGAGGGTATGTCATTTCAATTCAACCAGCACCTGCGCAAGAGTATTATCCTGTTTCATCGGCGCAAAAGCGCATGTATATCCTTCATCAATTTGAGGGAGTCGGCATCAGCTACAATATGCCTTCCACCATGCTGATCGAAGGGAAGTTGGAACCGGAACGATTGGAGACAGCGTTCAAGCAACTGATACAGCGCCATGAGAGTCTTCGTACGTCTTTTGCCGTTGTAAATGGAGAACCTGTTCAGAAGATTCACGAGGAAGTTTCTTTTGAACTTTCGTATACAACGATCACTGAAGACCAGGCTCAAGAGGTCCTTTCCACACTCGTTCAACCATTCGATCTGGGTGTAGCGCCGCTCATTCGCGTCCGTCTTCTGCATATCGGAGAAGACCGTCATGTGCTCTTTACCGACATGCATCATAGCATTTCCGACGGTGTATCCTCTGGCATTCTCCTGTCTGACTTAGTTCATCTGTACCAAGGGGACGTTTTGCCAGAGCTGCGAATCCAGTACAAAGATTTCTCCGTATGGCAACAGGAGCTTTTCCAATCCGATGCCTTCAACAAGCAAGAAGAGTACTGGGCGCAAGTGTTTGCAGACGAAATTCCCGTGCTAAACCTGCAAACGGATTTCACCCGACCAAGCATTCAAAATTTCGCAGGGGATCAGTATAGCATCGGAACCGGTAAACAACTCATGGAAGGCTTGAACCAGCTAGCTCGAGAAACGGGAACGACACTGTACATGGTGCTCCTCGCGACGTACAACGTACTGCTTTCCAAGTATTCCGGGCAAGAGGACATCATCGTCGGCACACCGATTACAGGCAGATCCCATGCTGATCTGGAACCAATCGTCGGTATGTTTGTAAACACATTGGCGATGAGAAACAAACCGCATGCTGGGAAAACATTTACAGAGTTGTTGCTGGAAGTGAAGCAGAATGCACTGGACGCTTACGTTCATCAGGATTATCCGTTTGAGGAACTGGTGGAAAAACTCGACATTGCGCGAGACTTAAGCAGGAACCCGCTCTTCGACACGATGTTTACTTTGCAAAACAACTCGGATGATTCTATCGACCTGCGGGGCTTGACACTTGCTCCTTTCATGACTGATCAGGCTGGCAACCATTCCAAATTTGATTTGACGCTGATTGCCACAGAAGACCGTGAAGAGATTAGCATTGGCGTGGAGTACAGCACAAGCTTGTTTACGCGAGAAACAATTGAACGGTTAAGCAACCACTTCATGGCAATTGCACAAATCGTTGTGCAAAATCCACATATCCGCTTGAGTGAGATCGACATGCTCGCGACGGAAGAGAAGCAGCAAATTCTCGAGAAGTTCAATGATACAGCTGTCAGCTATATACAAGACAAAACGCTGCATCAATTATTCGAAGAGCAAGTCGCGAACACGCCAGATCAGGAGGCTATTCACTTTAACGGCCAGTCACTGACTTACAGCGAGCTCAATGAACGAGCCAACAGACTGGCAAGAGTTCTGCGCACCAAAGGAATCGGACCTGATCGTCTTGTAGCAGTCATGGCGGAGCGTTCACCAGAGATGATCATTGGCATCCTTGGTATTTTAAAGGCAGGCGGAGCGTATGTTCCGATCGACCCGGCGTATCCGCAAGAACGCATTCAGTATTTGCTAGAAGACAGCGGCGCAACACTGCTTCTCTGCCAATCCCATCTGTCAGAACTATTGTCTCGCGTGTCGAGCGGACTTGACTGGCTTGATTTGAACGCAGAGCATAATGCCGAGATGGATGGCTCCAATCTCGCATCTCTCAATCAACCGACCGATCTCGCCTATGTGATCTATACATCGGGTACGACCGGTAAGCCGAAGGGTGTTATGATTCCACATCAGGGAATCGTCAATTGCTTGCAGTGGAGAAGAGATGAGTATGGATTCGGACCGGGAGACAAGGCGTTGCAGGTATTCTCGTTTGCCTTCGATGGGTTTGTAGCCAGCTTGTTCGCTCCGCTTCTCGGAGGTGCTACTTGCGTCTTGCCGAGAGAGGAAGAGGCCAAAGATCCAGTAGCACTGAAAAAGCTGATTGCCCAGGCGGGAGTCACACATTATTACGGTGTACCGAGTCTGTTCCAAGCGATTCTGGATTGCTCGACTGCTGCAGATTTCTCTCCTCTGCGTTGCGTAACATTGGGGGGCGAGAAACTACCTCCGCAGCTAGTGCAAAAAACAAAAGAAAAACATCCAGCGATCGAGATCAACAATGAATACGGTCCAACCGAAAACAGCGTCGTCACTACCATCTCTCGTTCGATCGAAGTAGGGCAAGACATCACGATTGGGCGACCGCTAGCCAATGTTCAGGTTTACATCGTAGATACACAACATCACTTGCAACCGATCGGCGTAGTGGGAGAGCTATGCATCGGAGGACCCGGACTTGCAAGAGGTTATTTGAATAAACCAGAGCTCACACAAGAAAAGTTCGTTCCGAATCCGTTTGTGCCAGGAGAGCTCATGTATAAAACGGGTGACTTGGTGAAATGGCGGACAGATGGCACGATCGATTACATTGGTCGGGCTGACGAACAGGTGAAGGTGAGAGGGTACCGAATCGAGATCGGGGAAATCGAAAGCACCATACTTGCTTACGATGGCATCGATCAAGCAGTGGTAGTTGTGCAAGAGGATGAGTTCACTGCCGGACAGTATCTTTGCGCTTATCTCGTCCCAGCAGCAGAGGTATCCGTTTCTGGGCTGAGAAGGCATCTGGCGAAGGAACTGCCTGCTTACATGGTTCCAAGCTATTATGTCCAGTTGGATCAACTGCCGCTTTCGGCCAATGGAAAAGTGGATCGCAAAGCGTTGCCGAAGCCAAAGCCATCAGATGCGACCACGCGTGAGTTCGTGGCACCAAGAACGGCGACCGAGCATCAATTGGCTTCCATTTGGCAGGAAGTTCTGGGGATAGAACCAATCGGCATTACGGACCATTTCTTTGAACTGGGTGGACATTCATTGAAAGCAACGCTGCTGGTTGCAAAGGTGTATGAGTACATGCAGATTGAACTGCCGTTGAACCTCATCTTCCAGCATCCAACGATTGAGAAGGTAGCGGATTTCATCACGCACAAGAACTTCGAGGGCAACTCCGGAAGTGCCATTCTCTTAAATGAAGAGATGGCGAGAAAGGTATTCTGCTTTACGCCGATCGGAGCCCAAAGTGTCTATTACCAGAAGCTTGCTGATGAAATTAAAGGCGTTTCCTTGTATAGCTTTGATTTCATTCAAGAGGACAATCGACTTGAGCAGTACATCGAAGCCATCGTGGCGATTGATCCACAAGGACCCTATACGCTCATGGGATATTCCTCAGGAGGCAATCTGGCTTTTGAAGTCGCAAAAGAACTGGAGAACCAAGGATATGTCGTGACCGACCTCATCCTGTTCGATTCCTACTGGAAAGACAAGGTGATGGAGCGGACTCTGGCGGAAACCGAGAGTGACATTGCCCAGTTATTTGCCGAAATTGGAGAAAACATCGAGATGTTCAACATGACACAAGAAGACTTCAATTTGTACGCTGCCAATGAATTCGTCAAGCAAAGCTTCATTCGAAAAACAGTCAGCTACGTGATGTACCACAATCAACTGATCAATACGGGTGCAACGAGCGCAGCGATCCATCTCATTCAATCAGAGCTGGAATCGGGCGAGGATGATCTGGTCGCAGTCAAGTGGAATGAAACCGCTTGGGCACAGGCTACGAAACGACTGATGACGTACGAAGGGTACGGAATCCACTCCAGGATGTTGGGAGGAAATTACGTGTCAATGAATGCCTCCATCCTCCGAGACATCCTGCAAGAGCTGTTCATTCTGAAATAAGATCACGGCTTTGTGATGATTCCCCTTGGGAACACGTTTTCCAAGGGGAGTTCATCCATTACATCCTTGGAGAGGAGCAGCAAATGATTTTTACCAAGCAAGCTCAGCACAGAAAGAAAGCGCCCGTGTTTGGCTGGGTACTCTCATATGTAAAGCCATATCGAGGTTGGGTCATAACCTGTATCATTGCCTCGCTTCTTGTGGCTGTAGCAGACATTTGGATGGGAATCCTGATCAAGACTATGGTCGAACATACGAACAACTTCGACAAGCTGGTCAGTATTGCCCTCATCATTTTTTGTCTGACCATCGTCGGTTTTCTTTCGAAATATTTCATCACGTATTCGGCAGCTAGATTCAGTTCAAGAGCCATGAGAGATTTGAAAAACAGCATGGCTTCTCATCTCGAAAAAGTCCCCATGTCCACTATGGATAAATATCATTCCGGCGATCTCGTTTCTCGCTTAACAACGGATGCCCAAATCTTGCAAAGGTTTTTGCAACAGCATTTTTTCCAGCTTTTTTATCTGCCAGTAGTTTTTCTGGGAGCTCTTGGACTGTTGTTGACGATCAATTGGAAGTTAATCATCTTCAGCGTAGCGATCCTTCCAGTCGCCATCGCCATTACAGGATGGATGAGCAGACCGCTACAAAAATATTCAGAGCAAATGCAGGACCATCTGGGTCAAACAAACGCCATCGCGCAGGATACGCTCTCCGGGATTCACATGGTCAAAGCTTTTCAATTGGAAGGCGTCCTGTATCGTAAATACCACGCGGGTATGAAGCAGGTATTGAAAAATGCGATCCAGGCAGAGAAGAAACGCGCGTGGATGACAGCACCAGGGATTTTATTGTTTTCTTCCCCGATCCTGTTTTTTGTCGCTTATGGTGGGTACTTGATTCAGGCGGGAGAATTGGATCTGGGCAGCTTGGTCATCTTCAGTTATTTGCTTCACTTTATTATCGAACCACTATCTCTCGCACCCGTGTTGTTTGCCCAAGTACAAGAGACATCAGGTGCGGCAAAGCGGCTGCAAGAAATTTTTTCACAGCCAGTCGAACAAAATGATCAGCCAGTGATTTCAGTTGATCCAGAGGCGATTCCGGTGCAGTTTGAGAATGTTACGTTTGCCTACGATCAGGCAAGGATTCTTCATAACGTTAGCTTTACGCTATATCCGAACAAGACCATTGCGTTAGTAGGTGCCAGCGGAAGTGGAAAGAGCACCATCATAAAGCTGTTGTGCGGGTTTTATCAAATGGAACCGGGAAACGGAAGACTGAATGTGTTCGGGCATTCCATGACGGATTGGAATATGACGGACATGCGGAGCTACCTTTCCATGGTTTCTCAGGATACGACGCTATTCCCCGTGTCTATTGCGGAAAATATCTCGTATGGACGCATTCATGCGACACAAGACGAGATCATCGCAGCGGCAAAAGCGGCCAATGCGCATAACTTCATCATGGAGCTGCCGCAAGGATATCAAACAAAAGTGGGGGAACGTGGCTCTCGTCTATCCGGAGGACAGAAACAGCGCATTGCGATTGCCCGAGCGATTTTGAAGGACGCCCCGATTTTGCTGCTGGATGAACCAACGTCTGCCTTGGATACAGAATCGGAAGCTTTGGTCCAGGAAGCGTTGGAAAATGTGATGAAAAATCGGACGGTTCTCGTCATTGCGCATCGACTGTCTACGATCAAAGAAGCGGATGAAGTGCTAGTTTTGGAGCAAGGACAAATTGTTGAGCGAGGAACACACTACGATTTGCTTGGCCAAGGCGGGGTTTACACCAGATTGTATCAAAAACAGTTTGCCACAGAGAGGCAGAGCTCGTTGGCAGCAGGGGGGGTATAGGCATGTTCATCCAGAATCTGATGCGGGAGCTACTTCAACTGCTGTCATTTATGAAATCGAAAAAGAGAGCGTATATTTTGGGACTCGTGGGTGACGGAATCGGTCAAGCAGCTGTATTGGTATCTCTCCCTTTCGTGTTCAAGGATCTGACGGACTTTGCGAACACAAAAGACCCTGCTTTATTAACCAGAGCGATTGCGACCATGGCAGTGATGTTCCTCTTGCTGAGTATCCTGTCTCCATTTTTCAGCTATATCTATCGTCGATGCGTCCGCGAGCTCATTGCCAACATTCGGCTTCAAGTCTATCAACGATTGAGCAAGCTGCCTTTCGATTATTATGAGCAGCACCATTCAGGAGATACGATGTCGAGACTGGGCAACGATGTTGTCCTCATGGAAAACGCGTATGCGGAGCAATTGAAAACGTTAAGCATCATCCTGCTTTCGCTGATCGGTTCGATCATAGGGATGTTTGCTATGGATTGGAAAATTGCCGTCGTCCTGTTGCTCATAAGTACATTGACTCTTTATGTGAATACGCTGTTTGCCAAATCAGTCCGGCGAATTGGTGACCGAATGCAGCAACAGATGGGGATTGGGACAGAAAGATTAAATGATTTTTTGTCTGGTCTGCCCATCATTAAAATGTTTCATTTACATAACGTTGTGACCGCGCGTTACACGGCAGCAAACGAAGAAGTAGCTTCGTCTGCCATCAAGCAAGGGCATAAACACGGATTATTGGAAGGGACCAATTTTTTCATCCAATTCGTAAGCTTCGGGGGAATGCTTGTTTTTGGAATCCTGATGGTATCCAAACAAATGATCGGGTTAGGCGTGCTGGTCGCTCTGGTTCAACAACAGATGCTTGTGACATTGGCGTTTCTCCAGCTTGGCCAAGTCATCACAGCGTTGCAGAGCTCGCTAGCAGGGGCTTCTCGGGTCGTCGATTTTCTGAATGAACCTCTCGAACCAGAAGAGTACCAGAAGAACTCCGACAAACACCAGCATTGCGAAAGCATGCTAAAGCTGGAGCAGGTCGTTTTCGGATACAACGAATCTACCAATGTGCTGGATGGTGTTTCGTTGCGAGTCGAGCAAGGCCAAATGGCTGGGCTAGTCGGAACGAGTGGCAGTGGAAAAAGCACCGTCATGAAACTTCTGTTAGGATATTACCCACCTGCGAGCGGCTCTCTTTATTTACTGGGCAAACCCATGGGAGCTTATTCTCTTGCAGAAATTAGAAGCTTGATCTCATACGTGCCTCAGGATGCCTTTTTGTTCGAAGGAACCATCGAAGACAATATCCGTTACGGCTGCCTGGATGCTTCGGAAGAGGATGTCATCAACGCAAGCAAAGCAGCGTATGCGCATGATTTTATTATGGAACTGACAGATGGCTACCAGACCAAAACAGGAGAGCGCGGTGCCAAGCTATCTGGCGGACAGCGTCAGCGAATTGCCATTGCCAGAGCCATCTTGAAAAATGCACCAATCCTTCTACTCGATGAAGCAACCTCCGCATTGGATGCAGAATCGGAATATTGGGTGCAGCAAGCATTAACCGCACTCATGAAAGATAAAACGGTACTTGTCATCGCTCATCGCTTGTCAACGGTAGAGGATGCCGATGTGATTTACGTGATGGATCAAGGAAAGGTCATCGAGCAAGGTCACCATGCTGAGTTAATGAAGTACAACGGCACGTATGCCAACCTGTATGAAGTGCAGCAGCGAAAGGATCGAGCAGAACAAGTCAATAGTTTTGAATTGACAGAAAGAAGTGTGGGTGCTACATGATTGCCATTTATGCGTTGAAATGTCCTGCTGTCATGGAGAAAGAACTGTTCAACCGATTTTTGCAAGCATTACCCGAAGAAAAGCGGGAACGGATCCACCGTTTCAGAAATCCGGCTGATTCCTATCGGACGTTGCTCGCGGACGTGCTGGTACGTTCTCTCATTTGTGAAGCCTACGAGATTTCCAATGACGAAATCAAGTATGACTACAATGCATACGGAAAACCTTCTTTGAAATCATTTCCCAACTTCTGCTTTAACGTCTCGCATTCTGGGGAATGGGTCGTCTGCGCCACGCATGACTCGCAGGTGGGGATTGATGTGGAGCAAATATGTCCGATTGACTTGGATATTGCCACTCATTATTTTGCACCAGCCGAAGTAGAGGTTCTCTTGGCAAAACATCCGGATGAACAAGTTTCGTATTTCTACGACCTTTGGACTTTGAAGGAGAGTTATATAAAAGCGAGAGGCATGGGGCTGTCCATCCCGTTGCAATCATTTGCCATTAGAAAAAAACTAGACCAATCGATTACGATTTCGCAAAGTGATTCGCGCGATGCTTGGGAATTTCAGCAGTATGAGATCGATCCAGGCTACAAATTGTCAGTTTGCGCGACTACCAATCAGTTTGCTGCTCAAGTAGTAATGAAAGATCTGAAAGATTTGCATCAGGCCATTTTTCATAGAAAGATCTCGAGGTAATTACGTAATGAGGAAAGGGCGGAAAAAAATGAAATTGTTCTGCTTTCCGTACGCAGGTGGACTTCCCGGGATCTATTACGGTTGGAAGCGGGTATTGTCGCCAGCGTTATTGGAAATTGATCCATTCGAGGTACGACCTTCACTTCAGAGCGACAGCATGGTTCTTTCCACCTCGTTTTATGAGGTCTTGGAGGATGTATACAAACGGATCACACCAGAGCTGGGGGAAGAACCTTTTGCCTTTTTTGGCCACAGCATGGGCGGATTAATCGCGTTTGAACTGACGCGAAAGCTGTTGCAGAATGGAAAGCCACTGCCCCAGCACTTGTTCTTGTCTGCATCTCGCGTGCCACATGCGTATCACAAACTGGTAAAAACATACAACCTTCCGCATAACGAGTTCATCGAATCGCTACGTAAACTTGGGGGCACTCCCGATGAGGTTTTGGATAATCACGAAATCTTGGAGTTATTTTTGCCTATCATTCGCGCTGATTTTCAGGCCGTGCAAACTTATGAAATGAATCACGAGCTTCCTCAGCAAATCCCGGTCGACATGACGGTTTTGTTTGGGAAAGAAGATTCTATTGAAGTCCAAGATATTGTGGCATGGCGAGACTATTGCGGGCGAGAATGCAAATTTTACCCAATGCCTGGTGGGCATTTCTTTATTCATCACCAAATGAATCCGATCCTAGCGATCATTCAAGACACATTGAAGGTAGAACGGGCAGTTGCAATCCGTGCACAATTCTAACGATTGTGCACGGCAACAATAAATCCTAAGGTGAAGGTTGGTGTTCTTTTCATGAATCAGAAAGCACTATCTCGTTTGCTTGCAGCCGTTACATTATCAACGGCGCTGGTCTACCCGCAAGCTGCAAGCGCAGCGGCTCCACCTCCGGCTTTGCATGACGACAATCCAAGTGGTCATTTTGGTGACTGGTACACAGGTGCGGTTCCTCCCAATGCATCCAACGACAAGCCTGTGATCCTGTTTGTTCAAGGTCTGCACTCCACCTACAATACCTGGTATACAACAGACGGATTTTATGATGCAGCCTATAATGCCGGGTATCGTACCGCATTTGTGCAACTGAAGGACGCGGATGGTACTGGTGGCAACATGTGGACAAACGGAGCCAAGCTCGCCGAAGTCATTAAAAAGGTTGCAGAATATTACGGCGTTTCCAAAATTAATATCATTGCTCATTCCAAAGGCGGCATTGATACACAGACAGCACTCGTCCACTATGGGGCGCATCCTTATGTCAACGTTGTTCACCAGCTTTCTACGCCAAACAAAGGTTCAGAATTGGCTGACATGGCGTACAGCAATTGGGCGGGTTGGCTCGCCGACATTCTTGGCAAAAAAGACGATGCCGTGTATTCCCTGCAAACGTCCTATATGGCTAACTTCCGTGCGCAAACTGACAGCCGTAGCGAAAATAGTTCAACAAAGACATATATGGCAGCCGGAACAGGGGATGATGGCTGGTTTAGTGCTACCTGGTTTGCTCATGCGGTTCTTCCTGGTGAAGACGATGGAGCAGTTTCCGTTGAGTCTGCTTTCGGTTTGCCGTATGGGATCAAGAGCTTTACAAAAGACATTTCCCATGGCCAAATAGCAAAAGCCTCACAAACATGGGATCTGGTCCAGCCGAAATTGCAAAAGGCCTCTACTCGCGATCGTGCAAATAAAGTAAGTAAAGACGACAAATCAAAATCAAGCACTGTGGAAGAGAGCTCCGTCATTCTCCGTGGCGGCGAAGTAGAAGACAACGTCTCCGAAACATTTTTCCTGGAGAGCGGAATCAATCAGTTGAACCTGGATACGATGACCTCGTCAGAAGACACCGTTGTGACGTTGATCAGTCCGTCTGGCAAAGAGTATGAAGCGGATCACAGTAAAAAAAGCAAATCGGAGGATGAACCTGAGATATTCCAGGATGCTGTTCATCACTTCATTGAAGTAGAGGAGCCTGAAGCAGGCGAATGGACACTTGAAGTGGAGGGCTCTGACGACGCCTTTTTCATGGTTGCTTCGGTGGAAGGTGGAGAAGAAGCGAAGGTAAAAGCGAGCAAAAAGGTATTCAAGAAAGGCGACAAAGCGAAGATTTCCGTCGACCTGGGCAAAAACGAAATTGATCAATCGTTACTGGAAAAAGCAAACCTGACTCGTTCGCTGAACGGCGAAAAAGCAAGCGTCCTTGATGAAGTGAAGTTTGCCGTAAAAGAAGATGAGTTGACTGGCAATTTTACTGTGCCGACTAAGCCAGGCGTTTATAATCTCTCCTTTGACGTAACCGGTATCAATGAGGACGGCGAGCCATTTACACGCTCTATTAATTACAACTTTGCGGTAACAAATAGTGATGGAGAATTAGAAAAATAAAAGCAAACCATTTCGCGGCCCTGAAAAAGGGTCGTTTTTTTCTGCATACAACTACATCCCAAATGGAAATGTAGTATGGAAGAGGCAGGAAAGGGAGCGTGCATCGTATGATGAGGCTGTTTCGATACTTGACGTCCTACAAATGGCCGATCGCAGCGATATTGGTGCTTGTTTTCATCCAATCGTTATCCGATCTGTACTTGCCAACGTTAATGGCAGATATCGTAGATGTTGGGATTGTGCATGGAGACACCTTCTTTATTTGGAAGGTTGGCGCTTTCATGCTGCTCATCGCTGCTGGTGGGGGCTTTTGTGCCATCGGAGCCAGTTATTTCTCATCCAAGGTTGCCATGAGCTTTGGTCGTGAGCTGCGTGCCAAGGTGTTTTACCAAGTAGAACACTATTCTATGCAGGAGATCGGTCAAATCGGTACAGCCTCGCTTATTACGAGAACAACGAACGATATTAACCAAGTACAACAGGTTTTGATCATGATTTTGCGTATCATGTTGGTTGCTCCCATGATGTGTATTGGTGGAATTATCATGGCTTCATCTAAGGATGCCAAACTGACACTTGTTCTTGCAGTAGCTGTTCCCATTCTAGCCTTAGCCATTTTCCTGATCGCACGAAAGGGGATGCCTCTTTTCAAAGCGATGCAAAAAAAGCTGGATAAGCTGAATTTGGTCGTGAGAGAAGGCCTGACGGGAATTCGTGTGATCCGCTCGTTTAACCGCATGGATGTGGAGAAAAGGCGTTTTAACGAAGCGAATACTGATTTGACGCAGACAGCGATTAACGTGAATCGAATCATGGCAGCCTTGATGCCAATTATGATGCTGACCTTTAACTTGTCTGCCGTTACCATTCTTTGGTTCGGTGGCATTCGTGTCAGTAATATGAACCTTCAAGTCGGTGATCTCATGGCGTTCATCCAGTATGCGACACAGATTATGTTTTCATTGGTCATGCTGTCTATGATTTTCGTCATGGTTCCGCGTGCTTCTGCATCCGCTATCCGAATCAACGAAGTGCTGGATTTACATTCGACTATTCATGATCGCCCAGAGCCTGTGACGCGGTCGAAAGCGACGACTTCAGGCACGGTAGAGTTTCAAGATGTCACATTTTCTTACCCGGGTGCAGAACATCCCGCATTGACTTCGATCACTTTTACAGCTCGTCCGGGGCAGACCACCGCGATTATCGGAGGGACAGGCTCCGGTAAATCGACAATACTCCATCTGGTTGAGCGATTCTACGATGTGACTTCCGGAACCATTCGGGTAGACGGTCTTGACATACGTGACCTGCCTTTAGAGCAATTGCGAGCAAAAATTGGCTACGTCCCACAAAAAGTGCTGCTCTTTTCAGGCTCGATCGCCGACAATATTCGCTTCGGGAAAGAGGACGCTACGGATGCCGAAATCGAGCATGCTGCAAAAATTGCGCAAGCAGGCGATTTTATTGCGAGTATGAAGGGAGGATACGAGGCACATATTTCCCAAGGCGGTACGAACGTGTCCGGTGGGCAAAAGCAGCGGTTATCGATTGCACGAGCAATTGTTCGCCAGCCGGCCATCTACATGTTTGATGACAGTTTTTCTGCGTTGGATTTCAAGACAGATGCGTTATTGAGAGCCGCATTAAAAGAAGAGATTGAGAAGAACCAATCCACGTTAATCATCGTGGCTCAGCGGGTTAGCACTGTGATGGACGCAGACCAGATAATCGTGCTGGATGAAGGCTCGATTGCGGGTATGGGGACACATGAAGATCTCATGAAAAACTGCGAAGTCTATCAGGAAATCGTACGATCCCAACTGACAAAGGAGGAGATCGCATGAGTGAGCCGCGAGGAGGTAAGCAAGCTTCTAAGGGCGGCCATATGGGTGGGCCGATGGGAATGGCTATGCCAGGAGCGAAAGCAAAGGACTTTACAGGTACACTCAAGCGCTTGATCGGCTACTTTCGGCCACATCGTATTCAACTGATCGTCGTGTTTCTGGCTGCCGTTTTGAGTACGATCTTTGCTATTGTCAGTCCCAAACTGATGGGGAAGGCGACGACGAGTCTTTTCACAGGCATGATCGGTCTGATGCAGGGACAGCCAAAGGAAATCGCATTTGATTTTGCGTATATCGCAAATATCCTGATCCTTTTGATCGGATTGTATGTCATCAGTGCGCTGTTCAGCTATTTGCAGCAATATGTGATGGCAGGAGTATCACAGAAGATCGTCTATGACATGCGTGAGCAGGTAAATGAGAAATTGTCCCGCCTACCGCTGAAATACTTTGATGCGAAAATGCATGGGGATATTTTGAGCCGTGTCACAAACGATATTGATAATATCAGCAACACGCTCCAGCAAAGCCTGACACAGCTCATCACTTCCATCGTGACGATCATCGGTGTCATCATTATGATGCTGACGATTAGCCCATTATTGACTCTCATTCTGATTTTGACGTTGCCGCTCAGTGCCATTGCTACGAAACAGATCGCCTCGAAGTCACAAAAGCATTTTATCGGACAGCAGAGCTCGCTTGGTGAACTGAATGGGCATGTAGAAGAAATGTTTACGGGGCATCAGGTTGTAAAGGCGTTTGGATATGAGAAGAAGTCACAACAGACATTTGATCAAATCAATGCCAAGCTGTACGAAGCCGGATGGAGAGCGCAATTTATATCAGGGATTATCATGCCGGTTATGAGCTTCATCGGAAATATCGGCTACGTGCTCGTCTGCATTGTCGGCGGGATTCTCGCTACGAACGGTTCCATTGAAATCGGGGATATCCAAGCCTTTATCCAATATACTCGTCAGTTCACGATGCCAATTGCGCAAACCGCGAACATCGCCAACCTGATCCAGTCGACGATCGCTTCAGCGGAGCGGGTCTTTGAGGTTTTGGATGAAGAAGAGGAAGTGCCAGAAAGCACGCAGCCAGTCATGATCGCAGCGCCGAAAGGCAAAGTGGCATTTCAGCATGTCAAGTTTGGTTATAAAGAAGGTCATTTGTTGATGCAAGACATCAATCTCGTAGTAGAACCTGGACAAAAGATTGCGATCGTGGGTCCAACAGGTGCGGGTAAGACGACCCTGATTAATTTGCTTATGCGTTTTTATGAGCTCAATGGTGGAGCGATACTGATCGATGACGTCGATATTACACGCATGAAACGAAGCGATCTTCGCTCTCTGTTCGGCATGGTCCTGCAAGATACATGGCTGTTTAATGGAACGATCCATGATAATTTGGCCTATGCACACCCTGACGCTTCTGATACGGATATCATTCGCGCGGCGAAGGCAGCTCGCGCCGATCACTTTATTCGCACGCTACCAGATGGGTACAAGACGGTGTTAAATGAAGAAGCCTCCAATATTTCCCAAGGACAAAAACAACTGTTGACCATCGCTCGTGCTATTTTGGCAGACCCTACGATTCTGATTTTGGACGAAGCAACAAGCAGCGTGGATACTCGAACCGAGGTGCATATCCAGGAAGCGATGAATGAGCTAATGAAGGGGCGCACTAGCTTCGTGATCGCACATCGACTGTCTACAATCAGAAATGCAGACTTGATCCTCGTCATGAACAAGGGAACGATCATTGAACAAGGAACACATGACGAGTTGATGGAGCAAGATGGTTTTTATGCGGATTTATACAACAGTCAGTTTGCAGAGTCCACAACAGCAGGCTAAAAAAACGTTGCTTTACGCGAAACCGCCAAGTTTGGGCGGTTTTATTGTTGGGAGAGGAAATGTGCAAGATGGCACGGTAATTGCTTGTAAATAAATCAAGCAGGTAAACCAGTTCTATGAATACGAAAGCGAGGAAAGAAAATGGAATTCCAGACAAACATCGGTGTATCAAAATCAGACAAGATTTATGTTCATGGCTATGATTTGACAGAAGAATTAATTGGACAGATCACCTTGGCGGATATGGCATTCCTAGGAGCAGCCCACCGGAAGCCTACCCAAAATGAATCAAAAATGTTGAATGCGTGCATGGTTGCTATATGTGAACATGGATTTACGCCAAGCTCGATTTCCGCACGGTTGACCTATCTGGGAGCACCGGAAGCTGTGCAAGCTGCAGTCGCAGCCGGATTGTTGGGGGCGGGTTCAGTCTATCTAGGAGCGATGGAATACGTTGCCCAAATGCTCCAAGAAGGGTTGCAGAAGTACGGTGCCGATTGCGACAGGAAAGAGGTCGCCAAACGAATCCTGGAGGAGCATGAAGAAAGAGGACTGCAAATGCCAGGGTTCGGGCATCCGATTCATAGACCTGTTGATCCACGTACCCCAAAATTGTTTGCGTTGGCAGAGGAGCTAGGCTTTGCTGGAGACCATATGGCTATTATGAAAGAAATTCATGAGCAATTCAGCACGAAAAAAGGCAAACAGATCACGCTAAATGTTGCAGGTGCCATTGGCGCTGTGCTCTCGGATATGAGGTTGCACTACAGTGTCGTGAAATCATTTGCAGTCGCGGCGAGGGCCGTCGGACTGATTGCCCACATTGTGGAAGAAATCGAATCGGGCAGGAAAGATTGCATGGCACAGAAGCTATACGACTTTGTGGAGGAGAATACCCTCTACACTAATCGCATACCAGACGAAGTGAAGTAGTAAACCGACATCAAAGTAAGAGGGGGATCGGATGACATGAACGTTACATTCAGCAGTGAAATAGAAGAGCTGCGCAAAGCTGTGCGGAGTTTTATCAGTGAGAAGGTCGACCCAGTCGCTGATCACATTGAACGGGAAGATCATATACCAGATCAAATCATGGAGATGTGTAAAGAAGTGGGATTGTTTGGACTGAGCATCCCCGAACAATACGGCGGACTCGGTATTAATATGCTTGGAAAATGCGCTATTTTTGAAGAGATTGGGAAAACAAGCAATGGATTTACGACCGTCATTGGTTGCCATAATGGCATCGGTTCTGTAGGGATTGTCGAAATGGGCACTGAAGAGCAAAAACGAAAATATTTGCCGCGCATGGCTACCGGTGAAATGATGGGTGCTTTCGCTTTAACAGAACCAAGTGCTGGTTCAAATGCGACTAATTTAAAGACAAGGGCTGTACGAAAAGCAGACAAATACATCTTGAATGGCTCCAAACATTACATCACGAATGCGCCCATCGCTGGCATTTTTACGGTCATGGCTGTCACCGATCCTTCCATGGGAGCAAAAGGGATTACCTCCTTTTTAGTCGAAAAAGATTTCCCAGGCTTCCAGATCGGAAAAATAGAGGAAAAGATGGGCTTGAGGGGCTCCCACTCGGCTGAAATATTTTTTGAAGATTGCGAAGTTCCTGTAGAAAACGTCCTTGGCCATGAGGGAATGGGTTATACCAATGCTCTCAAAATCCTAGCGAATGGACGGGCGGGATTGGCAGCCCGAAATCTCGGTTCTTGCCAAAAACTACTGGATATGTCCATGAAATATGCGATGGAGCGCATCCAATTTGACAAGCCGATTTTTGAACAACAAATTATCCAGCACTACTTGGCAGAAATAGCACTGGACTGTGAAACACTGCGTGCGTTTACGCATCATGTCGCATCGCTCGTGGACCAAGGCAAGAATGTGATCAAAGAAGCCGCGATGGTGAAACTGTTTGCCTCCGAAGTCTATAACCGTGTGGCAGATAAAGCGGTACAAATCCATGGGGGGATCGGATATATCAAGGAATACCCAGTCGAGCGTTATTACCGGGATGCCAGAATTACCAAGATTTATGAAGGTACCTCTGAAATCCAAAAGAACATTATCGCAGGTCGTTTACGTAAGGAATACTCGTAATCAAGTGAAAAGAGGGAATGCTGGATTTGACCAGCGACATTTCTGGGCCCGCGTCTTACAGACGAAGGGCCATTTTTTATTTGACTGCGCTTTGTTATTAATATTTTTTATTTTCAGAATTATATATTGTCGTTTTTTCATCTGCCGCTTATAATTCTACTAGCGCATGAACTTCATAACCTTATTTTTTTGAAGTATACACTTCGGAATTCAAACTGAAATTGCTTTCGTTTTTGTAAGGAATGAACCTAAGGAGGCATGACATGAAGATGAATGAGTGGGAAGCGTCGTTTGAAGCATACGTCCAAAGGCTGATGGATGATTTTCAAGTTCCCGGTGCGATCATTGCTGTAGCCAAAGACGGAGAACTCACTTATGAAAAAGCGTTTGGTTATCGGGACCGCGAAAAGCAAGCTCCCATCGATCTGAATACGGTATTTGGGATCGGATCGATTACGAAATCGTTTACATGCATGGCGATCATGCAGCTTCAGGAAGAAGGAAAGCTTTCCGTGCATGATCCGGTTATCACCTATTTACCTGAGTTTCGCACACCGAACGAAGCACAAACGAAGAGCATCACCATTCATCATTTCATGACACATACCCTCGGATTTCCACCACTTCCAGCTCTCATTCCCGCAATGCTACCCAGCTTACAAGCCGATCCGACAGCAGAAGAATTACTTCAACATTTTGAAGCGCACTGTAAACACCCAATCGATACCTTCGAAGAACTCATGTCATATATAGAGAAGCTGCCCTTTGAATTGTTGGGACCTGCTGGAACGGAATTCAGCTATTCGAACGAAGCTTTTGGCTTGCTTGGGGCAATTATTGAGCGTGTCAGCGGTAAAACATACGAAGCTTATGTCCAAGAGCATATTTTACAGCCACTCGGCATGGAACGAACAGTTTTTCATGTGGAGGAATTAGGTGAGGACGACAATACTACCATGCTGTACACACGTCGCTTGAACGATGGCGTTCGAGAAGTAGTACGTGCCCCCGGCTGGTGGGATGCTCCCGCCATGCGTGCAGCAGGCTTCCTCAAATCGTCCGCACGTGACATGCTTCGGTATGCAGATGTTTATCGGACAGGCGGGCTTTCAAATGGAGCGAGAATCTTCTCGGGAGATAGCGCCTCACAAATGACTGCCCCCCATGTCCGTATTGACTTGAGCCGCAGCTATGGTTACGGACTCGGCGTGTTTCCATTTTCCGAAGATTACACCTTACTTACCCATACTGGCGGCTTAAAAGGGATGACCGCACAAATGTTCATCATTCCAGAGGCGGGAGTAACTGGCATCCTTTTGACCAACATGGATGATGCCCCCATTTCCAATCTGACATTAGGGCTGTTGAACAGCATGTTCGGTCGCCCGCTCGAGAGGCAGTTCGCCACGTTTTCCGAATGTGAAGTGCCGCTTGCTTACTTGCAGCAATGCCCCGGTACATATAAATCCGGAGAAGGTGAAGCAGTAGAGATTACCTTCGATGAAGCACAGAGACAGCTCGTACTCGTTCTAGGCAGTGATGTGTTCCCACTGCGTTCCGTTGGCGAAGATACGTTTCTGTTCACGCGCCAAAACATCGATTCACTCATCCGCTTTGTTCGCCATCCAGACGGTGAGATCAAGCGCTTGGCGTTTGGTTCGCGCCAAATGCCGAAAGTAATCTAATCAAAGATAGGGAGGCTATTGCTCATGAAGGTGTTTATTTCGTTGGACATGGAAGGGATCTCTGGACTAAGCGAATGGGAGGATGTTATCCCCGGCCACAGACATTACGAAGCGGGGAGAAGACTGCTGACCCAAGACGTAAATGCAGCGATTGAGGGTGCACTGGAAGCAGGTGCTACCCAAATTATTGTCAATGAGTCTCATGGACCGATGAATAATATCATTTTGGAAGAATTGAATCCACAGGCAGATGTCATCCGCGGTTTTTTCAAGCCTCTTTGTATGATGCAGGGGATCGACAGTAGCTGCGATGCCGCATTTTTCATCGGTTATCATGGAAAAGCGGGAACAGGAGATGCGGTACTCAATCATACGTTGTCTGGTCTCGCTATCCATCGGCTGATCTTAAATGGCAAAGAGGTGGGCGAAGCAGGTTTAAATGCAGCAATAGCGGGAGCCTTTGGTGTCCCTGTCGTACTCGTTACCGGAGACTCCCAGACGGCTAAAGAGGTGGAAGAAGATATCCCTGGAGTCTTTACGGTCGCCGTGAAAACTGGGATAACTGGACTCTCGTCGCAAGCAATGCATCCAGTTCGTGCGAGAGAGCTGATCCGTCAGCAAGCAAAAGAAGCGTTGCTCCATCGCAATACCGTTAAACCGCTTGAGCAAAGAGCAGAGAATACGATAGAAGTCGAGTTTACGAAATCACAATTTGCCACAGCAGTCAGCTGGATGCCAGGAGTTGAACTCATCGAAGGACGAACGGTACGCTTCCATTCGCCTGAAGTTGTTAGTATGATGCCCGTCTTGCAGGCGATGCTGTTGATAACCGGGCAAGTGAATCGGATGATTATGGGTTAAGTAAATCAAAAATGCAGCTCCTCATCACGAGGATCGCTGCATTTTTTTATTTCAGTTCAGAGGCTTATGACTTTTTAAATACGCCAGGGCATTATATATCATTTCGGCTGCCTCTTCACGAGTGATGGTCTTTTGCGGATGGAGCTTGTTTTCCTTGTCCAATTCGATAATATCTCTTGCAAGAGCTCGTTGAATGGAACCTTGGTAATCCACGGTGAGTTCATGATTATCTTGGATTTCTACCGGTACGAGTTTGATCATGGGCAGATTACCCTTGGCCTCCATGACTCTCATTAGCTGGTGAATGAACTGCTCTTTGGTCCATTCTGCATTCGGATCAAGATCAGCTGGTAAGTCCAATCCGTTCGCAGCCGCTATGATCAGACTCTCTGCATACCAAGCATCGTTATCTGCTTTGGAAAAAAAGTCAGTAGCTTGTGGAGCCTTTACAAAACGGATCGCTGCCAGACTCAAGTCAAAGGCATTTACAATCAGTTGAATACCTTGAGCAGCCGTTATCGTTTCGTTCGGTGCAAATTTGCTATCCTCTACGCCTTTTATTACGCCTTGTTGCTGTAAGGAAAGAATTTTATCTTTCGCTCCCGATTGGGCAAGATCCGTAAAAGGAGTCGTTGCAGCAAAGCTTGGTTGGGAGAATGACACAGTTAAAAAAGCAAGGATGGAGAGAGACATCATATTTTGTCTGACATTCATGGTAGCCACCTCGTCTATTTTTGAAGTTTCACTCCATTTGACGAGGAACAATTGACAACGTTTCAGCTTTTTTCGCACTCTATCGGATTACAAAGGACAACTGTTGAAATTTTCTGTTTTTTTACAACGAAATGTTTTAAGGAAAATTTTATCTTTTGTCCACGATTTCATTTATCATTGCCTATTATCATCCTATTGAGAAAGAATAACGTGTATTTGAACCGTGGAGGAAATGGAAATGAAAAAGCGATTTCTCTTACTAAGTATCCTTTTATTGCTACTGGCTTATTCGTTATTGCAACCTTTAGTAGAGGACGTATGGCAAAAACAGCCGGATGTTACAGCTTTCCCGAAGTACAAAGAGATTCGCGTTGAAAAAGACCAGATTTATCAGGGTGATCTGTTATTGGTCAACAAGTACGATCTGATCCATCCAGAGGCGGTGCCATCTGATGTGATCCAATTGTCTTCGCACAAATATTTAGTGGAGGGCTATCGCTTGCAAGACAATTCCATTGAATTGTCTGAGAAGGCAGCGGAGGCCTTCAACGAAATGGTGAACGCAGCAAACAGTGACAATGTAAAGCATTTTGTGCTCCAGAGCGGTTACAGAAGCTTGGAAAAACGGAGCGAACTGTCTAAAGAGAAGGGACATGACAATACTTTGCCAGATTGTTTGAGTGAACATCATCTGGGTACATCCCTGGACGTTGCATCCACACAAATGAAAATCGACTTATCCCCAGAAGGGAAGTGGCTACAAAAAAACGCCTGGAAATACGGGTTCATTTTGCGCTATCCGAAGGAAAAGGTCGCAATCACTGGCATTCCTTACAACCCTACCCATTACCGATTTATAGGTTTGCCGCACAGCGCCATTATGCAAGAGCGCCAATTATCCTTGGAGGAGTACGTGCATTACTTGCGGGAGGCAAAGGAAGTATCAGGGACGATAAATGGTGGCGACTACAAAATTTACTATTTTCCAGTGGCGACTAGCATCATGATTCAAGTGCCTACCAATGGGAAGTATGTGCTTTCTGGTGACAATCAGGGAGGTGTCATTGTGACAGAGTTTTTGTAGTTTGCTGATTTTTTTACACAGTGGGCGTAACGGAACATGTTTCTCCCATTTCCTTCGTGAAGGTGAGCGAATCAGGCCGTTCGTTTTTAGGAGATAGGAAAAAGCTGCTGAAGCACTCAGCAGCTGCCCAAGAAGATGATTAAATCACACGTCTTCCAAGCTCAAATCGTTTTTCCCAGGAAGTCCCTTCAAATTTGGTTGTCGTGACTCCCGGCTTACCGTACGTATGCAGCAGCTTATTGTCTCCAGCGTAGATGGCAACATGGGTAATGCGAGAAGATGAGCTGCCGTAGCTGCGGAAGAACACAAGATCTCCTTTTTGCAGTTGATCCTTCGAGACTTTTTTACCGACTTTGGACTGTTGACGTGAGTCTCGCGGCAGACTTATTCCGACCTCTTTAAACACTCGCTGTGTAAAGGAAGAGCAATCAAATGTACGCGTTGTTTTTTTGCTCGAACCGTACTTATAGGGTACGCCTTTATACTTCAAGCCTTTTGAAATGACCTGATCGGCAATGTCGGAAGAGGGGGCGGAAGTATTCGTAGCCCTATTATCTTTCTCAGTGCTTGGATCAGAAATGGTTGAAGATGAATCTGTTCCATTTTGGTCCGTAGTGCTTTCCTCATTGGCTGTCAGGTCGTTATTCGTACCATCTTGCACCATTTGATAAAATTGCTGAATTTCAGTCTGTTCATTGCTCTGATCTTCAACTGATGCTTCGATGCTTTGTTGCAAGTTCTGCTCATTCTTATGTTTTTTCTGCTGTTTATCCAGTTTATGTGTAGTTGTGGAGGTGAGATTTGTCTCTGAAGCCGCGTAGGCTTGTCCGTTCATGAGAAGAGAAGTTCCCATTAGAATAGCTACGACCGTAGTAGTTGTACCTTTCCAGTTGCGCTTTGTCATGATGTTCCTCCTTCTGAATGGTTGATCTTGTTGTGTGTTTCTCATCCACGCTCTTATCGTACAGAACAAAACTAAGATTCCCGGTAGAATTTCATGAGAGTTTCCTGAGAAAACTGTTGGTAAGATATTCAAACGGAGATGATATACATGCCTACGCCAGATGGAAAAGGCTATTTGCTACTCGTGGAAGATGAGCATAACTTGGCAAGATACTTACAGTTGGAGTTAGAGAATGAAGGATTTTCGACGGATATTGAATACGACGGGCTTTCCGGATTAGAAAAGGCACTAACGGTTGAGTACGACCTCATCCTGCTGGATGTCATGCTGCCCGAATTATCGGGGATAGAATTATGCCGACGAATTAGGGAAACCAAAGATGTCCCCATTGTTATGATCACGGCTCGTGGAGAGGTTCCGGATATCGTGACGGGATTAGACAGTGGAGCCAATGACTATCTGGCGAAGCCGTTTGCCATCGAGGAGTTATTTGCCCGGATTCGGGCCTTATTGCGTCAGCGGGAATCAAAAGCGAATCAAGAGATAGTGGTTGGCCGATTGCGTATCCAGCCAAACGCGCGGCGCGTGTTCCTCGATGAAGAGGAAATCATGTTAACACCACGCGAATTTGATTTGCTTTTTTATCTGGTTCAAAACAAGGAGCAAGCGGTCTCGCGAGAGCAAATTCTCACAGCCGTTTGGGGTTTTGACTTTATGGGGAATACCAACATCGTGGATGTGTATATCCGGTATTTACGGAACAAAATTGAAAGTGATCCATCCGTCAAACTGATTCATACCGTGCGAGGAATTGGATATACACTACGAGATTAAAAGGAGAACGCAGTGCTTACACATCGCAGACACTCACTCAAATGGAGACTCACGCTGTTTTTTAGCTCTGGCATGCTGGTCCTGCTTCTCTTTTTGTCCATTTTTATTTTTTTCAGCACCTCTAATCTCGTCCATCAACATGAGCAAAAATTGCTCAATCAGAAAGCAACGGCCATCGCAGCCGATTTGAAAACGGAAATCACCGAGGAAGCATCGCTGACAATTAACTATTTGACTCGTTTGTTAACCAATTACGCTGACGTCAATCAATCCATAAACATTAGCGACCAAAACGGCAAGGAAATCGCTTCGATACAGGGAGCCAATTGGACAAAAGAGCCGGAAGACTATTATGAAAGAACCTTGGTGGCTAAAGAGCCGGTACAGCTACCGTTCACATCCGAGCTTTTGTTTGTGCAGATTTCTACGACGACAGAGGCGCTTGAATGGTATTTTTCCATCTTGCTCACGATTCTTTTTCTCTCTTCCTTTTTTACCTTGTTACTTTCCGCGATTGGGGGCTATTGGTTGAGTAACTGGGGACTTAAGCCTCTCGATCATCTTATCCAGCAAATCCATTCCATTTTCCCTCAACGTCTCTCCCAACGAATTCACCATCATCACGTAGAGAATGAAATCTACGAGCTGATCCATGCCTTTAATCTGTTGCTAGACCGTATGGAAGAAGCAATGGTCTATCAGCAGCGATTCGTCACAGATGCATCACACGAGTTGCGTACACCACTCTCGATTATTGAAGGGTATGTAAGTCTTCTGCAAAGATGGGGGCAGCACAAGCCTGAAGTAAGAGATGAAGCACTCGCTGCTGTTCAGCAGGAGTGTAAACGACTTTTCAAACTCATTGATGACCTGCTATCGCTCGCTAAATTGCAGCATACGTCACAACCAGGCTCAACGAAAGTCGTTCAGCCATTAACCCCACTGCTACTTGAAGTAAAGCAAGCGTGGGTACCCATTTTCCCTCCACAAATCAAGCTGCTTTTTGAATGGGAAGAAGCTCTTGTCCTTTTGATGGATCGTGAGCGGATTCGACAATTATTGGACATCCTTTTGGACAATGCACGGAAATACACAGATGAAGGACAAGTGAAGGTACGAGCATATGGGGATGAAAAGGCCGTGCACATTGTGGTAGAGGATACAGGGATCGGTATTCATGCCAAGGAGATTCCCCACCTTTTTAAGCGATTTTATCGTGTGGACAAATCCCGTACACGAAAAAGGGGAGGAAGCGGGATCGGTCTGGCCATCGCCCAGGCGATTGTCGCAGATCACGAAGGAAGCATCTCTATTGCTCCATCCTTGGAAAGGGGCTTGGTTGTGCATGTTTTGTTGAAAAAAGCGGGAATGGATTGACGTCACGAATGATTAACGATGGGCTCTGTGCGGTGAGTGTTTCCAAGAAACAGGTCAGAGCGGGCGTGCATTCCAGAGCCTTCGCAGAGTCGTTCTTTTGATTTATTAGTTCCACCTATCGGACTTACAGATAATTGGGATCAGCACAAAGTCCTTGAATTGCTTTCTTTTACAAATGTAGCTCTTCCTGTTTTGGAAGGTCTCATTCATTGTCATTCCCTATGATAATCATAGGGAATTTGTAATTGTTCCGAAAGCTGGTCGCTCCTATAATCAAATACGTAGCAATGCTACATAAAATCATTAGGAGCTGATTCCAAATGCTAAAAGCCATTTTTTATCATGCAGGTTGCCCAGTATGTGTAGATGCGGAGCAAGTCGTCCTTGATTACCTGGATCAAACAAAGCTCGATGTTGAAATTGTCCACCTTGGTACGGAGCGGAACCGCCTTGAAGAAGCAGAGAAGGCTGGTATTCAATCAGTACCTGCTCTCGTGATTGACGGAAACGTCTACCACATTAACTTTGGGGCAAGCCTGGAAGATGTGAAAAACGGCTAAATGAGAAAAGGAGGTGCTTTTGGGGCGCCTCCTTTTTCCTACGCTTTTACACGATCATGTTTCCATTTACAATGGATAGAAGAATGGAACAGGGAAGGTAAGATACGCTCATGATGTTTGATCCCCAACAACGTAAGGAAAATCGCTCAGCCCGTATCATGATGGCTCTATTTCGAATGTCCCAGGCGATAAAAAAGGTGACGCAGGCAGAGAGTGATGTACAGGGATTGTCACCCGTACAAATTCAGGCGTTACTGTTCACTTTCTATACGAGAAGCGACGTGGCTTCCATTGGTAACTTTGCCAAGGCAATCGGAACGACACATGTGACAGCTGTTAAGATCATCAATGGACTCGTGACGAAAGGACACATGACGAAAGTACCTAAAAAAGAGGATCGACGAGTGACCCTGCTTCAACTGACTAAAAAGGGAAAAGAAGCTGCATCAAACCTTGAAAAATGGGGGTATACACTGGAAGAAGCCCTTCATTCGATTCCAGATGAGATACTGGAAGATTTCGAGATCGGGCTCGGTTCCGTGATAACAGCGATGCAGAGACGTGGTTATCTCGTTGTAGCGGAGCCCTGTCTAGGCTGCATGCATTTTCGCCCGAATACAGGTGATTCCCATACACCCCATTATTGCGCGTTCATTGAAAAGTACCTTACGCATGAAGCATCCTTGAAAGAATGCCCCGAGCATATTTCCTCTGAGAATGACTAAATAATGATAGGCAATACCTATCGAAATGATAACAACGATGCTATTGAACAAGGATTTACCTCGTCATAAACTGATCTTGACTCCCGCATCAGCGAACATCATCGTGTTTTACCGTGGCAAGTAACTGTTCCATAAAGACTCGGCTTGCTGCACACAAATACTTGTTTTTCCGGTAAACGATACCGATTTGCGCCGTGATAGTAGGCTGTTGGATCGGAATCGTGCGAATCCGTTTATCATCGATATAGTCGAGGTAGCCTTTCGAAAGGACCGTGACACCGACACCTTGCCCGACCATATTCGTAATCGATTCCATTGTGGTCATCTCCAAAACAGGCTGTGCCGAGAAGCCCAGCTCCTGACACTTTTCATCAATTAATTGACGCAAAAAGTACGTGTTCGGCAATAAAATAGAGGGGAGGTCTTTTAAAATCGCAAGAGAAACAAATGGTTCCTTTGCGATCGGATGATCCACAGGTACTCCTAATGCCAGATTTTCCGTATAGAGTGGAATGGTTTCCAGATCGTCATGCTCCATAGGCAAAAAAACAATGCCGAGATCAAGTTCGTTTTTTAGAAGTCCTTCATAAATATCACCGGTTCTCAGCCCGAAAATAGACAATTCAACCTTCGGATAACGCTGGTGAAACTCGATTACAGTGGGCGGGAGCAAATAATTGACAACTGTCAGTAGTACGCCAATTTTTAAGGAGCCTCTGCTTAAGCCTTGCAGCTCACTAATCGCTGCACGTGCCTGTGACAACTCATGAAACACATTGTAGCTATGGTGAAGCAATGTTCTGCCTGCTTCCGTCATAACCGTTCGTTTGCCGACGCGATCAAACAAAGGCATGCCGATTTCATGCTCAAGCAGACGGATTTGCTGACTGAGTGAGGGCTGCGCAATGCCCAATTTCTCGGCTGCGCGAGTAAAATTCAACTCCTGGCACAGTGCCATAAAGTATTCTAATTGCTTGAGCTCCAAGGACTATCCCTCCGACGATTTATGATCGAACAATAGGTTTTTCCTATCATTATAGAACAAACCATTATGAATTTGTATGAAAGTAGTGCGCAATGCGCATTTCCATAAAAGAATGAGGTGATCGCTTGTGAATATCGAAATGATTTCACTGAATGTAGGTAAGCCCAAACAAGTACAGTATCAAAACAAAGAGGTTTCTACCGGTATTTACAAAACCCCAGCAACAAAATCTCTGTATCTATCCTTTTTGAATTTCGAGGGAGATGGACAGGCAGATCTGGTCCACCATGGGGGCAAGGAGAAGGCGGTATGCGTCTATCCTTATGAGCACTACCCATTCTGGGAAGCTGAATTACAGAGAAAGCTGGCAATCGGTGCATTCGGAGAAAATCTGACGATTCGGGGATTAGTTGAGACGGACGTATGCATCGGTGATACCTTTCAGCTAGGGGAAGCGATCGTACAGGTCAGTCAACCGAGACAGCCTTGTTATAAATTATCTGTTCGTTACGGTGTGCCTGAAATGTTGGTTAAGGTCCAAGAGACCGGCTATACTGGCTTTTATTTTCGGGTGCTAAAAGAAGGGCTTGTATCTCATATGGATGGATTGACAAGACTTTCTTCTCATCCAAAAGAGATAACAGTCTCTTATGCAAACCGAATCATGCATCAAGAAAAAGAGAATATCGATGGCATGAAAAAGCTGTTGGAAGTAGAGGAGCTGTCCTCAAATTGGCGAGCGACCTTTACCAAACGATTATCCGGCATAGAAATTGATACGCGCGAAAGGCTGACAGGAAACCAATCATAGCTAGAGCCATTTCATTAATACGGACAACAAGTGTTGTATATATATACCAATGATCGTCCTGCACCAGGTCTCCTAAATGCCAAAGTTGCTATCAGTCCGCATGCTCCGCTACCATAAAATCGATCGATTTGACCGAAGCGATGAAAATACTAGGTGTAAAAGCGATCATAACCGGACGATATTACCCGATACTGACTGGGTCACCACTGGAAGACCGTCCTCCAATCGCAATAGACAAAGTAAGATATTATGGCGAGCCCGTTGCCCTCGTAGTAGAGGAACAGGAATATATTGCAGAGATGGCGACTTACCGAATCAAAGTGGACTATGAACTTTTGCCGACGGTTCTTTTCCCTCGGGAGGCATTTCAGAAAAATGCTCCACTTGTTCACGATTGTCTTGCCGAGTACAGACGCCACGAAGAGGTTTACCCTGAGCCGGGAACCAACATTGCGAACAGGACCAAAATCCGCAAGGGAGATATGGCGGAAGGTTGGAGAAATTGCCACCATACCATAGAGGTCGAGGTCACTCTACCACAGTCGGATCACGCTGCAATGGAAAAGAGATGCAGTACGGCACAGATTATGCCCGACAGCAAAGTGATCATCTATTCCGCTTCACAATCGCCTTCTGTCATCCGAAGAGCAATCAGCCAAGCATTTCATATGCCCCTTCATAAAGTAATTTTGGCGGAAAAGCCGCGATTCAACCGGAATTTCTTGTTTATTGGCATGCCCGCAGCATTGGCGAATAGCCTGAGAAACGCCGCTGGAGTAGCGTTGAATCAGTTGCCTCTCACGCCCGAAATGATCTGAAGGACGATTCATGACTCCATTTGACTTTGACTACTACCAACCCGCCTCCATTCAGAAAGCTGTGGAATGGTTTCAGTTGCTGCATAAACGCAAGAAAAATCTGATGTATTACACCGGAGGCACGGAAATCATCACATTTGCTCGAACGAATTCGATCCATCCGGGTGCTGTTATTGATCTGAAATTGCTCTTCAGAATAGTTACCTGTCATCAGGTAGCCACATAGGCTAAAGGGTAAATCCTTTACACTGGAGAGGAGATCGCGATGTACAACAACTATTACCATCACTATCAATGGTATGATCCCGTGCTTGCCGGATGGAATAACAACCATTTTCACTATGGTTGGAGCCCTCATTATTACAATTGGAGTCATGCGAATGGGAATCGATACTGGAATCGGTATCAGAATACCATCGAATTGAGAGATTATGGACCAAAGCCATTTGTCGTGAACATTGAGCAAGCCACAAAGCAAAACAATACGTTCCGTACAGCATTATGGACAGGGAATCACTTGCAGGTGACGCTGATGAGCATAAATGTTGGAGACGACATCGGTTTAGAAAATCATCCGAATACGGATCAATTCATCCGAGTGGAAGAAGGTCAAGGACTTGTTCGGATGGGGGATCGCAAAGATCATTTAGATTTTGAACAGAGAGTCAATGATAACGATGCCATCATGGTCCCTGCGGGCACGTGGCACAATATCATCAATACGGGTAATACGCCGCTAAAAGTATATTCCATCTACGCACCACCTCATCATCCATTTGGTACCGTTCATGAGACGAAAGCCAGTGCCATGGCTTCTGAGCAAAGCACGCAAGAATCGAGTCGATAGGCATTGGTGCCAAAATATGCCGCTCCTTTTTAAGGGGCGGTATTTTTTAGTGGGATAGATATTTTCTCAAGGATATTTTTAACGGGTATAGAATATTAACATTATTCACAATCTTTGTTTGAGGAAGGTATAAACCTATGGATAAAGAAGCTGAGCGAATCGACCTTAGACAAGAACAGTTCAACATGAAAGAGCTGCTTCAGTCACTTTTTGAAACGACTACGGACGCGATTTCAATTAGGGACATGCAGGGTAATATACTTTTTTTGAATAGTGCTTTTGAAAAAATTTATGGTTGGACACATCAAGACCTCCTGAATGATCCGTACTGTCTAGTACCTGAAGATCTCATTAACGAGACAAAGGACATTTTCCACGAGATTAAATTTGAAGGAAAAAATATAACGGGCTATGAGACCGTGCGTCACCGTAAAAATGGTCAGATCGTTCAGGTTAGTTTAACAGCTTCTCCGTTAAAGGATACAGAAGGAACGATCATAGGCACTTCAGTCATCGCCAGAGATATAACGGACCGCAAAATGGCGGAAGAAGCACTCGTGAAAAGCGAGGCAAAGTACCGTATCCTTGTAGAACATACGAGCGATGTTATTTGTCAGTATGATGTACACATGAATAATCTTTTTGTATCTCCTTCTATCGAGCACCACTTGGGATACACACCGGATGAATTTTTACAAACGAGTAGTTTTGATCACATTCACCCCGATGATGTCACTATCGTGAAAGATATGCGTTCCTTAATCTCCACGTATCCCCAAAGTGTTCAAATGGAGATCAGGTTACGACACAAAAATGGATCATGGGTGAATTGGGAGTCGCGTTGTGTCCCCATCATGTCTGAGAACAATGAGGTTGAAAGCTTCCTATTCGTTTCTCGCAATATCACCGAGCGAAAACACTCCGAAGAAGCTTTGCGCAAGAGCGAGGAACAGTATAGATTCATCGCCGAGCACACGGCAGACTTCATTTCCGTCATTGATAAGTACGGTCACGTATCGTATAGCTCACCTTCACATGAGAAGAAGTTAGGTACGAGCCAAATAATCTTTGAAAACATACATCCGGAAGACGCATCACTCGTCTGTGAGCAATTTGTTTCTATGATTCAATACAATATCCCCATTACATGTGAGTATCGATACAAACTAGAAAACGAGAAATGGATCTACCTTGAATCAAGAGGAATGCCGTTTTTTAGCTCGGATGGCGGAAATCAGTACTTCATTAACGTGACACGTGACTTAACGGAGAGGAAGCAGAACGAAGAACTTCTCCGCAGAACAGAGAAGCTGTCCGTAATCGGTGAATTGGCTGCAAGTATCGCTCACGAAATAAGGAATCCGCTTACTTCATTGAAAGGCTTTATCCAGTATTTGCGGCCAACGCTATCGGAGGGCGCCATTTTTACAGACATTATGTTGTCCGAGCTAGATCGCATTAACTTTATCGTGAGTGAGCTGCTTGTATTGGCCAAACCGCAAACGCTCCATGTGAAGCGGATTCTTTTACACCCGCTCATTGAAAGTGTGGTAAAGTTTCTCGAATCAGAAGCGAATCTCAACAACATTTCGATTAACACAATATTTAGCGATATACCGATAGCGATCAAAGGAGAAGAAAATCAAGTAAAACAAGTCTTTATCAATATTTTGAAGAATTCCTTGGATGCGATCACGGCGAGTGGCGAAATCAGCATAGAAACCATCTGCCTACATGATAACCAAGTGCTGATTCGCTTTACTGACAATGGATGTGGCATTTCCCAAGAACTGCTACCTAGACTCGGCGAACCTTTTTATACCACGAAAGAGAAAGGAACAGGCTTAGGTTTACTTGTCAGCAATAAAATAATGAAAGATCATCAAGGAACCATCACCATCTCAAGTGAGATCAACAAAGGTACCATCGTGGAAATCAGGTTGCCCATTTCGAAATAGGAAGGTGATCCTAATGAATACGCAAATCGTTGGCAATCAGGTAACATTCACGAAATCCCCACCTATGTGTGCTGAAAAAGCCAGATTTTTTAGAGGGGGAGAAAATGATGTGGAGGAAGGTACTGCTTCATCCGCTTGCAATTCGATACAGCGTGTTTATGATCGGACTGGCGATCATGGCGTTTGGCATTGGCATGATGATTGAGGCTCATTTAGGTGTTGCACCGTGGGATACACTGCATATTGGATTACAGAAGACATTTGGACTGACCATCGGCATATGGTCGCAGATCGTGGGTGCCATGATCATTCTCGCTTCCTACATCATTGGCAAGATCCGGCCTAACGTGGGTATGTTTTTAAACATGTTTTTCTTCGGGCTGTTTATTGACTTATTCATGTGGTTGAACTGGATTCCTACAGGAGAGACCATTACAGAACGAGTGATTTTGTTCGTAGTTGGTCTGCTCATCTATACGATCGGAACGGGGATGTATATTTCACCGCGATTGGGAGCTGGTCCTCGTGACAGTTTTATGTTAGCTCTACATGAGCGAATGGGATGGGGTATCGGTAAAGTTAGGATCGGTATAGAGTGCACGGTCATGGTGCTAGGCTTGTTGCTTGGTGGGCCCGTTTCGGTGGGAACCTTTGTGACGGCCCTTGCGATCGGACCGCTGATCAAGCAGTTTATTCCGATGTGGGAGCGAATCCTGGCAAAACCGTACGGAACGGCTTAACCAGCGCAAAAGAAAAAGGGTGCTCAAATGGAGTACCCTTTTTCACTTTGTTGCAGCTTGCGTTCAGCCATATAGGAAGCGATTCCCAAAATCAGTCCCAATGCTACGAGCACAGCACCGACCCATGGGAGGGAGGTAATATCTAGATGAGTAATTACCCATCCGCCAATGAAAGCACCAGCTGCATTTCCTAGATTTCCGGCAGAATGACTCGAGGTAGAAGCAAGCGCTGGTGCATGCTGCGCGAGGTTCATCACACGCACTTGCAGCCCTGGAAATACAGCGAAAGAAGCAGCGCCCCATAGAAAAATAGTCAAAACGGCAGCTGTGGGACTATAGAGGGTAAACGTAAACAGCGTGAGAATGATGCATATTGTAAAGTAAAGTCCGAGTATGGAAGGCATCAGCTTCCAATCCGCAAGCTTTCCGCCCACGATATTGCCGATGGTCACTCCACAGCCAAAGAGGACAAGAATCCACGTAACATGATACTCAGCAAAACCGGTAATTTGCGTCAGCAGTGGCGCAATGTAAGTAAATACGGTGAAGAGACCTGCATTGCCCAGTGCTCCGATCAGAAGGTACAGAAGGAGCTTGGGCTTGAGAAGAGCGGTAATTTGCCCAGTGATACTCCCCGTGTTTTTTTGCCGCATGTTTGGGACGAAAACGAGTATTCCGATGAGTGCTATTATTCCCATGATCGCAATAGAGCCAAATGATGCTCGCCATCCCATGTGCTGACCGATGAAAGTCCCCAAAGGTACACCAATGATATTGGCGATCGTCAGGCCTGCCATCATGATAGAAACGGCTGCGGCACGTTTGTCTGGACTTACCAGACTGGAGGCTACAACAGCCCCAACTCCAAAGAATGTCCCGTGTGTCAAAGCGGTGATCAGGCGTGCCCCCATCAGTATCTCATAGTTGGGAGCAAAAACAGAGATTCCGTTTCCGAGAATAAATAGAACCATTAGTAGACAGAGTAGCTTCTTTTGGGGAATTCGGTGGGTGAGGACTGTCAGTATCGGTGCACCGACGGCTACCCCTAGCGCATACATGGTAATGAGTTGACCCGCGGAAGAGATACTAACCCCCAAATCCTCTGCAACATTCGGCAAAAGCCCCATAATGACAAATTCCGTCATCCCAATGGCAAAAGAGCCCACGGTAAGAGAGAGCAAAGAGATAGAAGACTTTTCCTTGTTGGCTTGTTTCTTGGTAGTAGTGTGAGATAAGTCCATGAAGTCAATACAACCTTTCTCCAGTATAAAATTCCGGTGGAACTGTCGTTTATAGTAGCGGGTAAAGATTACCCGTTCTACTTTGTTAAGTCAAGGTATTCTTTTTGCATGCTGACTGACCTGTTTGAATTGTGCAGTTGACAGATAACCAAATTGTGGTTATGATTTACTCGTTAATAATCGTAATCATTACGGTTTATTTTTTTCTTAATTAAATCGTAATGATTACGTTTAGGGTGAAGTAAGTAGTTGTTCATCAAAAATAGGGTAAGAGGGTAGGTTGTGATGAAACGGGAAATCGATTTTATAAAGTTTAATCCCACACAAAATATGACCATTCTTGTGAAAAATAATCATCCAACTGAAGAGCATACGCTGATCGCCTCAAAAATAATGTCCTACGATAGTGTCCATGCTGAACAAGTGGGGTTTATCGAAAAATCAAATCATGATGGAGCGGCAGCCTATCTGCAAATGGCTGGGGGTGAGTTTTGCGGCAATGCATGCATGGCATTAGCGACGTTCATCGCGCATGAAAATGGTCTACAGCATCAGGAGTGGACCAACATTGTATTGGAAGCTTCGGGTACAGATCATTTCGTTGCTTGTCGAGTAAAAAGAATCGAAGACGAATATTACTGCCAAGTTTCGATGCCCCTTCCTAAAAAGATCGAGCAGCAATCAATCAACTATGATGGCGACGAAATCAACATGGTGATTGTGAGGTATCCTGGTTTCTTTCACATCGTGATTGAAGTGGACGAGTTCAGTAAAGCGGTAAGAAAACGTGCACAATCTTTAGCCAAGCTGCTGGGAGTAACTGTAGGGGCGAATTTGATCGGGGTGCTATTGTATCAGCCAGCTTCGAATGAAATGGCTCCGCTGATTTTTGTTCCGCCTGTAGATAGCATGATCTGGGAAAGAGGCTGTGGGTCAGGTACTGCTTCACTTGGAGCCTATCTGGCTTGGAAAAAGCAAGGCGATATCGCTGCTCCAATCAGGCAACCGGGAGGCACGATTCATGTAACGGCCATTTGGCAAAGAGAGGCGGTAACAAGCCTGAAAATTGAGGGGGCAGTCGGAATTGTGGCACGAGGCAAAGCATTCATCGAGATACACGATACCGTTTGAGGTGTCACATTTTATTTAGCAAGGGGAGAACTGAATGAATAGACCTGAACAGTTGCAACAGCATTTGACTGCATTTCTAGAAAGGTTCACCCATTTAGCCGACCGATATGACGGCACCATCCATCAGAGCTCGGAGTTAGAGAAGATCATCGATGAGTATTCTTCCTTCATAACAGATGAAAGAAACAAAGAAGCCTGGGAGCAACTAGAACAGTCAATCGTAAGCCACTTGGATCAGCTTGTGGAGGATGTAAGGAAATCGTCGGCGATTTGCGTTGCTATTATGGAGAAATATCGTGCGTTGAAGCTGCTTGATGGGATTGCTGATAAGACCGACTACTTTCAAAACATAGAATCATGTATTGAAGAAGAATTTGGGAGTTTCCAAGTTACTGCTGATTCAAAGGTGTTGATGGTTGGCTCAGGCTCATTTCCCATGACGCCATTGTTGATTGCGAAGCGAACGGGAGCAGAAGTAGTTGGAATCGACATTGATGAGGAGGCTATCAAGCTAGGGCGGAGTGTTGTAGAAAGGCTGGGAAGTGGATTGCCTATCCGCTTGGAGCAAGAGTTTGTGGAACGACTCGATGTGACGAAGGATGCAACCCATATCATCTTTAGTTCGACGGTTGCAAATAAATATGACCTGCTGGAACAATTGCATCCATTGACAAACGAACAAGTGATCGTGGCGATCCGATACGGTAATCAAATGAAGTCCCTGTTTAACTACCCTATGAGAGAGGTAGATGAGCGGAAATGGACGCTGATTGAAACCATCTTGCGTCCCGACCATGTGTTTGATATCGCTTTGTATAAAAAAGCATCGGCTGCATGCTGATTTTATAAGGAGGTTTTTATGGGTGCTTTGAAAAGAATCTTGTTATTGGGAACAGGTCCTGCTTCTATTCAAATGGCTGTCCTGCTTAAAAAACAAAGGGATTGCTACATTGGGATCGTTGGGCGTGAGTCTGTTCGTTCCGAATCATTCTTTACTGAACTTAAGCAAAATAGCCAGCAAATTCGCGTAGATATTCAAAATGAAAAGCATCAAACGATGGAAGGCGAATGCCAAATCGACCATGTATTCCAGGGATATGGGACTGTCACAGGGGAGTGGGATACCTTCCTATTAGCTGTCACCACAGATGCTTATGTTGAGGTTTTACAACAAATCGATGGTCAGGTCTTACAGCAAGTAAAGTGCTTGGTTTTAGTTTCTCCGACCTTTGGTTCCAACAGTTTACTACGCCATTATCTAAACAGTATTCATTCAAATGCGGAGATTATCAGTTTTTCTACATACCTTGGCGATACTCGCTGGTTCCACGAAAAGCCTTCCAATCGTGTGATTACGACAGGTGTTAAGAAAAAAGTTTACATGGGCTCGACGCACTCTCCATCCCAGTATGTAAAAAAATTATGTGAGTTATATGAGCAAGTAGGTATCGATTTGGAAGTCATGGACTCTCCAATTGAGGCGGAAACGAGAAACATATCCCTGTATGTGCATCCGCCACTGTTTATGAATGATTTCTCCCTTCGTGTGATATTTGGAGAAGAAACAATCAAAAAGTACGTATACAAAATGTTTCCAGAGGGCCCCATCACGCAATTTCTCATTCGCGATATGCTGACCCAATGGAAAGAGATCACAAATGTGGTGGAAAAGCTCAATATGAAAGGAGTCAATTTGCTGAAGTTCATGACGGATGATAACTATCCGGTGAGACTGGAGTGTCTATCACGTGATGATATCGAAAACTTCGTTCATTTTGAAGCGATTCATCAAGAGTATTTATTGTTCATTCGGTATACCTCGTTGTTGATCGATCCTTTTTCGGAGCCAGATGCAGATGGAAGATACTTCGATTTTTCTGCTGTCCCCATCCGGAAAATGTTTATCAATAGAGAAGGGTATTGGGATATCCCACGCATGCCAAAGGAAGATTACTATCGCATAAAAATCATACAGGGCATTGCGAGATTCATAGATAGCAGTTGCCCTACCATCGATACATTCATTGAAACGTACGAGCGTAAAATTGCCGAAGTCTCGCGAGCACATAAGGGCGAACGCTTATCGGATGCATTTGTGGTACAAAGCTTTGAGGATGATTTGAAGAGGATATGCAGTGAGATCGGCAAGGGCATCGGATCAAAGTAACTGTGCTAGCACGTATTTTCAGGAGGAATGGGTATGACAGGTAGAATGGGTTTTTTAGTAAGGACTTTTACACTCTCAATCGTACTACTGGTTGGATGCAGTAACGGTGATGCGGCAAAAACGGCGTCAACTGATACAGGGAAAGAGATTGTGTATGCCACTTCGAAAGATATAAACGATATGAACCCCCATTTTTATTCCGGCTCCATGCCAGCTCAAGGGTTGGTGTATGAATCGTTAGTAGAAAATACAGAAGATGGGATCAAACCATTGTTGGCTGAATCTTGGGAAGTTTCCGATGATGGAAAGGTGTACAAGTTTCACTTGAGAAAAAACGTGACGTTCCATGATGGAGAACGGTTTAATGCCGAAGCAGTGAAAAAGAATATAGAAGCGGTGCAAAGCAATGCAAGCAAGCACTCCTGGATCAAGCTATCCACCAAGATCGTGGATTGCAATGTACTCGATGAGTATACAGTTGAACTGGTCTTATCCGAACCGTACTATCCGACACTGGTCGAATTGTCGATGACAAGACCTTATGTATTCATCTCGCCCAAAAATTTTGTGAACGGGGGAACCAAAGATGGCGTTAGTGGTTTTAACGGAACGGGCCCCTATAAGCTCACTGAGCATAAAGTCGATCAGTATGCCGTAATGGAAGCGAATGAAAAATACTGGGGCGGCGTGCCCAAGGTAAAAAAAATAACAGCCAAAGTACTTCCCGCAGGCGAAACTACTTTCTTGGCGCTGCAAAAGGGAGAAGTCAACTTTGTATTTACGGATGATCGAGGCGCGAATAGTCTCGATGTTGAAGCCATGAATCAGTTGGTTGAATCCGGTGAATACCAGATTATTCGCAGTCAACCAATGAACACAGGCATCATTGTCGCCAATAGTAGCAAAACCGAGAGCCCTGTACATGAAACCGCTGTACGCGAAGCGTTTTGGCATGCGATTGACAGAGAGACTATCAGTAAACAAATATTTGATGGCACTGAACAACCCGCTTATACCCTTTTCTCTTCGAATGTCAATTACGCCAATGTGGAAGTAGAGAAGCGGGGCTACGATTTGGAAAAAGCGAAAAAGCTTTTGGAGGAAGCGGGCTGGGGTATCGGGAATGCGGGTGAAATCAGAACGAAAAACGGAAAGCCATTAGCCATGAAGCTATATTACGATGTCAATTCGTCCACTCAAAAAACGCAGGCTGAATTCATTCAAAATACGGGAAAACGGATTGGGATTCATCTGGAGATTGTGGGAGAGGAGTCTTCTTCGATTGCGAACAGAAGATCTACAGGTGACTATGACCTGCTTTTCAATCAAACATGGGGACTCGCGTATGATCCGCAGAGTACAATCGCTGCTTTTACTTCCAAGTCTTCCTATTACCATACGACAAGAGGTATCGCGCAAGCTGATGAGCTCTATAAAAAGATAGAAGAAGTCATGGTGACGACGGATGAGGAACATAGAAAATCGTTATATACCGATATTTTGACCATAGTTCATAAGGAAGCCGTATTTATTCCGATTACGAATGGAAGAGTGTCGATCTTGGCTCCCAAAAACTTGCAGGGCATCTCGTTTAAGCAAACGCAATTCGAGCTTCCATTCGAGCGGATGTACTTTGAATAAATACACAAAAGGAGCGTGCCATGGGTAGTTATATCCTCAAAAGGTTATTACTATCGATTCCTTTAGTCCTGATCATCTCGTTTGTAACGTTTGCCTTCATTCATCTCTCTCCCTTGGATCCCGCCGAAGTGGTGCTGCATTCGCAAGGCATACCCAAAATAACGGATGAGTTACTTGCGCAAACAAGAACGAAACTTGGGATGGACCAACCCTTTCTGACCCGCTACCTAAACTGGGTTGTCTCATGCTTGCAGCTAGATTTTGGAGATTCCTATATAACGGGTAAACCAGTGTGGTCTATGCTAGGACCAGCCCTTCTCCATACAGGAAAGCTGACGCTGGTTTCGACATTTGCCATTGTTGTACTTTCCATCGTATTCGGGGTGGTATGCGCATTGAAAGCGGGCAAGTGGGTGGATAAATCAGTCAGAGGTGTTTCGTTTTTTTTGACATCGATGCCGTCCTATTGGCTCGCAGCTTTGCTGATCTGGTATTTTTCCGTGAAGCTGGATTTGCTTCCGACAAGCGGAATGGAGTCGTTTAAAAGCTATATATTGCCCGTTGCTGTGATTACCATCAGCTATGCTGGCATCTATTTTCGAATCATCAGAAGTTCCATGTTAAGCAACATGAATGAAGACTATGTTCTCTACGCAAGGGCATGCGGCTTACCGGAGAAAAAGATCACGATGCACATCCTCAGAAATTCATTGCAGGTGAGCATTTCTGTACTATGTATGGCGATTCCCATTATTTTGGGAAGCACAGTCGTAGTGGAAAACATCTTTGCTTGGCCGGGACTCGGAACGCTAAGCGTCAAATCCATTTTAAGCAGGGATTTCCCGATTATCCAAGCCTATGTCCTTGTGTTGGCAGTCGCCTTTATTCTGTTCAACATCGTTTCCGACATCATCAATGTGGCATTGAACCCCAAACTAAGGGATGGTCTCTAGATGAAGCAATTACAAAATGTGTGGAAAGACAAGGTCGCTGTCCTATCCTTATCGATTATCACGGTCACAACAGTGGCTGGGATATTTGCGCCATTCGTTGCACCAAATGATCCCGAAGAAGTACATATGGAGCTTCGATTTGCATCCGCATCATGGGAATATCTTTTGGGCAACGACCACCTCGGGCGATGCATTTTATCCAGACTCATTTACGCTATTCGTCCCAGCATGCTCTGGGTCTTTGCTGCGTTGCTTCTATCTGTATTAATTGGGGCGATTGTAGGCGTTCTCGCGGGTTACTTTCGTGGAAAAACAGATGCTTTCTTGATGCGCGTTTGCGATGTGATCCTTTCTTTTCCTGGATATGTCATGACCCTGGCGATCATCGGAATATTGGGTGTCGGTTTTGAAAATATAATCATCGCCTTTGTATTGATGAAATGGGCGTGGTTTGCTCGAATCATCAGAACGTCAGTCATGCAATATGCGGAATCCGATTATGTAAAATTCGCAAAGGCAATCGGCGCAAGCAATATGAGAATCATGATCAAGCACATTGTTCCGGTTGCATTGCCCGACATCGCCGTCATTTCAAGCAGCTCCTTCGGTTCAATGATTTTGCAAATATCGGGGTTTTCCTTTCTCGGTTTAGGCATTCAAGCACCGGAAGCAGAGTGGGGCATGATGTTGAATGAAGCGAGAGACGTCATGTTTTCACGCCCGGAATTTATGCTGGCGCCCGGTTTGACCATCGTGATCGTCGTGTCAGCCATTAACTATTTGTCTGATGCCCTTCAAGTGGCTCTCGATCCCAAATTAATGACTACTAAAAATAAGCAGCAAGGATTAGTAAGAGCCTCAGTCGTTAATCACGAAGGAAACGGGGTGGCATGACCGGATGATGAACATTTTGGAAGTGAAAAACCTTAAAATCTGGGACAGTCGCAATGATCGAGTGATTGTTCCAAATAGTTCATTCTATGTGAAGCAGGGAAGCTGCCTGGCCATTGTGGGAGAAAGTGGGAGTGGGAAGTCGGTGACTTGCAAGGCCATCATGAGATTGAATCAAGCTGGGATTCGCCAATCGGGAGACGTTCTGTTACGAGGAGAAAATCTTATGGAGATCTCCGAACAGGAGATGAGGAAAAAGAGGGGGAAACAGCTTTGCATGATTTTGCAGAATGGCATGCGTGCCTTTGATCCCTCTTGCGTGGTGGGCGTTCATCTAAAGGAGACGCTTGTGGAGCATTTTGGGTGGAGCCGTGACGAAATCATAACCAAAATGAAATATGCCATGGAAAGTGTCATGCTGAAAGACCCGTTAGAGGTGATGAACAAGTACCCCCACCAGTTGTCGGGTGGAACGCTGCAACGAGTCATGATTGCCCTCGCAATTGTATTGGAGCCCGACATTCTGATTGCGGATGAACCCACGACAGCACTTGATACCATCTCGCAGTTCGAAGTCGTTGAACAGTTCCTGCAATTGCGTGAACAAATGGGCTGCTCCATGATCTTCATTTCTCACGATTTAGGGATTGTCAAATTAATCGCAGATGAAGTTCTCGTCATGAAAGAAGGAGCAATTGTTGAAAACGGGACAACCCAAGCCATCTTCTCTGAACCGCAACATCCTTATACCCGTTACTTGCTCTCCACGAAGCTGGCGATGAATCAACATTTTACGAGAGTCATGGGAGGAGTTCGTGTTGCTGAGCGTTGAATGCGTGGAGAAATCATATCGAAAAGGTGGATTGTTCTCAAGGAAAAGAGAGCATGTGTTGAAAAACATTAGCTTCGAATGTAAGCCTGGAGAGTGTCTTGGCATCATCGGAGAAAGTGGAAGTGGCAAATCAACATTAGGACGATTGCTATTGGGGATTGAAAAGCCTGATCGAGGTACCATCCTGTTTGCGGGCAAAAAAGTAGAGAATCGAAAAGTGAGAGCAGGGAACCTAAGCGCTGTTTTTCAAGATTACACTTCCTCTATCCATCCATTTTATACGGTTGAGGAGGCCATTCTGGAGCCTTTACAAATGAAAAGAAAGGCACGGGAAGATGCGCGAAGTCAGATTGACCCATTATTATCTCAAGTGGGGTTGGATCCTTCCTATCGAAAAAAATATCCGCATGAGTTATCAGGGGGAGAGGTTCAGAGGGTATGCATAGCGAGAGCCGTATCAACGGAGCCAACATGCATCCTATTTGATGAAGCAATCAGTTCCTTGGACGGCTCTGTGCAAATGCAAGTGCTTGAATTACTGAAGAACTTGAGAAAACGTTACGACATGGGCTATATCTTCATCACCCATGATATACAGGCTGCCGCCTATATTTGCGACAGAGTTATGATCATACGAAAGGGTGAAATCGAAGAGATCGTAGCGGTTGAACAATTAAAAGATGTTCAGTCCGTCTATACGCAGAAATTGCTGCAAATGGTTATTGCGTAATGAAATTGGCATTGAGGGTGAACAGGATCAGAGGAAGGAGCAAGGAGCTATGAGAGGGGCTCTGTCTTGGCCGTTTTTGCGATTATACATATTGACTCTTTTGTATTTTAGTGCGAACTCCATTCTGAATGTCATTATTCCGTTGAAGGGTGCAGAGTTGGGTGCAACCAATACAACCATCGGAGTCGTTATGGGAGCGTATCTGTTTACAACCATGTTTTTTCGGCCATGGGCAGGCCATATCATCCAAAAACATGGTGCAATCAAAGTGCTCCGCACGATTCTGATTTTCAATGGTGCGGCTCTTATATTATATACGTTCACTGAATTGGAGGGCTTTATCGTTGCCCGGATGCTTCAAGGGGTGTGTACCGCTTTTTTCTCCATGGCCTTACAGTTAGGGATTATTGATGCGCTGCCGGACAAGGATCGCTCACAAGGGATTTCCATGTATTCCTTATGTGCTTATTTGCCTGGTATTCTTGGTCCACTACTCGCTTTAGGCATCTGGCAAGCAGGGGATAGCCATTCTTTTACTGTTGCCATGATCACCATTGCGCTCCTTACAGGAGTGGTGGGCTATAGTGCCAAAATGGACAAAAAAGTGGCCGAGCCCGTTCAGGGTCAGACAGAAAAGGGAGCAACGATGTTTGGTTCGGTAAGCCAATTAGTCAAAAATCCGCATTTATGTAAATGCAGTGTCTTGATGCTGGCGGCCTCCGTTATATTTGGAGCTGTGACTACCTTTATCCCGCTGTACGCTGTACAAATCAAATATGGGAATGCAGGAATTTACCTCATGCTTCAAGCTGGCACCGTCGTATTATCGCGGTTTGTATTGAGAAAGAACATCCCGTCTGACGGCAAGTGGCGTTCATCTTTTATGATGGGAATTATGCTCACTCTTGCAGCAGCGGCGTTAAGTGTAAGCTTTTCTACCCTGGGTGGGGCAGCCTATTTGTATGGAGGGGCCATATTAATGGGGATTGCGCAAGCCCTCCTTTACCCTACATTAACGACGTATTTAACCTTTGTTCTACCGAAGACGGATCGCAATGTGTTAATCGGGTTATTCATAGCGATGGCCGATTTGGGTGTTTCTCTGGGAGGAGTCATCATGGGGCCAGTCGCGGATTATTTCTCCTATTCCTTTATGTATATGATTTGCGCGATCTTAGGCGTGACGATGATTATTTTTGCCTATGAACGAAGCAAAACTTCTGTGGAAGTACAATAAGAGGAATCGTCGCTGGACACGTAGGAGAATATTCAGGTGGCAAGCCGAGTACACGCTAGGGGATGATACCTGGCTGTTACTCGGCTTTTATCTATTTGATCATCATGTAGCGTCACATAAGATAGGGGAAGGTACCTATTTGAAAGATGCGCCACGTCTCTTACGATGGGATCATAGGAGAAATACGATCAGTATGGAGGACCAATGATGGATCAATGTCTCACTTTATTTGAACGCGCTGGCGATGAAGGAAAAGCGACGGATAACGGTTATCTGAAGCAAATCTTCGACCACTTGCAGGACGGCATTATTCTCATGGATCAGGAACGAAAAATCATGGTGATGAATCCATCCGCAGAAAAAATGACCGGTTGGAAACGAGGAGAAAGGGTGCCGTTCTGCTCCTACTGCCAAAACAGAGAGCTGGAAGAGGGAGAAGAACGATGTTATTTGCTTGCCAAACGAGAAGTTCCCTATTTTCTTTCTGCGATGCCCACGTATGAGGGGCGGTACGTCGACATGGAAATGAGCACGGCTGTCATCTATGAAAATGGTGAACAAAACATGCAGGATGTCCTTTTGGTCTTGAAAGATATGACGGTCAAGAAAAAAGAAGAGGAAGTCAGAATCTCCAAGCAGGTGCTGCAAAAAACGCTAGAAGC
>NZ_JABSUZ010000028.1:0-85112 GCF_013284345.1 Brevibacillus sp. MS2.2
GTGCCAGCGCCTCCTTTCAGCACATCAAGCAATCGATGGACGGACTGTTCGCGCGTATTTTCTCTGTGATTGAAGCCGGTAAAAAGATGCAGACAGTCACCCATAATGGACAAGATCGTATCGATGATTTGAACACGATGATCAACCGCTTCTCCCACACGTACGCACAGGTCGACACCCGCATGACTGAACTGCGTCGACAATCAGAATCCATTGGAGATGTTGTTCATCTGATCCAAAACGTGGCGAAGCAAACCAAGCTTCTCGCTTTAAACGCGAGTATTGAAGCGGCCCGCGCTGGAGAATACGGGCGTGGATTTGCAGTCGTGGCCAGCGAGGTAGCCAAGCTTGCCAATGAGTCGGAAAACGCCACTTTAGAAATCACGCGGCTGATGGACGCTGTTCAGGAACAAACCTATGCGATTTCCTCCGAAACCTCTCAAGCATCCGAACAGCTTCAGCAAAGCCTGCAAAAGCTCTCAGATGCCGCCTCTGCTTTTCTTGAGCTTCGACAAGCTGTCGATCAGACAACGGGAGAGCTGCATATAGCCAACGAGGGGTTATCCGACATAACCGAAGGCTTGCACACGGTAGACATGGCATTGGATGCGTTTGTTGCCATTTCCCAAGAGACCAAAAGCAGCACAGAAGAAATGCTGGTCGCCTCGCGCGAACAGCTCACTTCCATTGAGAAATCACGTCAACTGGCTACAGAGCTTCTATCCTTATCTGAGCGGTTGCAAGAAATCAGTGATCGCTTTCGCGTTGCATGAACGAGCAGAGCCTTCCCCTCGGGCAGGCTCTTTTCTTTTGTTTATGATAAAATTGTCAGTGGTACAACCAATACGTGAAAGAAGGAATTTCAGATGTTTCCATTTGAAGTGTCTTTTCCTACCAAGATTTACTTTGGCATAGGCGAACTGGAGCGTTTGGGCCAAGAAGCAAAATCGATGGGCCAAAAAGCATTGCTCGTCACAGGCGGCAATGCGGCCAAACGTACAGGACTTTTGGACCGCGCCAAGGCTCTGTTGCAGGAAGCTCAAGTGGCGTATCTTGTTTTTGACAAAATCGAACCGAATCCGCGTACGGCAACGGTTGATGCCGGAGCTGCTCTTGCTCGTGAGCATCAGTGTGACTTCATTCTGGCTATCGGTGGCGGCTCCGTAATGGATGCCTCCAAAGCGATTGCAGCAGCAGCCGTTTCTGGACGCCCGATCTATGATTACATGCGGGGAAATCCGAGTGGCTCTGGTCAACTGCTGGTACCCGTTCAGGAAGCACTGCCGATCATGACCGTCCCGACAGTAGCCGCTACAGGTTCGGAAGCCAACCATATCAGCGTCCTGACTCATTGGGACACGCATGAAAAATCTTCGATCAACGGTCCCGCTCTTTACCCGAAGATTGCCATTCTTGACCCGTCTGTTACCTTTACCGTTCCGGCTCGCGTCACAGCGGAATCTTGCGCCGATATCTTTTCCCATCTGTTTGAAAACTATTTGATCAGCGCGGAAGGTACCCACATTCAGGACGGGATTTCCGAAACACTCATTCGTCTCGTCGTCGAGCACTCCATCACAGCGATCCAGCAACCAGACCATGCAGAAGCACGATCCACCCTTTTGTGGGCGAGCACGCTGGGCATCAGTCCCTTCGCTGCTGGCGGTCGCGGTGCTGGTATGCCGTTGCACGGAATTGAACATCCGCTGAGCGGGATCTACGATATGGCTCATGGTCGTGGACTGGCGATCCTGTCCCTTCCTTATTTCGAACAGGTGATTTTGCAAGACCGGCCCGAGAGACTAGCCCGTATGGGACGTCATTGCTTTGGCGTTACCGTGGAGGACGAGGGCGAAGCAGCACGAGCAACGATTGAAGCCGTTCGCCGTTGGTATGAGCGCATGGGAATCACAGAATGTCTGTCTGACTTCGGCGTGACCAAACAATCGCTGGCGCAAATGGCGGAAGAAGCGGTTCGCATCGGCGGACGCGGAATCGGGTATCTGCCTAGCTCACGAAAATTGAATGAATCTGATGTGATCGCGATTTACGAGGCTTGCCTGTAATCCAAGCATCAAACACACTGGCGAGCCCTCGTTCAGTTGTGTAATAATACAAATTAATCATTAATCAAAATTATTTTACTACGGAGGTTACCACCTATGGCAGATCCACGCATTAATGAACTGGCAAGCCGTCTCGTCCGTTACTCACTCCATTTGCAAAAAGGCGAAAAAGTTCTGATCGAAAATACAGGCCTGCAACCTGAACTCGTTCGTGCACTTGTGCGTGAATCATTTGCAGTTGGGGCTCTGCCTTTGGTCACCTTGAAAGACCAGGAAATCATGCGTGCACTCTATCAAGGCACGAGCGAAGAACACATGTCCCTGATGGCAAAATACGAATATGACCGGATGAAGGACATGGACGCTTACATCGCTATCCGCGCCTACGACAACATCAACGAGTATGCCGACGTACCGGAAGACAAAATGGGCATTTACGCTCGCGTCCTGTATCAACCTGTACATACGAACGAGCGCGTTCCGAACAAACGCTGGGTTGTACTGCGCTACCCGAACAAGTCGATGGCGCAACTGTCCAAAATGAGTCTCGAGGGCTTTGAGGATTTCTACTTCTCCGTCTGCAATCTGGACTACGCCAAAATGTCCGCTGCCATGACTCCGTTGAAAGAGCTGATGGAGCGCACTGATCGTGTACGCATCGTCGGTCCAAAAACGGACCTGCGCTTCTCCATTAAAGGAATCAATGCCATCAAGTGCGACGGCAAACGCAATATCCCGGATGGCGAAGTATACACCGCTCCTGTACGCGATTCCGTTGAAGGAACGATTTTCTACAACGCGGCATCGATCTACAATGGCATTACCTTCAATGATGTTCAGTTCACTTTCAAAGAAGGCAAGATCGTGGAAGCGACCAGCTCCAATACCAAAGCATTGAACGATATCCTCGACACGGACGAGGGCGCACGCTATATCGGAGAATTCGCGATCGGCTTCAACCCGCACATCCTCCACCCAATGCTGGATATCCTGTTTGACGAAAAAATCGCGGGCAGCTTCCACTTCACGCCAGGGAATGCTTACACAGTAGCAGACAACGGCAACCGCTCCTCCATTCACTGGGACTTGGTCCAAATCCAACGCCCTGAATACGGCGGCGGCGAAATCTGGTTTGACGATGTGCTGATCAGAAAAGACGGGCGCTTTGTGTTGCCAGAGCTGGAAGGCTTGAACCCGGAGAATTTGATTTAAAAAGTACCATAATAGCGAAAAGGGCAGGGACGAGGCTCCCTGCCCTTTTTTGAATAAGATTCACTACGAACCCCATTTCTTACATACGATCTAACGGGGTGACTTTACTAACTAACTAACTAACAATAAATCAGTAAAATAACGTTTAGATTGTTGAGGTGGTAGTCAACGATCTAACTGAGTCATTCTCAGAATGAGAAATACTCAGTTTTCCCAAAGATGATCTCCTTAGTAAATAGGGAGATCACTTTTTATTTTGTAAATTCCGCACATTAAATAACCCCTATTTTGATTCTTTCACTTCTGTGTGTGTAAATGGTGTCGGCACTTTAATCCTTCCAATACGCCTTTGTTTTACCACTGTATCTTCTCCTGGATAAACTTTAGCACGCCAATCCGCGTATATATTGTATACCTCAGCAACAGCCCACAGTCTGATAACATACGAACCTGGCTTTTTAAAGGTAGCATTAATTTCTTGTCCTTTTACGACTTCATGTGTTTGTGATGAAACAAACTTGTATCCCAAATCGACCTTTACTAATTTTATGGGAAATTCTACACCAACTGCCCAATCATGAGTACTCTGAACAGTTTCTTTTACAGTCGATGTATATTTTGCACTTAATTCAGTACCATCCGTAACTGTAATATACTCTTTGAGTAGTTGGTAAAATACTAGATGATAGGAGAGAAAATCCTAAAATAAAGGTAGATAACGCTTTTCTCTTAAATGCCATAATCAGTCCGCCAAAGTCCATACATTTCATAACCTACTAGGCTATAAAACCAAATTAAGATTTCTTATTTAAATAATTCAGCAACATCATTAAGAATTCTGAGTATAATTTTTGAACATCTACATCCTGTGATGTTAACGTCATAGCAACCATGCTAACGGATAGCCCATTTCCCGAAAAATTATATACATTTACAAAAGTATTAGGAAATTTATCACTATACGCCCTAGTAATACCATTATTTTCGTCCTTGGAGTTGTAAAAATTCGGGGAATAACTAACTGAATTAGTCCATTGAAAATCTCCCTCAGGACCTGGTGCCACACCAAGCATTATTACTACACCATTTTTTTCATTTTTATAAACTAAAGTTTTATTATTATCATGAAATTGATCCAGTGACTCTTTAGGCTCATCATTAATAGCTGGTACAATATTTCTAATATTCCAATCCTCAGTTACCTCAACATAACCCTCCGGTTTAAAATTCTCTTTTAAAAGTGAGAATTTTGAGTTGAACGTTTGCACATCAATCTTATTGGTAACTTGTGCATTCGTATTGCTTGGTTCACAAGCTGCTAACATTAATAGAGAAAAACTTAATAATACAACTAGGTAACACTTAATGTATTTATTCATAATAAGATCACCTTTTTGCGTTTTTACATATTTTAGTTTATTTCACCAAATATAGTTCGTCAAATTACTTTTGTTGAAACTTTGAACACTTTAAAATTTCGTATAATTTACCCGTGATGTTGCCGATAACCACAACATGAATCGACTTTCGAAATCCAATTTCAGTCGGAGCAATTGGCAACAGTCTTTCTCTCAGCAAGGTGGACCAAACTCTTAACCCGCAAACAACTTGGTATCAAGCACAAATAAGCCTCCTATGATGAAGAGACTTACGTGGCATATCAGAATAATCACAGCGATTTCGGCATTTGTGACAAATCGTTTTTCTTGTACGTGCACCCTTTTGCTCGCGAGTCAACAGCATTATTAAATGATTGTCCCATACGGCAACCTGACCTCAAAACATGTACGAATCAAATCACTTTGAACAGAAATCGTTCCCCGATGCTTCTCGACGATATTTTTCGCAATAAACAGGCCGAGTCCTGTGCCTCCCCCTTGGTGCGTTCGCGCTTTGTCGCCCGTAAAAAACATTTCAAAAATATGCGGAAGCGCCTCTTCGGGTATTTGGTCACCGTAATTCATGATTTGTACAACCACTTCATCTCCCTCACGATAAGCGTTCAAATCGATAAACTGACCATCTCCCCCGTAGCGTATCGCATTGGTCAGGATGTTCTCAAATACGCGCGCCAACAGCTCCCCATCTCCCACGATCACTAAATGAGCAGCAATCGTACACCGCGCGACCAGTTCATTTTTCTCAAAGGAAGGATACATCTCTTCATTTAACTGAACAAGCAATTCACTCAAATCAATGACCTTTTGCTCGAGGTTGACCATGCCGTAATTCATTCTCGTAATTTCGAAGAGCTCATCAATCAGCTTTTCCAATCGTTGCGACTTGGTAAGAGCAATCGTCGCATAATGCCGCATTTGTTCTTGTGTTATCTGCTCATCTCGCAAAATGAGATCCAGATAACCCAGAACAGATGTCAGTGGTGTGCGTAAATCATGCGCCAGATTCAAAACAAGCTGATCCTTGCTGCTTTCGGCGAAATCTCCTCTTTCTACCGCCTTTTGCAGCATTTCGCTTGCTAGATTGATATCCTTGGCAATTTCTGCAAACTCATCATTGGATGGAATATGGACATGCCGTGTAAAGTCTCCACTCGCGAGATAATGAATGCCCGTAGAAATCTCCCGAAAGTAGCCAGCATACCGTTTGGTCAGGAGATAGAAAAACAAGATCGCAATGGGAGCAAAAACAATCAAAAAGAAATTGATATCCCCCATCTCCCTGATGAAATAGCGAACCTGGGCGAGCGGATCTTCGTACTTAACCCCCGCCCGATAGTAAAACTGGAGTACTTTATAGAGCAGATAGGTTACGATACCGGACAGAAGCATGCCAAACCCAAGAAGCCCAAGCATTTTGGAACGAAAGCTATGTCTCCCCTTCGCCATGAAAAAATAAACCACTCCCTATGCTCGTTTTCGTCCAAAAGATCAATTATGATAGACTCTTGTGACACGTTCTCCCAAACGGCTTACCAGCTCGTTCGTAATGGTTTTACACGGTTGGGCCATTTCCTCGGCAGTAATCCCCTCTTCTTGATCTCTGCCGATAAAGGTCACAACATCCCCTCTTTGCACCTCTTCTATATCTGTAATATCTACGATAAGCTGATCCATGCAGACAAAGCCAATAATCGGTCTCCTTTTTCCTTTGATCAAGCAGGTAGCGCCCGCATCTGACAGCATGCGCGGAACCCCATCTGCATATCCAATGGATACGATGGCGATCTTACTGTCTTTCTGTGCTGTGTGGGCACGTCCATAGCCCACGGATGCTCCTTTTTCCACTTGTTTCACCTGCACAACTCTTGCTTTCAGTGATAACACAGGTCGTAGGTCGACACTTGTTTTTACCTTGTCTCCCTGCTTGCTCAGCATTCCGAAGAGAGCAATCCCAATCCGAGCATAATCGTATTGCAGCTCCCCGTAATTCAGCACGCCGTAACTGCTCTGAACGTGCAGCTTTTGTGGATCGATCCCCTTTTCTTTCAGCTGTTCGATCCCTTTCTGGAAACGGGCGATTTGATTTGTCGTGTATTCGATATCCGAAGCTTCCAAACTGTCAGCCACACTCAGATGCGTAAAGGTACCGCATACCTGCAAATTTTTATATCGATACATGGCCGCAATTTTTTCCGTGTGGTCCCAAGATTCCCCGAGTCTCCCCATCCCCGTATCGATCTTGATATGAACAGAGATTTTCACGTTGTAGCCATTGAGTTTTTGGGCATATTCGTCATCTACTACGGTTTGCATCAATCTGAAACGGGCGATTTGGCGTATCCGTCGTTCATCGGTATAGCCAAGCACCAGAATCTCCCCTTTTACGCCCTTCTTCCTTAGCTCGATTCCTTCGTCGATTGTGGCAACTGCGAAGTGATCAATCCCGAGCTTGTTTAAGAACCTCGCGATTTGCCATCCGCCGTGGCCATATGCCTGCGCCTTTACGACTGCCATCACTGCACAATCCTTCGGGAGAACCCGCTGAAATTCCCTTACATTATGTTGGAGATGAGGAAGATGGATATCAGCCCATGCTCGCCCGGTTTGATCCGGTTTCTTACCTCGAATGCGCTGGATCACCTTTATCGCCATCACAGAAAGAACAAACGACAGTACCATGACCAGCGTAAAATGCACCAAGCTGTTTTCAACAAGCAACGGTGTCAGTCCCGTTACCTTGGCCGCTGCGCGAATGAGCACAATACACAGCGGATGAATGACATACACATACAGGCTCAGCTTTCGTAAGGTTGGGCGATTACTGCCTTTCCCGAACAACAGAAGTTGAAAGAGAAAATACATGCACGGTATCAAAAAAATGTACATACTGTCATGGCGTTGCAGTTGATAAGCGTGCAAAAGCAAACCTTCCATTACCAGCATGCTTCCGAACAATCCAAGTCCGATAGCATACGGTACGACCTTTTTCTTTTTCCGTCTGCGGGTATTGGCAATCATCCCTCCCATGACAATAAACACAGGGGCAAAAAATATACCGTTCCGCGTGTAATCAAACAGGGTAAACATCGATTGGTAGATACTGTCCACATACGGATTCATCTGTGCAAATCCAAAGTAGCTGTCTCCCAATAGCCCGATGCCATACAACAGCAAAGTCACCCAAAACGTATTCCATGCGGATAGTCTTGTATACAAAAAAGTACTGATACACACCCCCAGCATGATGCCAGGGAAATACCACAGATGATACAAGGTCCCGTTAAACAAGAGGTCCTTCACTGCTGAAAATACGGTAAATTGATCCGTAAAATACCCTGCGTACACATTCACGGGAAGATAAAGAAGAATCGAAAGCAAATAAAGCTTCCCTACCTTCCATAAAAACTGCTTCAGCATAGACGCATTTCGGTGGCTATCTGTGCCAAGCTTTTGCAAGAAGAAAAATCCCGTGCACATAAAGAAAAACGGAACCGCAACCCTGGCTATTGTTCGTGTCAGTGTAAAGTCAGCCCATTCGCTTATGGACAGCAGGGGAGAAGTATGGATTGCGATGACAAGGATCGCTGCCATGATTCGAAATCGATCTAGCCCGCCATACTGCTTTTCACTCCCCGCGTTCATTACGTGCCTCCTGACGAAACACCGTAATGATAAATCCATCCACGTTGTTACCCGATATTTCGTAGCTCTCACCAGCAACAATCGGGATGTGCGTAACTGTATCGGTAGCCTTTACATAGTAGATTTCCATGCTCTCATCATCCACTAGCAAATGCTCCTGATGGAATTCGTAGTTTTTCACATACTCGATATACTCTTCCAGACAAAACTGAAGCTTTTCCATCAAAACAGCATGCGGATAGCCCACATATCGAAAATGCCAAGGCTCATCCGAAATCCCTGTCAGCTGCTCCTTGTCTTTGTCGTAGCGTTTGATAAACCCATATTGACTGGCGCGTTGGCGAAACATTCGACATACGCCATGATCGGGAAAAGAAGGGCAAATAAAATCGATCTCCTCCTTCTTTTCCCCTACATCTATCGCAAGCCCTGTCTGATGCTCACTTTCATTCGGACGCGCGACAAATTGACTGGTAAACAGCTGTCCATTTTCGAGCAAGGATTGATCATAAATATCCTTTTGTTCCGCCTCGCTGCGAAAGCCACTGACTGGCACGATTGTATGCTCCGCGTTGCAGGCTTTCAGCAGTTTGGCAAACATTTTCGCAGCCGTGTTTTCCAGCATCATATGGTTGTGTGCTCCGTCAATCAGCCGCATGCGGTTCAGCAGGATACCGTCGTCTGTTTGCCAGCGGATCGGGTACTGACGATTCACCAAAATCAGATGGCCGTGATGCAGATTGTCGCTGTTCAAAGAAATCGTCGAGACGTGAGGTTGTGTCATCGATTAGTCCTCCTCCAACGCTAGCATAATCAACGTATCCAGAAGCTCTTTATAGGAAATCCCCGCAGCACGCAGCATGCTTGGATACCTGCTCTTCGAGGTAAAGCCGGGGATCGTATTCACTTCGTTAAACACAATGTCTCCGTCCGGTGTGACAAACATATCCACGCGAGCGAAGCCACGACAGTCAAAAACCTGATAGAGATGGGTGGCTGTTTGCTTGATTTTATGAGCGAGTTCGTCGTCAATTCTTGCCGGGACATGGATATGGGCAGTCTCCAATGAATACTTTTCTGTATAATTGAAGAAGCCTTGGAGCAATTCGATCTCATCCACTTCCCCCACAATGACCTCACGATTTCCTAGAACCGCGCAGCCTACCTCAAATCCCACGATGTTTTCCTCGATGACTACTTTGTCATCATGCAGCAGGGCGTTTTCTATCCCGAAAACCAATTCTGATGGGCTGTATGCTTTCGTAATCCCAATCGAAGACCCTGCCTTTGCCGGTTTGACATACAAAGGGAATCCCAGTGCTTCGGTGGCAGATTGAACAGTTGCCAGATCCGTATTTGGATAAACGGTAATGGATCTTGGCGTTTTGATACCGGAGCACTCCGCCAGCGTGTGGGCAATATCCTTGTCCATACAAATAGCAGAGGATAGCGTGTGACAACCGACAAAAGGAATTCCGGCGAGCTCCAATAGCCCTTGCACCGTTCCATCCTCTCCGTTTTTGCCATGTAAAATCGGGAACACCACATCAACCTTCCTGACCATCATGGCACCGTTCTCCTGTGTTACGATTCCCCGCACCTGTCTGCAAGGAGAGAGAAAGGCAGGTACACACGACTCACTTTGATGCCAACTGTCATTCCGAATGTTTTCGATGTTGCCGGTATATTGCAGCCATTGCCCTTCCCTTGTAATTCCTAGCAAAATCACCTCGTACTTTTCCAGACACAAACTCTCTAGCACCGAACTCGTCGATTTAAGGGATACTTCATACTCCGAAGAACATCCCCCAAACAAAATCGCGACAGTCAATTTCTTCATTAGATTCACTCCTTCTGTTCCTCGTTGACGTAGCTTGTCACAATCACGCCGCCCATGTTGTCACCCGAAATCTCATAGTTGCTCGAAATCGGTACTTTGATCGTCATCTCTTGATCGACAGGGTAGTAGTTAATTTCATAGATCTTCCCATCGCTTGTCACGGAGATACTTCTTTTGTCTTTTACGTAATCCAGGTATTCTTCCAGCGAAAAGTTATTCTGCTTCATGATCGCGCTATGCGGCAAACCGACATACCGGAAGTGCCAGGGCTCGAATACCGTTCCTGTAATGGCTACCTTGTCTTTCGGGTAGCGCAAAATAAAACCGTATTTCCACGAATGATCTTCCAGCCACTTGCCTTCAGGGGCGTGCTCCATTTTCATTTGCGTCGATCCAATATCCAGCGCAGAACCTACATTATGTTCGCTATAACCGCTTGGCATCGCGATCGCTGGCCCCATTTCTTCATACAGCTTCTCTTGTTCTTCCTTACCTCGATAACCGCTGTTCAGGATAAAGTGGCTCACGTTATCTTGTTGCGCAGCTTTGACCATCTCCAAGAATACTTTGGCTACACGCTCCGACACTTCGAGTCTATGATCGAGCAAAGTATAGCCTTGTAACAGTTCTTCATGCTCAGACAACCGAACCACATCGTTTTTTACCCCTGCCTCATGAACCGGATAGTCTTTATTGACCAAGAGAAGGTCTCCCTGATAAATTTGATCTTTTGTTATTTGTATCGATTGGTACTCCACACCGGTAGCCTCTCCCACTGTTTCCATATGTCCTCCAGCATTAGGTGGTCCTTCTGTAATTTTTTGAAAAACGATATATCCAAACAGCGATAAAATGACAAGCCAAAAAACCCTCTTTTTCATTCACAGCTTCCTCCTTCACTTACACATGTAGGATAGGGAAAACTGTTAAAATAAAAAGTAGGGTAAATCTAAAATAATTTTAAAGATGTCCAATCATTTTTATAAAGTTGCTTAGCTGATAGAGAGGAGGTCAGCAGCCTAGCATGAATAAAACAGACCGTTTGTTGGCAATCGTTCTGGAGCTACAGCGAAAAGGTACGTTGCGCGCAGAGGATTTGGCCGCGACCTTCGAGACGAGTGTCCGGACGATTTATCGTGATATGCAGGCATTGAGCGAAGCAGGCGTTCCCATCGTTGGGGCACCGGGTCAGGGATATTCGTTAATGGAAGGGTATTTTTTGCCGCCCGTCAGCTTTTCTGTAGAAGAAGCCGTTGCACTCCTGATCGGAGCGGACTTGGTCGAGCAAGCATTTGACCAAAACTTTGGCAACAGCGCAAGAGCTGTACAGCGCAAAGTAGAAGCGATCCTGTCTGCGGATGTAGGCAAACAAGCCAGCCGTATCCGCTCAACCTTTCGCCTCGTAAGCCCCAGAGCAAACAATCTGCGCGAGCAGGAAAAAGCGCATGCACAACTCCTCCACGATGCGATCATCAATGAGCGGAAGGTGCGGTTCCGCTATCGGAGGGGGACGCCCGGCGAGGGGGATGATCGTGAAACAGTGCGTGACGTTGCTCCATATGGTCTGGTACTAGTTCGGGGTTCTTGGATACTGCTCGCACATTGTGATCTGCGACAGGATATTCGTCGATTCCGCCTGTCCCGCATGAGCGGCCTGATTGTATTGGAAGACCGCTTTATCGTCCCTGACCATTTCCATTTTGCTGATTACAAGCCTCTCGACGATCGGTCCCTGGAGGTGCAAATCGTCATCAGACCAACTATCGCTGATCGGGTAAAAGAATCGGGCTATTTTTTTATCGAAGAGATTACGGAACATCCGGACGGCTTTCTCGTCAGATTGCGCGTCAGACAAATCGAAGAAATATTGTCTTGGGTACTGGGGTTGGGGGCAGATGCGGTTGTTCTTACGCCTGAGTCCTTGCGTAACCGAATTCGCGAAGAAGCCCAAAAATTATTCGAACGCTACTGACATACTGCTGTCAGGAGCGTTCGAATATGATAAAAGCAAGAAAACCAAGAGGAGCTGATTCGCCCATGAATACAAAGGAAATCGTGAACAAATTTGAAGATGTGACAAACCACTACCTGCATGAATTAGAAGGCTTCACCATGGAACAACTCCTGCAAAAACCAAGTGAAGAGGAATGGTCGATCGGTCAAATGTACCTTCACTTGATCCAAACTGCCCGCTATTTTCAACTGGGAAGTCTTGAGAAGTGTAGACAAGGAGGTCCTGCTGTCACAGAAGCAGGTACCGAAAAATCCGAGATCGGACAGACGATATTTGCTCAAGGCTCCTTGCCTCCCATTCGCGTGAAAGTCCCTGCCTCCCCACAGTACACACCTGCACAACCAGAAAGCAAGGAGCAATTGCGTGATGGACTCATCAGCGTGCTCTCACAAATGAAAGAGCTGGAACCGACTCTGGACGAAATTCCTGCGCATCACACGGTGGCTCACCCAGCCTTCGGACCGCTGACGGCCAAGGAATGGTTTGCTGTCGTAGAAATGCACTATCGCCATCACCTGCTCCAGCTCACCCGACTGAAGGGTTAGTTTTTTTCTCCAAACATCCCCGCAAGCTTTTGATAGGTCGGCGGAAACTCTGCCTGATAACGCAAGAAGGACGGGATCGGGTAACGGATTCCGCCTTTTTGCGTTCCCACTAATCCCTCCACCAGCTCGGCGGCATCGCGAAAATGAAAGCTGAAGGCCATCTCATGATCCTGTGTCTGGGCAAACAATCTATCGCCATAACACGGTACGATCACTTGTGGCTGTCCCGTCTGGATCGGCTTGATCGCAATGTCCGCACAGTCGGCCCGACTGGAAAAGGTGGAAGGAATCGATCCACCGCGCTTGTACAGCATCCCCGCCACCAATCGCATGACCTGTGCCGCATTGCCGTAAATCACCACGACATCTGGCTCGATCTCTGCCCGCTCCAGCGGAAACGATACGTAGTAGCCGCTTTCTTCTGCTGAAAATTTCGGGACATCCTCCTCACTTTTCGCCCCATTTTCCAATGAATCTGTATACATCCCACAGGCGAGATGCCCCTCTGAATAAAACGCCGGCTGCTCTTCATACCCAAAAGCCACCTGTGCGATCGGACAGGACAAATCGGCTCCATTCATCGCAATGCTCCAGCCATAACGCCGTGAAAAACCGACAGCTTGGCAAATGGTAATCGGATACCCCAGATCACGGACAGGTCGCTTTGCCTTTGATGGCAGAGCGGCTTCTTCTTTTCGGATGCTAACTCCTACAGGAAAGGTCTCGGTCCTGACATACATTTGAAGCGCTTGATTCAGCTCGATAGCGTTCATTCCATTTACCCCCTCGTTTTTCACATACACTGCCTACGATCTGAATTTTTCGTCTTTTTTGCCCAAAGTCCTGTCACTCCCTCTATTTTTCTCGAAGCTTACAACATCGTAAGGTAATGGAAAGGTTAATCGATAGGGAGTCGAAACAATCCCTGTTAGGATAAAAAAAGACTACACGTATGACTTGGGATGGCTGGAGGGTTCACAATGTTCACAATGAAAAAGTTCGCATGGCTGGGTACGGCGCTTCTCGTCTTTTTGTTAATGGGATGCTCCTCCAGCTCACCAGATACCGTACATGGGCTCGGAAAAGAAGAAGCGGCGCAAATCGCTGCAGCCGCTGTTAGACAATATTATCAGATGGATGTTGATACGACTGATCGGGAAATCACGCTGGAGGACCCAACCAATTCGGTATATAGAGGAGTCCCTGTTCACGCCGTACTGAAACGCGAACCTGTGAGTGGCGATGTCCATGGCTTTCACGCCATCATCGAACCGAAGTCCAAGCAAATTCTTTCCCTGTCGATTGACGTTATTGGAATAAACGGAGAAATGGCGACAAAAACGATGACAGAAGCAGATTTGGAAAAGACGGCATCGGATTTCATCCGCTCGAAAAACCTGCTTGCGACGAACGACTTCCAATTGGTGAAAGCTTCTGACGCTCATTCCAATGACGCCAAACGTTACTTTTATTACACAGATGGCCTAAATGATGTGGCAGTCGGAGTGGACCCAGGCCTGCAACAGGTCGTTACGTTCACATATGATTGATGCTCCCTCCCCTTTACATTTACAGTGGGTTCTCCGTTGCGACTGCAATCGCTTTTGTAACGGGGAACCCATTGCTGTTAGTTTCCGCTGTATTTATCCTCAATTTCCTCTCTCATTTCCTGATAGGTCTCGGTTGTGAGACTCACCAAGTAATTGGTAAGCTCCTCCTTGGACTGTGTAGCCAACGCTTCTCTTTCTTGCCTTTTCCCAGTAAGGTACTCCCTCGCTTCATTGCCAATCTTGCCACTCGCAGACAAATGCTCGATCGCCATTCCTATGTTCAGGCTCTCCCGCCAGTTTTTCTCGTACCAGTCCCGGTCGTAAGCATCCACCCATTTTTTGCGGTCGATCAGCACAGCGTCTGCTTCTGTCAAAGCATCCCGTTTCCACTGCTCCCACTTCTGAGCAATTTCTTTCGCGCGTTCCAGCTCTTGCTTGAACTGCTCGCGGTTCGTCACATTTGCATACAGACCTTCTGACGCGTGGGCAATCTCCTTCAATTGCTTCTGCCCATCTGCATTCACGTCAAAGCCGATGACGTTCAACAACGGCATAATTTTGGACTGGGACAATTCCTTGGCTACTGCCACCGGGTTGCCATCGCACGTCTCGATACCGTCACTGACCAGATAGATAACATTCGTATTTTTATCCGCTTCGAATCCCGCCAAATCCTCCTGAGCGAGACGCAAGGAGTGGGCAATGGATGTCCAGCCCGTCGGCTCAAACATGCCAAGTGCTTGCTCAAGACCTTTCGCTTCGTAGGCTTGCAATGGATAGACCATCTCGCTACTGCCGCAGGAGAGCTGTTTATGCTCATTCGCATTGCTTCCCTTATGTCCATACACGCGCAGCGAGATTCTCGCCTCTTCAGGCAGTGCTTCCGCGAATTCCTGAATCGCTTCCTTGGCGAGCTGCATTTTCGTTTTGTCCCCAATTTTCCCAGCCATGCTGCCGCTTGCATCCAGAATGATTTCTACGTTGAAATTCTCCCGAAACTGAAAGCGGGCGTCCTCGATGTCAGGACTGCCATACGAAGCCATTCTCCAGCGGTCTACAACCATTTGGGGACTGAGGTAATCCTCAGAAAACAGAGTGAGCAACTGATTCCAGTACAAATCCAAATAAGCATCATTCATCCCGTCGACCAGGGTAGGCATTTTATCCAAAACCTGTATGATCTCCGCTCGATGCGGATAAGCTGCGTGGAAAAATTGTGTACCAGCAAGCGGCCCAGGCTGTGAAGCAATCAATTCCTGTGTCGTCTGCGGCCATTGATTTTGCCCGATCCCTGTACCCGCTCCTATTGCGCCCATTGAACAGCCAGAAAGCAGCAGCATGATCATGATGCTGTTGATCAAGAGCGACATCCGTATTTTAGTGTTACGCATTCGGTCATATCCTCCTTGCCTTGTTGCCCTGTTGATCAGATCGCCGCGTTTTTCTTTCGGATGAACGCCAGATGGTTTCTTTTGATAAAAGGCATACCGATGGCGAGTATGAGCAGTTGCAACGGAAACTCTTCTCGATAAAATGCACCGATGACCGTAGCCGGTACGATCAGGGCGTAAAAGTAAATCATCATGTATCGCCAAAAGCGCTGCCAGTTTCGTTCTTGTCTGGACATGGCCTACTCCTTCCTTCTCATCCACTTGATCATCACCGACTCATTTCTTTTCGACGCAAATGGTCCATGCCAGCCTGTTCAATATAAGGAAGAGCAAACATAAAAAAGAGCAGTGCATATGGGAGCTTTTCACCCAACGCCATGAACAGACAGGACAGCGGCAGGAAAACGCCATAGATGATCACCGTCATTCCATTCCAGAACCGCTGCATTTTTTGTAGCTTTCTTGTCATGCCATTTCCTCCAATGCTCCCCGTTCCTACATAGGGATATGCAGATTCGCCCATCCGCTTACTTCATCAATAAAACCGATCCGTCTGCTTTCCCCTGTCTGGTAGATTTGCTCGGAATAGGCAGGAATGAAGTCAAAGCCCATCGATTCCGATTCGTACTTTACAGAAGTTGTTACTTCAATCCGATTGTCACTGTTGAACAATTGGACGGACGAGCCGCTGAGCGTTGCATTGTTGTCTGATAGCACTTTGGCAACCACCCCAGTAATTTTTGCTGTTGCCGTTTGCAAGCCAGCGTAGACATAAGTTTGCAACTCAACATTGCTTGGCAATTCGTTGCTCAATACCAAGTCAATCGCGCCATATTCAATTTCACTTTGAGACCAATCGGCGTGCGATGCTCTCATCTGGCTCTTGGCAGCTCCTAGTTTGAGCGTGAGATAATTTTGGTCATAATACCGCTGGGGTGACGCATCATGTATTTTAATAGCCCACTCCATCTCATCATAAATATCCTTCACCGCCGCAATACTCGCCTGCTGCGCACTGTTCGACGCCTGCTCCTTGTCTACAAAAATGGTCGAAAAGTTGAAAAGCGCAACAAACACCAACATGAACATAAACCAGTAAATCGTCAGGGTGAAGATCGTCATATTTCCACGTTCATTTTGCAAGTGACGCAGTATACGTGCCATCTAGTTCATCACCCTGCTCTTTATTTCCCGATCAAAAGAGATATATCGGTCCTCCTTTTTGATATAAAGCCAATCAGGAAGGAACCCCAATTCCATCTGCACGCCGACCTTGGCTGTAAAATATCCGTCACCATCCCACCTGATATCGCCGTCACTGAAGGAAATATAGCCTCCTGCCGCGTTCACCACGTTTCTGGCAGCTTGTATGGCTTCACCCGAATTCCCCGTTATGGCATACACCTTCGCCGCCTCATTTGCTGCCGACTGAGAGATGATGACGCCGTAGACGCCCACAAGAAACTGCCAGCAAATCAGCATGATCAGAAAGACGAACGGCAGTATGGCGATAAACTCTACGGTGACCGAGCCCTTTTCATTGGAAACGATCTTCTTCAGGCGCATTCTTCGCTCATCTCCTCTCGAACTTATTTGCAAGCTACCTTTCATCGAGCAGCAATCCCCCTGCTATAGCTGCTTCCGCTCTTGCCGCCTCGTCCTTCCATTTATTGACGTACATCATGAACATGACCGCAAAAAACGGAAGAACAATCACATTGAGCAACAACTCAATAAACATAACCGCCCCGAAGGTCGCTGTAATCGACGTGACGAGGAACAAGCCCGCCATACTGATTAGCCATTCCACCACACTCACCAGTAGCAACAGGCCAAAGATTTGGAAGAAATGCTTTTTGCCCATTTCCATGGCAGCTCGCCAAGAGCGCCAAGCCGATTGTTTTTTCAGCACTACAAAAAACGGCGTCAAATAGAACAAGACCATCAGAATCAGCCCGGGTATCATGAACAGCATCATTCCTGTAGAGACAAGAAAGCTAAACACGATCCCAAATACGAACACGGAAAAGCTGTGTTCAAAAAATGCCCGAAATGCCTTTCGAATCGGACGCTCATCGCCATCCAGATCACTTTGGACATACTGGGCAAAAGGGATCTGGAGGATCAGCAAAAACAGAAGAAGTAAAAACAGATTGAAAAAGCTAGCGACGAATTTGGCGCCCGTGATCGCGGCGATCAGATTCAGGTAGTTCAGCGTAAAGTTGTGGATGATAAAAAACGGAACCACGAGCACGGCGGACAAGAGCAGCAACGATTCGATGTTCCGTGCATAAAAACGAATGCTTTCTTTGAAGGGATGCATATGGGTTTCTCTCACCTTTCCTGTTAAGGGTTTCGCAGCTTATCCATCAGCCCGTTTTCCAAGATGGTCATATTAAGCTTCTCGTGGGCCTCCCGCAACTGTTCAACCGAATGGAAAGACTCATGTTTCCCTGTCGTATGCGTCTCAAAGCTCTTCACGGATTCATTGGCAATATTCCGCAGCGTTTTGTCTTTATAAGCAGAGAGCAAGTCGCTCAGCTTTTTTCGTTTCTGCTCCTGTACCCGATCCAGTTCTACTTGATCCGCTTGAAAAAACTGGTAAAGCCGATCCACCGAGTCTTTGATCAGCACCTGTTTGCGAATGCGATCATACAAAATGTAGTCGGATTCAAATAACACATCCCGCAATGCCGTTTCTTCTCCCGCGATGATGTAGTTGCGCGCGAAAAATTGATTGAGCAGATCCATCCCTCGATCATAAATGACACGTAGCTGGTCCCGGCTTTCCATCATGGTTTTGCAAACGTCGATCAGCTTCTCTGCATCTTGCCGAAGCACCGTGTCCATCTTATCCTGGTAACTGGGCAAAAGCGCCCTCAGATACTCGTATTTTTGCTCGTACATCTCGATGGGTTTATCCTTATCAATGGCCAGATTGTTCTTAATCTTGCGCCCCGCATGTGCATGCACCAAAAACAGTTTCACTACGGGCTCTGCTTCATGGCGGCGAACCACTTCACCATCCGGTCGCAACACCAAGTACCCGACAGCGTCTTTTTTGCCCCATTTCCAGTACGCCACATGGTAGTAATATTCTCCGTCAACGTAGGCCGGGTAATTATACAGCTCTGTCCTCTCTAAAAAACGCTTATTCCGCTCGATCTGAGCCTGAACCTGTGGTGTATTCACGACTTTCATAAGCAAGGACCTCCGTTACGCAAATAAGGATTTTACCCAGCCAACAGCTTTACCGACCCCATCCCGGATTCCACGGGTAATCGCTCCTCCGGCTAGCTTGTCAGCGTACTTCACGAGTTTGCTCAATCCCCACAAAACCGCACCAGTGACAACAAGCACACCGCCTACCGCCTGCCCACCTGGGATGACAGAAGCAATGACCCCTGCATCCATCAGCACACTGCCAAAATTACCGACGCCATCCACAAATTTCTCATTTTGTGTAGCTTCATTCTGGCTCGGATCAAACGCCATGCCAAAACTACCGAACGTATCCATGATGTCAAACGGAAGGCTGATCGCTGCTACGCCCACATTTAAGCCCTTTACGATCCCCGGCATTCTGACGCCGGATGGATTTGCCGAATTTGTGAGCTGACCACCTTGGAAAATATCTCGAAAACTGTTATTCGGCAATTGCGCCAACACAAATTGATAGTTGGCCCACGCGTTCATCCCGTCGAGTGAATCGACACCCAATCCTGTTACTGTGTTTACATACGGCGTATTCTTGAAGGCAAGATCAAGGCCTTTTATCGCCAAATCTCCCAAGAACAAGCCTTTGCCACGAAGTCCCGCTGCCATGTCTACTTCGCCATTCATGAGCAAATCAGCGCTGTATGCCAGCGTACCGCCCATGACGTCCTTGAACGTCCATTTGACTGCACCGTATTCAAGCGTCTCCGTCATCGGCTTCGGGCTATCGGGATCAACGCCGGGTTGCTGAGAAGAAGGCATCTGTACATTCGGTGCCGGTGCAGTTGCATTTGGCGCTTGCGGGTTCGAGTAATTGACGTTTGGCCCCTGCAAATCAGGTGCTTGCGGATTTATCTGATCCCAATTTGGTGCTTGCGGATTCGTCCGATCCCAGTTCGGCGCCTGCGGATTTAGCTTTTCCCAATCAGGAGCCTGCGGGTTTAGTTCCCACTGCGGCGCTTGTGGGTTGAGCTGCTCCCATTGTGGCGACTCCAGATTCGGCTGATCCCACTTCGGGGCCTCGTATTGCAGTCCTTGATACTGCATGGAGGCTGCCATGCCCACCAGCGGAAACAGATTCATCATAAGAATCAGAAAAGCGAAAGTAGCCGCTGCCACTGGGCCTCTTAACCATTTCCTCACTTTACAAACCTCCTTTTGGAGATTTCGTCTCTAGTTTGTTTTCGTGTTTTGTGCAAACTTCTGGTTGATCGCATCCACGGCTTCCTTATAGGACTTCTCGTTCAAGGTATCCAGGAATTGCTCCAGTTCATCTGCCTTTTTCTGCGCGATTTCTAGCTGCTCATCGTTCAACTTCCGCAGATGATCGGCGAACTCATCTGAAATCATGTTGTTTGCATCCATGGTCATGATCACAGATGTTAGATCATGATTTTCCCGTTTGGCGATACGGCTCCATTTCAAAGCAAAGTGACTAATGTCGATCGATCGAGAACTACGAGTGGATACGGCTTCGTAGGATGCATTGGCTTTCCACTCTTTCCACTTGTTCGCGATTTCTTTCCCGCGATTGAATTCGTCCTGCAGCTCCTTCTGATCTTGAATCAGAACATAGCGGCCGCCTGCTGCCTTTGCGACTTCTTTCAACTGCTGCTGCCCGGGACCGTCTACACCAAATCCAATCACGTTAATAATCGGCGTAATCTCGGATTGGGCCAACTGTTTGGCAGCTTCGACAGGGTCACCATCGCACGTTTCGATTCCGTCACTGACGAGGAAGATCATATTGGTATTCTTATCTCCCGGTAATTTGCTTAAATCCTTTTTCGCTTCCTGCAAAGAGTAGGCAATCGGAGTGTATCCGGTAGGCTGGAACTGATTTAAAGATTGCTGCAGCTTTTCTTTGTTGTAAGGCTGCATCCCGTACACCAGTTCACTGCTGCCGCAAGATAGTGCTTGATCCGACTCTTTCCCGCTGCCCTTGTGCCCGTATACGCGCAGTGCGACATTCGCCTGTTCCGGCAAAGATTCAGCAAAGGCTTGAATCGCTTCTTTGGCAGCATCCATCCTCGTCTTGCCGTTCGCTTTTGCGGCCATGCTGCCACTCGCGTCCAGGATAATCTCCACATTGTAGCTTTCTTTAAACTTGAACCGCGGATCATCGATGTCCGGATTCCCAAATGAGGCCATCTTCAGTTCATCCATGATTTGTTGCGGATCAGGGTAGCTCTGTGCAAACAGCCCCAACAAGGCAAGGTAGTATTTGTTAATCATTTCTTCGTCCGGGTTTTCAACAGTAGGGAACTTTTTAAGTTCAGGCAATACTTCTTCCCTGTTGTTGTCATACGAAACACCGGAAAAACGTCCTGGCGGCGAATTGACGAAGTCCTCTGTCGTTTCCCGCTTTAGCGGCATTCCTTCCTGTGCCATTGCCTCCAACGCTTTTACCTTTTCTTCTCGCGTCATCTCGGCATTTGGTTCCCCTGTTTGGTCTGGCGGTTGGCTTTGCGTAGGCGGTGTTTCCGTGCTTGGTGGAACAGAAGGATTTTGGCCCTCTGTGTTCTGAGGTGTATCTGCCTCCTGCGAACACGCCGTTAACAGGCTCAACAGGAGGATCACTGCAATTATTCCCTTCACGAGTCTCATCAAAGTGTTACCTCCTGCTTGATTTCGACTTGCTATGTATGAAGCGCCATATGGTTCAGGTGGTGAAGAAGCATTCCTTCACCACCTCTTTTCCATATGCTCATCACCCAAAAAGCATTCAATCGTTGATTAATTTCCGTCTAATTTTTTGATGATATTGCTCAATGTATCCCCAATGGATTCTCCAACGAGTGCGGGGTCCTTATCAAAGTAGGCGATCACCGCACCAAACACAGCGATGACCACACCTGCCAACGCGATCCACTCAATCGCCTGTGCTCCTTTTTCGTTTCTAAGAGCTCCCTGACCTTTTACATACCATTTCAGCATCATGCTTTTCATATAAAATCTACTCCCTTCATGATTTGGATAAATAAAAAATAAAGAACTGTGCACTCCCATCTCGCTGACGGGCATCACCTCCTAGAAGTGAAGCCATGGATCATGGCATGATGTCGGAAAATAAGCTGAAGTTCTGCAAAATATTCAATACCATCAAACCGCCAATCAGGATAATCGCTGTAGGAGTCACGATAAACGTGGTGATCAGGGTTACTTTTGGCGACGCCTTGGCCGCCTTTTCCTTGATCAGCTCTTTGCGGATTCTCCGCATGTTTTCCGCCTGTGCCTTGAACGTGACGGCAATGGGCACCCCTAGGCGCATTCCCTGAATGAGCGCTTTGATCAGCATTTGAAACTCCGGGTTGTCGTTTCTTCGCAGCAATTGTTCATACGCCTTTTCCCTCTGCACACCGAGATCCAGTTCTTGATTGAATCGGGAAAACTCTTCCCGAATCGGCCCTTCAAAAAACTTGATGACTTCGCGCAAAGCCTGATCGAGACTCACCCCCGCCTGAAGAGTCACGCTTACGGTGTCGAGAAATTCAGGCAGGTCATAGCGAAGCTGATGTTGACGATCGCGCGCTTTTTTCTTCAACAGAAGGATGGGTAAAAAATAGCCAATCAACGGCCAAGCGATCAACCCTAGATGCGAGAAGGGAAAGCGAAGAATGAAAAACAGTGTGCCGGCAATGATCCCGAGCAGAGCCATGAAAATTTTGACCCCTTGGAATTGGGCCACGGTCAAATCTAGCGGTCGCCCAGCCTTTAGCAACCAATCCTCAACCTCATGCGACTCACTGAAAAAGTTGATGCGCTGCCCCATGACAGCATAGTCGTCTCCGTACCGAAGCAATCGTTTGACCAGGCGCTCGGATGAGGTTTCCTGCTTGCGCACACCGTAGTTTTTGTTCCCGCTCATCTCATGGACATGTGCGAGCAGTTTTTGCTTCTCGATGGAGTACCGATACCACTCCTTCAAACAGATGGCAAACAGCAATAGAAACAAGAACACGCATGTAATTATGAGAGCATCCATGTTTTCACACCTTTATGTTGGTCACTTTCTTTACGAGGATATAGGACAGGAGTGTTCCGATTACAAACAACCCCAGAAGAAAAAGACCAAATCCGGAAAACAACGGATCAATGAAGCCTTTGTTCATCATGTTCATCATCAGCACCAGGGCAACTGGCATGATTGGCACCAAGATAGAGACGTATCGCTGTTCTGCCGTCATCGTCTTGATTTCCTGATTCACGATGCGGCGATCCTCCAATGTCTCCGCCATTTCTTGCAGCACCTGGCTCAAATTCCCCCCTGCGCGCCGTTGAATCAGCAGGGTAGCAGTAAAGATACGGAATTCTCGCGTCGGAATTCGTTTTTCCATATCAGAGAGCGCCCGGTCAAAGCTGACGCCTAGCTGCAGCTCACGCGCCATACGACTAAACTCATCACCAGCGGGATAATTCATCTCCTTGGCTACCAGTGAAATCCCCTGCGAGAGCGTAAGACCTGCACGCAGCGAGTTGGCCAAAAGGCGACACACTTCAGACAACTGTTCATTCAATCGCTCCTGGTACTTGTTGCGTCGGACAAAGAACAGCACGTTCTGTATGAGATACATCACCGCTGCCCCGATCATGATGTTAAAAGGAAAAGAAATATTCACGATGTTACTGAGCAAGAAGGCGAGCACCATGGTACCTACGATCAAAATTCCGTAAAACTCTGAGGGAGCAAGCGGAAAGTTCGCTTTAATCAGCTTTTTTTGGATTTCTTTGGCATAGGGCGTCTGGTCAAATTTATCTCCCCAAACAATGACGACGCTTTTTCGTTTTCCCTTCACTTCGAACCATTCTTCCGCTTTCTTTTTCCATTCGGTCTTCTTGGCCCGATAACCGAGATACTCGTAGATGCCCCAGATGCCAAACAACACCGCGAGACTAAACAGAATGGGCATGGTCACGTTGCTTCCCTCCTTCCGCCCTGAATATGGATTCATCCAGATTGATTCCAAAAACTTGGAGCCTCTCCAAGCACCGCGGGATTACCCCGGTTGCCGTAAAGTAACCAAGGACTTCTCCTTTCGCGCCAATCCCCTTCCGCTGGAAACGAAAAATCTCGTTGACCTCCACTCGTTTGTCTTCCGTTTTCGCTACTTCCGAAATCGAAACGATTTTACGTGTTCCGTCTGACAGGCGTGTGACCTGGACGATGATATCCAGCGCACTGACGATATATTCACGGACAATCGTGGAGGGCAAATCCATCCCGGCCATAACGACCATCCCTTCCAAACGGTTAAAGGCATCCTGTGGTGAGTTGGCGTGGACAGTGGTCAGCGATCCTTCATGCCCGGTATTCATGGCCTGCAGCATGTCGAATGCCTCTGCACCCCGTACCTCCCCGACGATGATGCGGTCTGGCCTCATCCGCAGGGAGTTTCGCACGAGCTGACGGATCGTGACTTCCCCTGTTCCCTCCATATTGGGCGGGCGTGCCTCCATCCCGATACAGTTGGGGTGAGTCAGCTTCAACTCGGCCGAATCCTCAATGGTAATGACACGTTCATAGTGCGGAATAGCTTTTGCTGTCGCATTCAGCAGCGTCGTCTTACCACTACCCGTACCGCCAGAGATCAGCACGTTCATTTTTGCTTCCACCACGGCTTGAATGAACTGAGACATCGCTTGACTGAATGAACCAAATTGCATCAGATCATCCATCAAGAAAGGCTCTTTGCGGAATTTACGGATCGAAACAAGTGTGCCATTGAGACTGATCGGAGGGATGACGGCATTCACGCGGCTTCCATCCTTCAGCCGGGCGTCGACCATCGGCGAGCTTTCATCGATTCGTCGTCCAAGCGGTGCCACAATCCGGTCCACGATATGCCGCAAGTGTTCCTCGTCGCGAAATTTTAAATCGGTTAATTCCAGCCTTCCTCGTTTCTCGATGTATACCAGATTGTGTCCGTTAATCGAGATCTCCGTGATTTCCGGATCGGCGAGCAGCGGTTCAAGTGGACCAAGCCCCACCGATTCATTGATCAAACGAGTAAGCAGGATATCCTTTTCATTTCGCGGAATGACTACTTTTTCTTCCGACATGTATTGGGAGACGAGACGTTCGATTGCGAGACGCATCTCATCTGAACGAAGGCTGGTCAGTCTCTCCAGATTGGTCTCCCGCAAGAGTCGGGTCTTGTAGTGCTCAGCCAGCTCGTCGATGTACGGATTGAAGGAAGGAGCTGCTAATGTGGCAGCGAGTGTCGTCTGCTTTGCCTCATCCCCTGGCGCTGTCTGCTCTTGCTTTCGTCGGAATAAAGCCATCTAACTCCCACCTTTTTGAACTTGCTCTTTATGACAGTTTTTTGAGTACCCATTTTCGGATGTCTTTCGCAGCCGGAGAGAGCTTCTTCTCATTCGCTTCCTTTTGCAACGGTCGGCCTTGATTGACAGCAGCTTGCACTCCTTGATGATCTCTACTGATTTCAGCGGTAATCGGTGCGGTGAATAATCCTTTCAAATCAGACACATTCAGTTCGTTATCCCTTCCCACCTGATTGACGACCACTTCGAGCCTGCCTGCGGTATCAATTCGCAGACGTCGGAACAAGTCTTCCACGAGTCGGTAAATTTGAACGGACGGTGTATCCAGATTCATCACGTAATAAATCATGTCCGACTCTGACAAAGCGGCAAAGGTAAGCTCGTTCATGTGTGTTGGCAGGTCGATAATGACAAAGTCATAGCTGCGGCGGCTAGCGCGGATCAACCTGGTGACAAATGCCTCGGACATATTCTCCGCCGTCTCGGCATCACGCGGGCTGACGAGCACCTCCAGCTTGGAATGGTTCTCCCTCTGAGCTACGTTGCGAATATGAAATTCGTTGATTTCGTCCATAACCGGCATGAGATCGCCCAATGTACGGTTGTTGTCAAAGGACAAGAAGGTTTCGATTCCACCGTATTGAAGATTGAGATCGATGAGCAGCACACTGGCCGTAGATTCCAGCTTCAACGCTTGTGCAAAGCCCGTTGCTAGTTGGGTTCGTCCGCTTCCCCCTTTTCCGCTGTAAAAGGAGTACACCTTTCCCCGCCCTCGAACGAAAGCTTTGCCGGATGCATCTGTGCCCTTTTTTCTCTGTTTGATCTGGGATAAATCTGATATTTTGTCGAGACGATCGGATAACAGGTTGAGCTCATCAGGCATCACGATGTATTCCACCGCACCCGCGCGAACGACATCTCGCAGCAGGACAAAGTCCTGTTTTTCCGTGAGATAAATGAGGATGCCCTCCGGGAGCTCGCCTTGTATGTACTGCACCAACTCTACTCCCGCTCCGTCTTCTGGCTGCACAAGCAAAACGACATCGGGTCCAATCCGGTCAATTTCTTTTTTCACTTCGATGGAAGTCGTGTAGCGCACTTGCTCATACGGGGTCAAAATGTCCCTCAGCATGTCTTTTACAGAGTCGTAATCCGCAACGACGAGAATCTTCATATCTTTGTTCATGACTTACCCTCCGGTTTTCGGTGGTTGATTAGTTGGCTGTGGTGGTACCGAAGTTGGTTTCGTTGGAGGCTGGGCCGGAACCGTCGGTGGTGTCTGTACTGCCGGCTGCCCTGCTGCTGGTGGTGTGACAGGCGGTGTCGCAGGCTTGGCTTCAGCAGGTTTGCCAGGCGGTTTTGTTTGTTCCGGCTTGGGCTCCACAAACGGATCGGGAATACCCAAGTCTCCTTTGCCCACATTCGCTTTTAAAATGCGAACCATCTGGGCATAATGCTGCTGGTGAATGAATTTCGGCGCTTCCTCAAACGGCAGCTCAAGAGCTACCCCCTTGAAGCTGTTCTCCGATTTGGCCACCATCGCGACTGGCACGTCTTTCATGAACACTTCCGTCACCGGCTTCCCGTTCACCTCATGCGAGATGATGATGTCCACCCGATCTAACGCCTCCAGCTCCTGGTCAAAGACGACATTGCTCGATGAAAACACCGTTACGAGCCTGTTGTTCTGGTCCCGCACAACATTGGCTGGCTTCATGATGTTTTTGGTGATGACGTCTCCCTTTGACAAGGGAACGATCGTAACTTGATTTTTCAAACTGGCTTTATCGATAACGTACGAATCATCCGCGTACTTTTTGGGGATTTCCCTTACCGTCAATTGGTCGGGTTGAATCAGTGCCCGAGATGGAATATCTGCATTTGCTTCGTATATTTCCACCATTTCACCCAGTTGCGCATTCAAATCCTTGATTTTTTGCAGAAACAGAAAGCCCGCAAGTGCAGCAAGTAGGAACGATAATACAAGAAAAATAATTGCCCTACGTTTTGATTCCAACATCAGAAGATTCCCTCTCTTTTCCGAAAAATCCATTCATGTTCATACTTTGTCGTTTTATTGCCAAGATTCTGAACCCACCAGCCCATGAGAAAGGCACTAGGAATACATGATCATGACCAACATGATACTGGTCCCACCGGCGACAAATGGAGCCAACGGGATCTCTCGTCCGAGCTTCATCCTGCCTGTCATTTTGGCGATGGCCCACATGGGAAGCACACTGACTCCCGCAAGCAGATACGTAAGCACGAGCACGACCAACCCCGCTTGCCATCCAACCGCCGCGCCGACCAAAGCGAGCAGCTTAATATCTCCTCCGCCCATCTGACCGTTGCTGATCACCGCCATAAGTAATGAAATTCCCCCCAGCACAATAACTCCCATCGCATAAGTCAGCCATTTCTCTGGATGAAGGTATGCATGCAGAACGAGAAAATATACAATTCCCGGAAGCGTCAGCCAGTCGTAAATGAGACGGCGGCGTAGGTCGGTATACATAGCGACTGCCATTACGAAAAGAATGGGAATGATGACATACCAAGATAACACCATATGTCCTCCTTCCTGCTTTTTGAGGAAAATTTCACCATTACAGACTGTGCATTAGGGAAAATTGTTGCAAAAATATCCAACTTTTTTAATGTTTTTTTGGAAAAGCGCTTTCATTCCCTTGGAGATTACCTCCGTTGTCGTTTCATGAGGCAAACTTTTTTTTATGCTATTCTAGTAGAAATGTACGGCGACGAAAGGTGGGTATACCGAACCATGCAGGAGTATCTCGAACTGACTGAACTACTTGCAGAGATTGAACGTCATCCGACGAGTCTGTTGTTTATAAAAACGGCAAACTGTGGTGTTTGCGATGTCACCTACGCTAGAACGGTAGAACTTCTGAAACAATATCCACAAGTGAAAAGTATGGTGGTATCTATGGAGAAAATACCCAATCTTTCCGGAGAGTATCTCGTATTTACTGCTCCAGCTATCCTGCTGTTTATGGACGGAAAAGAAGTATTTCGGCAAGCCCGGTTTGTATCATTTGACGAGCTTGAGCGTGTTCTGACCTCCATCGCTTGCTAAAAATTCACATTTCCTTTCACTGTAAAGGTTTGGATAACCTCTCTTTTGATGATAGAGTAGAGAGTATGGACAAATCAGAGTGGTAAGAAGACACTCTGTTGCATTTTATCGTTTTTTGAAGGAGAGACAGTGGATGAGAGCCTTATTGGTAGACGACGAGCAACTACCCTTGATGCATCTGCAACGATTGCTAGAAAAAGATGTTGGCGGCGTTAAGGTAGTCGGAGCCTACACCAATCCTCTCGAAGCGATCGACCAAGCAATATCCCTTCAACCAGATGTCGTATTTTTGGATATTAATATGCCGCGCATCAGTGGACTGGAGATCGGAGAACGTCTGCAAGGAATCGATAACTCCCCGGAGATCGTATTTGTCACAGGGTACGATAAGTACGCCGTTGATGCTTTTGAGCTGTGCGCACTGGATTACATCATGAAGCCCGTACAGCTTCAACGCTTGCAAAAGACAATGGACCGTCTGCGTGAGAGAATCAAGTCCGCGCAGGAAGCCGAGCCTGTTAAAGAAGAATCAGTCGTTTCCATCCAATGCTTCAACAGTATTTTGTTTCACCAGTCAAATCAGGAGCCGCAGGAGATCAAGTGGCGCACGAATAAAGCCCGCGAGCTGTTTGCGTATTTGTTGCATCATCGCAACAAAATGATTGACAAGGATTCGATTATCGAGCTTTTGTGGCCGGACTATGATGGAAGCAAAGGCGTGACCCAGCTATATACGACGATTTACCTCATCCGGCAAACCTTGAAACGCTATGGTCTCCAAACGATATCGATCAACAAAGGCAATTTAGAAGGCGGCTATAAGCTGACGATTGATTCAGCTACGATCGATGTGGAGGAATGGGAGAATCGTCTCAAACAATTACTCCCCCTCTCTCTTGCCAATATGCAGGAGTATGAGCAAATGCTAGCGACGTATACAGGCGATTATTTCGGAGACTACGACTATTTGTGGGCAGAGTACGAGCGGGAAAGACTCCGCAGAATGTGGCTACAGCTCGCTAAAACGATGAGCAGCTTCTATTTGGGACACGGCAGAGTACAAGAAGCGATCAACGTCAACCAACGCATTCAGCATTTGCACCCGCTTGAAGAGGACAGCTACATGATCTTGATGCAGTTGTACGCTTCTTTGGACGATTATGCGGCAGTAGAAGAACAGTATCAACTCTTGACCTCTCGGTGGGAGACTGAACTCGGCTCTGCTGCAAACGAACATATTACCAAGTGGTATCACATATGGAAACAGGAGACTGAACAAAAGTAATAATACTCTCTCACTAGATTTAGGGGGGCACTCATGAAGATCAGATGTGGTCTATACAGCGTACTTCTCGCTGCTTTTTGCATTCTACCTTCCTCTGCCGCCGCCTCCAGTTATGGAACGGCAACCTATTCACCAAAACAAACTCAAGACGTGCTCCAAAACCCGTATATGGGACTGGCTCCCGACTCACGGACAAGTAATAATGAGCAAGAACACACCCTCGTCTATGCCAATCTTACCTGGAGGATGCTCGAGCCCACCAAAGGGGATTATGCATTTGATGAGGTCGAAGATGCGATCCTGTTTGAAGAATGGACAGAAAAGGATGTCAAGTTCATCCTCCGTATCGTTATGGATATTCCCCATAAAAAATCGGACATGGAGATACCGGATTGGCTATACAACGAGATCGGCGGGGACAATGACAACTTTGAAGATGGCGAGTGGTATCGAAACGACTATGGCAAAGGCTATAGTCCCAACTACAGCAATCCATTGGTCATCCAATACCACAAACAGTTGATTGACGCTCTGGGAGAGCGTTACAAGGACGATCCCCGCATTGCTTTCATACAGCTAGGAAGCCTCGGTCACTGGGGAGAATGGCACACCGATACGTCTATTCCTTTCCCTGCGACAGAAATCACGGATCAGTACGTCGAACCGTATCTGGATAACTTCCCTGATTCCATGCTACTGATGCGAAGACCACATCCAGTCGCCAAGGAGTACAAACTGGGGCTGTTTAACGACATGTTCGGCAACAAAGATGATACAGACAGCTACCTGTCCTGGATACAGAAGGGCTATGTATCCTGGCTGACCAAAGAGAAAATGCCTGCCATGCCTGACTTTTGGAAATATGCACCGAGCGGTGGGGAGTTCTCTCCATCCGATTCGTTAAACAGCTATTTTACTCGCTCTTCCATTAACCAGGTGATCTCACAAGCCAAAGCTTCGCATATTAGCTGGCTTGGCCCCAATACCCCTGCACGGTTCGAAAAAGATGGCGAACAACAACAATATTTGGACCGCTTTTTAAACACGATTGGCTACCGCTTCTCCATCACCAAAGAGACACATGCCAAAGCAGTTGAGCCCGGAGAAAGCCTCGCTGTGACCATGGATTGGCAAAACCGCGGTGTCGCTCCTTTTTATTTCCCGTGGATTCTCGAGCTGTCACTCGCGGATGAAGATGGGGAGATCGTAGCCAAGACCAAAACGGACGAAGACATCCGCAAATGGCTTCCTGGCAAGAAAACCGTCAAGCAAAGCTTGGAAATCCCCGATGATCTTCCAGAAGGAACATATACACTCTGTGTAGCGATCCTCGATCCCGATACGGAAGAACCGGGTATTCAATTTGCCATGGAAGGAAAAAGAGCGGACGGAAGATACACACTCGGCAAGGTTCAAGTACGAGACTGATCATCAAAGAAAAAATCCCTTCCTGACAGCCTGTAAAGGAGTCGTCAGAAAGGGATTTTTTGTAGAATCAGCTATGGTGCATAATCGCCATCGTAGCTAACCAATGATACGTTTTTCACACCTTCTACCTCTGAAATATCTTGAACAAATGCCGTATTATCTCCTTTGATTTTTACTTCTACAATCAATTCCACCATCTCTTTGTTGACTGTCTTTGATTTCAGGGTGTATTTTAGCTTGTTCAACTGGTATTTGACCCCGTCATTGGCTTGATCCTGATAGGTAATAATGAGCAGATAAGCAACATCTCTCATTTGCCGCTTGGATAATACGACAATGACAGCCGCCACCACCAATGATCCTAGGACGGAAACCGGGTACACACCTGCCCCGGTCGCAATACCTACCGAGATCGACCAAAACATGAAGACAATATCCAACGGGTCTTTGATGGCGGTACGGAACCGCACAATACTCAAGGCGCCGACCATCCCAAGAGAAAGTACGATATTCGTGCTAATCGTCATGATAATCAGGCAAGTAAGCATGGCCATGGCCACCAGCGTGATGTTAAAGGTGTGCGTATAGACAACGCCACGAAACGTTTTCTTGTAAATATAGTAGATGAACAAACCAAGCAATCCCGACAGCACAAGACCTATGATAGTATCGATGATCGAGATGCTGGCGAACTGGTCCATTTTTAAGACGCTTTTTTTGATAATATCTTGAAAATTAATCGTATTGGTCGTGTCCATAGTTTCTCGACTTCTCCTCACACTAAAGATTATAGTACTTTTTCGTTTCCTCTCTGCAAATGACATATTTGGAGATAGCCGACCGCTGATTACTCAGGTTTTGTAGCAAATGTCTAATATTGAATGGCAGGAATTGATCGTACTTCACTTCCATGATCATCATGGGCTGATGAATCGCTCTGACCATCATGATGTGTTCGTCAAAAATATCAAGCGAATTGACGTTTGCCTTCAAGTACTTATCAAACGTAATTCGGACATTCCCTTCTCTCACCAAATACGCCTCTCGAACATAATCCGTGATGACACGAGGCCGAAACAGATGATTCTTGCACGACAAATAAAAATCTCGCAGCACAGCACTTTCCGTCTCGCGTAAAAAATCAACCTCGCCTGCCAAAATCCGTTCATACTCATCTCGCGTAATCGACGCTGATTCTTTGCAAATGTATCCGCCGAACTTGCTCTTTCGCTCCATCTTGATGACCGCATCACTTTTGTTGTAAATGCGGATGCGATACTTTTTTCTTTGAAAAACCCCGTAGTTTTTTTCATAGAGAGCCGTGTCGTGATAGTCATCAAAATACAGGCTCCGAATATGATACCCTTCCTCACTTACAGAATGAGGGTCAGGAGTCGCGATCAGACGCAATTTCTGCCGTAGCGGCTCGTAATGACTCAGCCGAAGATAATACTTCAACTCATGCCGTAATCGCTTGTTGCCGAGCTGGATGCCCGTGCTCTGTATTCCTTTCATTTCAACACGAACTCCTTCACCCCATGATAAATCGCATCCTCCGGCTCTACTCTGTCAAATGCCGTCTGTACGTTCCCTTTGCTGTCGCGTACAATCACCCTCCAGAAAAAGCGACCTTTCCCCGGATCGTTTATCGTGTATTGGACTCCTGTCAGCCCCTTTGCCTGCGCGTGTATCTTCGTAAACGCAGGATCGTAACTGACAGCAAAATCGTAGGTCAGATCGTCTCCTTGCAGGTCATAGGAATGGTCCCAAGCAAAAATGAGTCTATCTCCTTCTTTTCTTGGCTCTCCCATAAAAAAGGGCATCGGATTCTCTTGGCGTTCATAGTACCTCTTTTTGTTACGCTCTGGTTCACCAGAGAGAAGCGCTTGCTCATTGTGAAAATAGGAGACATCCAGCGGCAAATTATATAAATCAGGTAGTTGCAGCACGTATTTGCTCACAATCGGATAATAACTCTTCAAGTATTTTTCCGTTTGCTCTTTCGTAATGATCTTGCTGACTTCCTCAACCTTTTCGTTTAGCGCCTTGACGTTTTCCGGGTCTTTGAAAATGCGGCGATGCAGGTTCGACACCCAGTAGTTGGAGATGCCAAACTGCCATTGACCGAGTCCTTTTTCTGGACTGCGCTTGAGCTCTTCTTCGAAAAATCCCCATGTTGAGTCATAGTCCCACGGGAGGAAATACCATTTGTTCGAGTTGCTTGGGCTGTATAAATAAAAATTGTGAACAGCCGTGTCGTGATTCCCCATCAATAGGTTGGATGCCAGCCATGTATAGTAGTTCTCCCGATCAAAATGCTTGTCCAAAAAGTCCTGCGTGTTCATTGCAGGATTATGGAGATCCTCTAGCATGGCAATGAGCTTTTCATGGTTCTCGCTACCTTTGATCTCCAAAATTTTCTCAAATGCCTTCTTGTCGTAGGTAGGATCGGTCGCCAGCTTGATCTGATCCTCGTAGCGATGGAACTCGAAATCAATAGCCTTGTATAAGTTTCCATTCCGGTCCAATCCGTGTGCCTGCAAAAATGTTTTGTTTGGCTGTTCAATTTGAGTGAACAAACCGTAATCAACAAAGTCCCGGTCCGGATTTTTTTTGGTCAAATCCTTGATTTTCACCTGAACGAACTGCGTCCGCAAGCTGGTCATATTCGGCATCTGCTCGAAATAATCAAAGCTAAGCTTTTGTCGAACACGCGTCATGTCAGACTTGTGCTTGCTTAAGTTGATGTTGCGCTGATCCCGCCAGTATCCTGCACTTTCGAACAAACGGATTTTGTACGATTTTTGTTCCGCTCTCCTGCTCGATTCCCCCCGTAGCTCAATCGTTCCGTTCGCTCTCGTCTCGCCAAAACCAAAGTAGCCTTGAATCGGCCCCTCCTCCGTCCCTTCCTGCATAATGACTTTGGCCTGGAGATCTTCTCCCTTTTCATTCCGTCCGCTAGGAGCAAGATTGAGTTCCGAAAAGGTGGTTGTTTTCAGTTTTGAATTTTCTTCGTTGACTATCGTCACATATAAATGGACGATGCTCCCATCCACATCCTGATCGTATACGCTTCTATTCTCAATTAGCCCCTCGTTCATCTGCTGAGTTGGCGCCACCTGACTCGTTGCTGACGAGTTGTCTGACACTGGCGGTTCAGGTACATCCTGTGTACAACCAGTCGATACAACTCCTAATGCTACGAGCAGGCTCAGTATGAATCGTTTTTTCTTCAACCTAAGTCCTCCCCAATCCATCAGTCCCCATCTATTCCATTCGCTTTCCTTTGACAAAGAGCGGCTGTAGGCAATAGGTGTAATAATCGATATTTTTCAAGTAATAGATCAGCCTGCCGAGACCGGCTACCAGCGCAAGAAACGAAGCCATAAAAAATGAAAAACCGTAGTTCTGAAGGGGCAGCATCGCTATGGTGATGACAACCGTACTGATGAGAAATAAGGTCGTCACCGCAAGCGCTCCCTTCCGATCGTCAAAATAGAGCAACATCAGCACGATCACAAACATAACAGCGTACAAGTATCCCGCGATAACCAGGATGTTGTACCGCTCCATCTGCTCGGACGTAAAACCGATGTGCGGAAGCAGCGTAATTCCCAGAGCCAATGCAACGAAGGAAAAGAACAGCTGCACTTCCATCATGAAGCTAAGTTCTTGCATCAACGTTTGGACCATGTCTGTTTTTGCCCGCTTGATATCCTGCACCGAGCCTGTGCCCAATATCGTCCCGTAATACGCCCGATACTTCTCATAAAAAGCGGTCTCCACTGATACAACAAACATGACCATGGTAGGCAGTATGCTCAAGGAGGCATAGAACGCAGGCACGTCATAAAATGGCGCAATCACGTATGTATTCGCCACGACTTCTTGAAGCGGACTCCCCAGCCAGTAAATAAAATGGTGTACATAGAAGCCGAGAGAGCAAAAGAGACCCACCCCCAGCAGGCTTGGGTATTTTTTCACGTACTTCAGGAAATCAAAGTAGTTCCTCTCCCGCTTTGGAAAATAGCTCTCCAGATGAACCATCGACAGAACGATCATTGTAAAAAAGCCAAGATCCAAAGAAATCAGCATTGCGATTCCTTTTTCCAATTCAGTCAGATTCAACAGCAGAAACGCAGCCAGAAGCGTAACGGCAACAGCCGCCAAATACCCGCGAATAATGCGCATATAATCCTTTAATGCGGACAAATAGGCGGATTGCAGCCATACGACAATCAGTTCCACAAAAAGAAGGTAGGCTACGAGCTTAAAGCCAGACGGCAAAGGTGCAAGCCAGTAAAAAGCACCGCCGAGAATTCCCCCCAAGCCCAGGCATACAGCGATAACTCCATACAAAGACGCAATGATGTCGTTGTACTCGCGCAAGTAAATTTTGTCTGCAATATAGCGAGAAATGACCATGGAAAAACCGCAGGTAATTAACAGCGAAAACACGAATGCATAAACGACAGCGGCTAAAAAAGACATCCGCTCCAAATAACTGACATTCAATTGAAGCAGGATTTGCTGTAGCACCGTGATCATGACCATACAAATCAGCATCGGTCCGACTGTGACCAGCGAAGAAAATGCATACGCCTTCACACTGGACAAATACCCTTTATTCCGAAACATTTTCTTCAGTTCAAAGCCAATGCCCGCCATGTTTCTTACACCTCGTATTTCCGATACATATTGCGATATCCCGCCAAGAAGTTCTCATGTGTGTAAATAGCTGACACTCTCTGGAATCCGCATCTGCCCATACGCCGTCTCAATGGTTCGTTTTGAGACAATGTAATGATCGCTTGGGCAATTTGGGTAAAATGCATAACGGGTACCGTTATCCCTGCGTTGCCATAGTTGTCACCATTTCCGTACAACAATTCCCGACAGCTTCCCACGTCCGTTGTGACGAAGGGCTTTCTGCATGCCATCCCTTCCAAAATAACGAGCGGTTGGCCTTCACTGATGCTGGTCAAAACAAGCATGTCCATTTTTCCGAGATGCTCTTTCACATTGACCGCACCTGTAAACGTAACATCCTCCAGTTGCAGGCTGTCGACCAATTGCAGGCATTCTGTGTAGTACTCCTCGTCTTCATCCGTCGGGCCCATGATAACAAAGGTTGCGTGTGGCACTTGTTCTTTGACGAGCCCGAAGCTTTGCAGCATTGTTTTAATATCCTTGATAGGTACGACGCGGACGACAGCGCCAATGGTAATTGTGTCGTTCTTTTTTTCCTCCACGATGTCAGCATAATCACTCACTTTTACACCGTTCGGGATCACTGAGACTTTGGAAGGATCACAGCCTAGCTCGATCTGAATTTCCTTGTTTCGCTCAAACAATGTGATTACCTCATCCGCGTAGGAGTAAGCACATGCAGAAAGATTATGGAAATAATCAATCCAAATATCTTTAAAGTGACCCTTGATCCAGTTTGCCTTGATAATTTCTTCTTCCCGCTCGCGGGTATAAATTCCATGCTCCGTCAGCAAAAACGGCTTCGCATGCAGATACTTCCCGAGACTCCCTGCTACACCGCCATATCCTGTACAAACACTGTGATACAAATCCGCTTGCGGCATGCCGTTTTGAATGATCAGACATAACGGCAACACCATCGAGCGAATCATCCAGATCATTTCGGTAAAAGGAATTTGCGGGTATTTTTGCTCGCAAAGACGTTGAATGACCTCGAAAAAGTCCTTGCTCGTTAGCAACTCGGCTACGGATGGCACCTTACTCCCCGACAACACGGAAAACAGAGCATGCCAGTCGCCTTTGCTGCCATCGAGCAACGAAAGCAACGCTTGCTGCTCATCCTCAGTCAGACCCAGACGCTTGCCCGGTGCAGCCTCTTCTTTCAGATAGGCATCCAGAAATACCTCTTTGATTTCCACCACATTCGGGGGGAGCTGGTAGACGTATTTCCCCCTGTTTTTCTCTTCTGCACCAATCGCATAAATGATAAACTCATGCTCTGGCATGCTAGCGATTAAGGAATGAATCCAGCTAGAGACTCCCCCTGTAATATAAGGGTAAGATCCTTCGGCAATCAGACAAATTTTCATCGCTTACTCTTCCAGTCCTATTTCAAATTTTGCACCCGTTGCATGCACGAGATAGACGCCTTCCTCTATTTTTTCTACCGTGCAATTGACCAAGCTCGTCATTTTTTTGTTTGTCCGCAAGATGTAATACATTTCTTCGGAGAAATTGTTCATGTAGCCTGTCATTTTTTTATCCGTATGCGAGATATATACATCCGTCTGCATATAGCTCTCAAGACCTGCTGCCGCATCGGAAGCAGTCTGGCTACGCAGCCATGGATACTGCTGGTAAAGTTCTTCCATCATGAGTTGGAAGTCTTTTACCAATTCCGACCACGACTTGTTATTGCTTCTCTCCTTGTCCAACACATCGTCTGGGTGAACAAAATGAGAAAAAACACCGATGGATGTGATCGCATTCGTTATGTACCAATCATGAATGTCTGTGCGACTGTATCCTGAGGTAATACGCGGCAGCTCTACAATGCCATCTTCGGCCACGGAAAACTCCTGAATGTATTCGTGCATGCTATCTGATTCCGCATACAAGGAGGCAATGACTCTCAGATCAGGGAAAGACTTTTTCAGCGCTCGACGCCCTTCCTCTCCCAACACGTTGGAAGGCGGGACATACACCTGTATGTCATATGACGAGAAGACCTTCTTGATATAATTGTCCAGATACGTTAGTGACTCAGCCATACTTGCTTCATCAGGCCAAGCCTTATACTCGTAATGGCTCGCCGTCGCTTGATCGGTAACCAGTGATTGATGATTGTATCCGTGGATGCCCAATTCGCCACCTAATTTCAACAAATCCCTGCCGTACGTAATCAAATTGTTCGAATCCGTTCCTTCCTCATCAGTGAAGGGCGGGGCAACTCGGTTATTGTAGGTTTTGATAATAGCTCCCGTGTAGGTCACATCGTAATCGGCAGCAAGCCTGATCATGTCCGGCCACCACACATCCCGATAGAAGCTGGGAATATCTTTGCGGTACTCGCGGTAAATACTCGGCTCGATCCCCTGTCGAAAAGGGGCCGGAAAATCGTCAATATACATGATTTTCATATTGAAAATGGGGTACATGAAATCTTGATTCAATAAACTGATGCCACCAGCAATCAGTCCTCTGTTCATTGCAGATTGCATATTCGTCCCGTTATAGACCATGACCTTTCCCTGTCCATACCGAGTCTCCCATAGCAACGGCATATTGTCGGCAGAAACTGCGTGAACCTTCGCTTGCCTATCCAGCTCTACGGGAATCGAGGAATTAACAATGGAATCTGCGCCGATTTTTGCATCTTCTCCTTGAATCAAGAGATTGGATGTCATCTGAATGCCGTTTGTCACGATAGGGAGATTGATGGAATTGATCCCTAGTTTTCGGTATATGCGGTACAAGCTGTCATTGTATTCAGGCGTACGTGAAAAGAACACATTTCCACCATTGTGCGCATATTGCATCAACCCATCGAGATTGGCTAGCATGCCCAGATTTTCTATGGTGACAAAGACCGTCATGTATTGTGGATCAGGCTGCGAGAACTGCTTAACGTCAGCGAGATCGTACTCCTTTTTCATATACCGCAGCACTTGCTCCACATTCCTCGCGATTGCCATGCTGCTCTCATCCTTGGGATCATGCAGAATGAGGAATTTCTCCCTTACTAGCTTGGCGATTTCCTCTTGACTGATCGCGTTTTGCTTCGGCTCGTCAGTCTGCACTCCCGAGTTTCCTGACTTATTACTGCTCACCTGAAGGATGAACTGAGATCGGGTAGCTTCTATGGTGATCCCCAGAATCGCCACAAAGATCAGAATGATGTAGATGTTTTTTTTCACGGGAATATCGTTGGACCTCGACTTGCTCCATTCTCTGTCATTTTCCCTGTCTCTTTTCCTTCTCCTGAACCTTGTCATTCTCATTTTGTATCGCTCATCTCTTTCAAATTCGTACCTATTTCCTGTGCAACAGCGACTTCCTCCCAATCGCCGTCTTGCTCATCGTCATGCCAATGCTCAATACTCTTGTCTTGCTCATCGTTCCAGTAGCGAATCATCATCAGCGTAGCGTGGGAGATTTTAACCGACGAGCTTTTTAACCGATTCATTTCTGCCACAAAACCTGCGTAGTCTCTGATCGTAAAGAAGCGCTTAAGCGACATGACATATGGCTGCTCGCTTTCCGGATGATACTCATGAAACAAATGACAGTATTGTGCGGCTTTTTCATAGGACTGGTTCACCAGCTCGCAATTGATTTTGTCCACAAAATAGCTTTCTTCTTCCTGATAAATGTCCAATAATGACTCCAGAACAAACGAATACGTGTAGCTGTATTTCACAAAGGTGCGTTGATCAATGAGTGAACTGTCCAGATACTTCTTCAATACGTCTGCGTAGGCGCGTAAAACCTCAAGATCCTGCTTGTTCTCCTCGTATTTCACTGATAAATCCTGCAATTGGAGCTGAAGGTTGCGACGCATTTCCGTTAGAGCGGCTGCCGCGTAGTGGACCGTTTCCGAATCCTCGTTTTGCAAGGCTGTCTCCAATGTGCCGATCTGCCAAATGGTCTGCTCTTTCAAGACATCGATCAGCATCTTTCGGCGCGTGCTCGTGTCGTTCAAAAACAAAATGTCCTCCACCGGTACGATGTTCATTTCCTTTTCCAAGTCCGCTCTTCGGAAAATATTCGATCCCTCAGCTAGTTTCAGCAAATCGCTTTCTAGCATCAGTTCATTCGCATTCTTTTTCGATGTTCGTTTGTACACATCCGTAATCCCCAATAACAGGAGGCCAAAAATGGGAAGAAAGCCAGCAACAAGCATTCGCATAATAAGCACCTGCTTGTTTTTGCCGCGGCTTTGCATCCAACTGTAACCAACAGACACCAAGACATGGAGGAGGACTAGATTAAGCATAGACGCCATCCTTCAGGGAGAAGCGATCCTGGTCTTTCTCCTGCACAATTCTCGATGCAATACCGAGTCTACCAAGTCTATCAATCACGATATTGGCTTCTTCCTCGTTGGAATTGGAGAGAATGATATAGACATCTCCTGCTTCGTCCATTCCCATATAATCTGCTTCGCGAAGAGAACTGGCGATATAGGCAGAAAGAGTATGATGGTCCATTTGCGCTGAATCCACTGCCAAAAGGGTAAAGTCAGTGTTCAACTGTTGCTTGGCATCCCTTTTGTTCTTCACCATTGCTGAAAAATAAGCAGGAATCAGGATAGAGGTATCTTCAAGATATCGGTCCTTTTGTGTAGAGTTTAAGTATCGGAGAGAACGGGACAAAGCGGATGAGATCAATTGAACGGCGACTTGGAAGAGGTTTTGAGTGTACATTGTAAAATTTTCAAATCCGAGTTGTTGCAATGTGACCACCGCGACCATTTTTCCCTTGTCAAAAATAGGAGCTGCTATAAGGGGCATGTCGTGACGTAGCTCTTTATTCACGATGATCTTCTTCATTGTCATTAATTCAGTAAGATAAGCATGCTCACTCATTTTCAATGATCGTGGCAGATCAAAGCCCGCTTTATTCGATTTGGCCATCAATCGCAAGAAAGAGCCATTTTGATTCATCGTATAAATGGCGATCTCATCGGACTTCATGATTCTTTCCAGTACCTTGACCGATTTCTGCAATACCCGTTCAGGCTCGAGGCTGTCCAGCTCTTTGGTGATGTTGTAGATTTTTCCGAAGCTGTCTTCCGAATTCACGATCTGCTGCTGTAATTCTTGCTTGACCAACAGTACATCATTGTAAATGTCCTTTAAAAAATCGTACTTTTCTTCAATGGCCTGCCTTTGCAGCTCCTTTGACAGTACGTCCCTGTTTCGTTTGTCGATCGAATAACCAACAGCAATCCCGATAATAAAATAGACAGCGATATGAAACAGAACATTCGCGTCATATAAGAGCGATACGACATCGCGTCCATTATGCAGGCTTTCTCCGATGAAAAGTCCACAAGCAAGGATAACAGACAAGAGGGATTGCTTCGTTCCGTAAATGGCGCCAATCAACACGATGTAAATCAGCTTGAGATCAAAGACACCGCTATTAACCGTTCCAACTGTGGCGAAAATCACCAGAACGAAAGCAAGAATGTTCTCTATGTACGGCCTTGCATCCCATGAACGGAACCAAAGGATCGTTTTCTTCGCTTCGCTCTCTTGCTCTTGTTCTTTCTCTGCGATGGTCTCTTGATACCACTGCGCCGTTTTTTCCAGCCCCTCCGCTAATGAATACATCGGGATCCAATCTAGCCTTCTCTTTGCCCGCGTATTATCCAAAACCGACTTATCTACGTCTCCTGGGCGTTTTTCCCTTCGTAAGATTCCCTGGAGAGGCTGGTTAGCCCCGAGAACGTCAATCAGCTCATTAATGCTGCTTTCCTGATTCGTAGACAAATTCATCACACCGGTATCATCCGCGGTAACGGAACGGAAAATAGCATCAGCTACATCCTCTACATAAATAAAATCTCTTGTTTGGCTGCCATCCCCATGCAAAACTATTTCTTTCCCATTGTTGATCTGGGTTAAAAAAGTAGAGATAACGCCGCCTTCCCCTACTGAACTTTGTCTGGGGCCGTACACATTCGCCAAGCGAAAGGCTACCGTTCGCAAACCGTACATTTCCGTCCATTTGCGGCAATACATCTCGCCGATATGCTTGTTTATTCCATAAACAGATACCGGATCACACGCTGAATCTTCGAGTAACGGTGTATTTTCATTCATGCCGTAAACGGCGGCTGATGACGCAAAAATAAATTTGGACACACCATATTTGCTCGATAGCTTCAGCATATTCACGAGTCCAAGAATGTTCGTATTCGAATCCAGCAGGGGGTCCTCCATGGATGCAGCAACACTCACTTGGGCCGCTAAATGTATGACGACATCGAACTTGTTGCTTTTAAATACTTCATCACATTTTTTATCCGCTACATCCAGCTCGTATGCCTTATGCGGAAATGTGACATTCTTCTGATTGCCTGAGCTGAGATTGTCGAGGATAAAAACTTTATACCCTTCCTTATAAAATCTCTCCCCGACAAAAGAACCGATGAACCCATAACCACCTGTGATCAAAACTTTCATACTAACACCTCAGCTATTTGTTTCACATGTCTATCCCTACGACGAATATCTACCCCTGTTCCCAGCACTTTTTGGACAGCCCATTCGATTCGCTCCAGCTGCAGCGGCTTCGCGATGAAATCCCGCGCACCTGCCTGAATCGCCTTAATGACGGTATCGTGCCTAGACACTGCTGAGCAAATAATGATCTTGGCATCCTTATCCAACTCCATGATTTTGCGTGAAGCAGTTAAACCGTTCATGCCGGGCATGGTAATATCCATCGTGACGAGTGATGGTTTGTACAAGCAGTAATTTCTAACAGCCTCCTCTCCCGAAGCAGCTTCCGCAACGACATGCAGTCCTAATGTCTCAAATATGCTGCGCAGCACATGTCTCGTAAACGCCGTATCATCAACAATCAGAATGCTATTCATCCAAAACGCTATCTCCCATCCTATCCAACCATACCTTTCGGACTATTTTATTATAGTAATATATTCCTATTTTCACTACCAACCAAAGTTACTGTCTCGTAACTTTTATTTCCATAGGCATAAAGACCTCCGACATGTAGCTTTACCTAGTCTACTAGGGTCATCTCAACAATTTCTGAACAACAGTCAAAAGACAATCAGATGTCTCCGTTCCCCTGCTATTTAAAAAGAAAAACAGGGACAGTTACCTATGCGGCATCTGATCCCTGTTTTTCTTCATGTTTTTACACTATTTTCGTCTACGAGACTTTTCTTTCTCTTTTTTCAACAAGCGAATAAAGATCACCAATACAATCAGGAATACCACCAAAATCACTCCGATTAACCAGAGCGGGATATTGCCTACTACCTCATTTATGCCTCTTGTCTGCTTCTCTTCATGATCTTCGAGCTGAATAGAGAGAACCTCGTTTGATTTGCTCATCACAACAATTTGCCCATCTTCGTTGGAATTCTTCAGATATTCAAGTAGATCAGCATGAAGGAAGGTTCCCTGACTAGCCTTACTCTTGTCTGCGGATTGGAAAACACTCAACGTCCGCTCTTGATTCCAGATCGAGGGCTGGACCCAGGCCACATAACGGCTCGTCTCGTTAATGACGTGGTATTGGTTCAACTGCTTGGCCTCATTGATCAAAAGCTGTCCCTGAACCTTCTGCAAACTCGGGTACTGCTCAATATCCCCCATTGCAATCACATTGTACGAGGCGATCTCCTGCAAGGCCTTCTCGTTCAGCGGTTCCTGGAAAATAACGAAGGAGCTTCCCTTCTGATTGCTTACCTCCGACAGCATATTATTCATTAGCATCGAAAACTGGGACAAATAGGAACCTGTCCATTTTTCCGGCAGCAGGAAGGCGGTGTCCTTCAATCCTGCATCCTGCACATAAGGAGCGGGCCAGTATCGGAAGCTGCGCTGTGCAGGTACCTCGTGTGGCACGTTCAGGCTACTTTCCTTATCCACAAACACCCAACGTCCCATGTTGTTCTCAGGCGCGCACACATCCCCCTTCTGGTTCATCGAAGCCGAGAAAGAGACCGTCAGAGCATGATTCGCCTCTTTGATGACAGACTGTGAAATGGGAATACTCACGTGGTAGTTATCGTTATCGTCCACTGCTTTCAACTGCTGGAGCATGACCGTATAAGGTACGCCATTTACCGTTACAGTCAACTGGTGCTGTGGCTTATCTTCCCCTTCGTACTTCTGCATGAGCAGTGGGGAAATCTTCAGTTTCAAATCAAGCGTGACGTCTCCGGTAATCTTCCAATGAGACGGAATTTTCAAGGTCACCTGCTCGGTACGGCTGCTTCCGTGCTCAAGCATCACATGCGAATATCCGCCTGAAGCCAACGACAGAGAAATCGGACTTTGCTCTGCTGCCTGTACACGGGGAACCTGCTTGACAGTCAGTTGATTCCCTGCCAACTGCTTGTTCATTTCCTTATCTGTCAGCAGATGAATCGTCTCGGCAAAGTTTGTCTCCTTGCCTCTCGACACCAAGAGCATGAGCTTGGCCTCAGCAGATTGATTCACTCTCATCTGATAGTAATCGAGCCCCAGCTTTTGTTCCCTGGTTGCAATCCCCTCTTCAGCAACCAGTGTTTTAAGCGGGCCAGTCCAGCCTTCCGGATTGCCGAGCGCGATGACGTGTCCCAATTCTCCCTTTGCTTTCCACTCGCTCTCTGTCATGATCGGGATCGGGCGTTTCGTAGCTGTCTGGGCAGACAAGGATGTGGCTACCTTCAGTGCGGCTGCTACCACATCTTGATCGGCGGCATCAGGAACGACGATCTTGGTAAACACTTCAGTCGAATTGCCCGGCTCTACGAACGGTACCGGGTACTCTCTCAACAGATCGGCAGACGAGGTTACGGCCTGCGTATCCAGAAAAGCAAAGGAGCTTTTATCGATTTTTACCCAGTTCGCAGGATCGTTCTGATCGTCGCAAATGTTGTCGGTGAGCAGGCTATGCTTGGTGATGGTAATTTTGTGGAAGCCGAGCGCCGTCTCGTCCGCTCCCAGCGGTATTCTGATTTTCCCTTGCTGGGCAGTCTCCTTGGTTAAAAACACGCTTTTCAACGGCTTGTCGTCGACACTTACCGTCAAAGTAGAACGTGTGCCGTTCAGCAGCTCGGAGTGACTAAATGAGATTTCCAGATAGTTGTTGCTTCCAATGGTTGCACGCGGAACACTGTAGAAGTAGGCAAAGGACTCGTTGACCCCATCCAATGTGACCGGTTCGCTCGTAAAACGCAAAACAGTTCCTGGTGTCTTGTCAATTCCATTGGATGCGTATGTCGTTTTTGCTTGCTTGGCTAGGTTTGAAAAGGTAAACACAGCTTGGCGTATCGCCTGTCCCGATAGCGCAGTTGCCCCGGCTTGTGTCGGTGCTGTCGTACCTTGAGCGTAGATCGTACCCACGCCTTGCCCAAAAAGGAGGGCGGTTACGGTCAATAGCGCAAACGCCGGTTTCCAATTGTTTCTCTTCATGTTTTACACCTGTCTTTCTACTGGCGGTGCGGACTTCTTATCTGCCGCGAAACGCTCTGTCTTATACCATTTAAGCTCCTGTCGAAATACAACCCGCTTGAACTCCAGGTACAAGGCATAGACAACCAGGACAATCCAGAGCTGCGAGTACGTAAAATACATCAACAATACAATCAAGAAGTTTTTTACATTCAATTCAGTCCGTTCAATACTAAGTGCGATCATTACTTCCGTGACGTACAGGAAATAAGCCAAAATCCAGAGAATCATAGCGACAATGCCTACCTGCAAATGCAAATCAACGAACATATTCGTCACAAAAAGTACATCCGATACGATTACACCCATAAAGAACAGGAAATAGGTGAAGAAGAAGTAGATCAAATCAAACATGATGCTTTTCTTTCGCAAAGAGAAAATTCTCCACATGAACTTCAGCACAACGTACTGATTCCCTCGCGCCCATCGCGTCCTTTGCTTCCACCACACCTTCCAGCTTTCAGGCTCCTGCTCCCAGGTGATCGCCGCCGGGAAGAAACGAATATAGTAGCCCTCATTGTAGACACGGATCGTCAGCTCGGTGTCTTCCGCGAGAGCTTTTTCATCCCAGCCACCCAGTTCCTCAACCAGGCTGCGGCGAATGGCAAAGTTGGTCCCCGGAATCGTCGTCACCCGGAACCAGAAAAATCGTCCTGCCTGCGCCATCCATTGGAAGCAGATCGTCTCGATGTTGATAAAACGGGTAAGCAAATTCGTGGCGGCGTTGACCACCCTGAACTTGCCAACAACAGCCCCTGCCTTTGGATCGTTTAACAGTGCCAGAACGAGGTAGTAGACGGCTTTGCGCTCTGGCGTATTATCAGCGTCATAGACCACGATGACGTCTCCTGTGGAATGAGCCAAGCCCTGGTTGAGCGCACCCGATTTTCCTTTTCCGGCATGAGGAGGCTTGGTGTGGACCACCTTCACGTACGGGTATTTGCTGGCGTATTTATCGGCGATTTCCCCCGTGCGATCACGCGAGTTGTCATTGATGACGACAATCTCCAGCTTGTCTTTCGGATAATCCAACCTCAGCATCGCCTTGATGGTCCGTTCGATGACGACTTCCTCATTGTGAGCGGGGATCAGGACGCTTACCTTTGGCAGCGGATGCTGGTTTTTTTCCCACTCTGGAATAGGGCGTCTATATCGCAGGTAGTGAAAATACCCACCCTGCATCAAGAACATATGGTACAAGAGCATAATCCAGATGACAGACAGGGAGAGATAAAATAAAGCATTAGCCATCGAGATCACGCTCCATAAATAGTTGTTTGCGCAGGTTAGCCCGATTGCGCCACGTATACAGCATAAACAGCATGACCATGACAGACACGAGTCCGGCAATGCCCCATAGCACGAGCTGTACCCACCCATTTTCACGCAGGAAATCCTGAAGATTTTGGTAAATATCCGTGGCCTTCAACGTCGTACCCTGCTCTTCTAAAGACTCGGCGAGGATAGTTGGCTCACTGGCTTCCTGACCGCTATCCAGACTGATTTCCTGTCCACTCAGCCCGCGGACGTCTATCCACTTCACATCAGGCAGGGTTTCCACGTAGGCAATCATTTCTTTTAAAGGCTTTACTCCTAAATATGGATGAAAAAACATGCTGACCATGCCATCTCGTACAAAGCTGACTTCTCTGTATTTGTCCTTGATATCCTGCATCGGGGTAGAAGAGGAGGGATCATAATACCCGATTGTTTCCGGCAGGAGGGTCATTCCGTGCAAAAAGGCCGGCTTCGACACAAAAGGAGGTGCTCCCATGTGTACCCAGTCCCTGTCATTAAACTGAAGCTGGCCAAGGACATAAGGAAAGTAGCGAGCCATGACCTCGTACCCTTTTTGGCTCATCGTATAGTGCGGAGCTTCAAAAGCGACAGGAGCAAGCCCCAACTCGGTCAGTTCCTTGATTCCTGTCTCCATGCGTGTCTGTATATAATGCTCCTCATATTCTTTCAGCGACTGCTGATAAGTCTCATACTCGGCCTGAGATGCGAACGTATATCTTTTCTTCAAAGGCGTCTCATCTTCCGGAGCTTTGGAGATTGGCGTATTGTTTTCAATGTCCCAAAACTCAGACCCTTCCCCTGTTTCTGAATTGCGATAGTGGTGCATATATCCGTGCAATACGATGCTTGCTCCTCTTTTTTGCAATTCCCGCAGCACCTTGAGCATCTCTGGGCGATCCTTCAGATGGACCATCTCGTGCGTCTCGGAGTTTTCGTACACCGGGATAAGCGCAATGACGAAAGGAATCCCCTTGTCTGCCAAATAACTCCCCGCCTCCCAGACCAGCTTCGGATCAGAATGAGGGTGTACATCCTCCAGACGGATCAACGCGTAACGCCCCGCTTCATGCGGCTGCTTGAAAACCTCGTGCAGTGCTTCTGACACAAAGAGGGAGAAGGGCGAAGTGAAATTGGAGCTGGCAAAATACGCTGTCTTTCCGTTCTGAACCATCAACGGATATGTATACATCCCCTTCCAGCCCTCAAGCAAAACATCTCCTTTAGATAGCGAGATATGCCCTACCAAATAGTTATCATTTAGCAGGACTTGGTCAACACCCTGCGGCTTAGATACCTTCTGGATATCCACCTGTCCGTTCACCTGGAAAAAGGAAAACCGCGCTCCCAACTGCTCCACGTTTTTGCCAATCGCAAGCCAAGTGCCAGGAAAGCGTTGCATGATTTGCCTCGAAGAACTGCTTAAATCTTTCGAGATGCTACCGTAATAGACGAGGTGTGTGACTCCATCCAAATCTCGCTCGGTCAATACCTCATCCGCCACATAGGTGAGCTTTGAGCTGTAATGTCCCAGCACCATGTCAAGCATGCGCACTTCATCCGTCAAGGCTCCGTCTTGGGTCGAGTAGACAATCAGTACCTCTGGCTCTTGTCCCGCTCCCTCCGCAGCGTACAGCTTATCCCCTGTTCCAGTCAGCAGCAAGAGCACCATGAGCATAGACACGACTATGCGGCAGCGATTATTGAATGTATTGTTCCAGCTCTTGTTTGGCACGTTGCACCATCTCCAAATGGTCACTTACATCTTCTGCGTAATGACTGATTCCAAACCCGATCGTCAGTGTGACCTGCTTTTTGTCATTCTCCAAATTGTGGACGGATAGGAGCCTTTCGATCTTTTTGACGACTACTTCCGCCCCTTCCTCATGGCTGTTGCTCAAAATAACAGCGAAAGTTCCTGAGCCCTGCTCCCCGCGGTCGAGACGAAACTTGCGGTCTGTCAATCGCGTGTTGTTGCGTAGAATGGTTGAGAGCGAGCTGAGCAGATAATCTCCCTCCTTGGGTCCGTACAAGCGATAGAAGGAATCGAGATACAGGACTTCAATGAGCATCAGCGAAAAAGGGATGCCTGTCCGGCGAGAGCGGCTATATTCTTCTTCCAAATCAAAGAGTAGTCGTTTCTCATTGGAAAAACCCGTCACTTCATCGATCGTCACCAGCTCATCAAACTTCCCAGCCATCTCCTGATGCTCGGCCACTGTCTGCCTCACCAAGCGATGGATCAAGCCGGTCAGAACGGCAGCACCGAGAAAGAGTCCCATCCAGATGACGATGTCAGAGAAAGAAAAGGAAATCGTCCATCCGGCAAACATACCCCAAATCATCATACTGCCAAAAGCGAACAAGCTGATCAGGGAGAGCCCCAGGCTAGCCAACAGCCCAAAAATGATACCCGTCAGGCTAATGACCAGTGTCCAGACCAACAGTAAGGCTGGAACCAGCGGCAGAGCAGGCATACCCACCGCGAACAGGGCGAGCATAATGATGAAAAGCAAAAACAACACTTGATAGCTGATAAATTTACTGTTTTTACTGAAGCGTTCCCTCATTGAACAGCCTCCTTTCTGCGAGCAGTGGAAGCAGATTGTCAAACGAATGCGTGTCCATCTGACTCGTGTCCACGTAACCGCCATAGAACTCGCTTTCTGGACGCCGAATCTGCTGACGAACCATCCGTTCATATAGATCACGGGCAAACGTGTAATCCTTAAGCTCGCTTGCTGTCAAAATCGCCAAGCTGTACACGGCTGGAGACTCGTACGTTACCAGCGGTTTCTTGGTACTGGCATCGTATCTGCCATACAATAGTCCATTACGCGCAAACTCATCTTTGAGAAACGTCCACAGCTCTGGAGATGATATGCCTACTTGTGCGCGATGGTAGCCGATGTACAACTGGTCGATCAGATTCACTTCCTGATGATAGACATACTCCTTGCTGCCCAACTGATAAGAAAATGGAAAAAAACCGTTTTGGGTCGGCAACGTGTTCAGAAAGGAATGTACTTGATTGCTCAATTCTTTGCTCACCTGTTGATGCTTCTCCATCAATTGAACGGCAGCAGCATTCAAATAGGAGAGTGTCAGGGAATCACTGGCTACCTTATAATGGCGATCGTAAAAATCGACCAGCAGTCCCTCTCGACTCTGGTTCTTCACGATGCTTTGTCCAACTTCATTGGCCAATTGAATATAGGTCTCGTCTCCCCATTTTTCGCCTGCCATGTAAAGAGCTTCTGCGATCCTCAGGTCATCTACCAATGCATTGGTCGCGACTGGAGTCTCATTCTCTCCACCCGCTTTCCAGGCAATCCAACCATCCTGATAATCATAGGCTTTCAAGACCTCTACATTCTGAGCGAAGAGGGATTGATCCCCTTTTTCCACTGCGTACAGCATCCACAGACCCAGCGATTCCGAAAGGGTCTCTGTCCCTTTTGCAACATTCGGGTCATTAGATGTAGCGGGCTTCATATTCGTTTTCAAGGTCAGATCGTCGTTCGTCAAATGCTCCTTGATAAAGAGCTCGCCCGGCAAAAGCCTGACGTATTTGGAGCCAATGGTATTCTGTTCCGTTTTCATGGCAGACGGCACCCCCTGAAAAAAACATCCGCTCAAGATGAGGACAAGTAGGGAGACTGCTATAATGGGAAAGCGAAAATCTTTCAACATGCTCACGCCTTTTTAACATAAGTTTCTATCTCGCTACGATTCATCCAGTTTCCATGTACCCCAGCGAAAGATGTCGCACTTCCTATTATAATCCATCCGTTAAAAAGGTAGAGAGGACTCCGCCTTCACTCAACAATGAACCCATAACTTCCTGTGATCAAAATTCCATACTAACATCACTGCTAGTTTGTTTCACCTAGTATCTGTTTCCAACAAATGTTGAACAGCCCATTCAATCCTCTCGAACTGTAAGGGCTTTGCGATGAAATCACGTGCACCTGCCTGGATCGCTTTGATGACAGTGTCGCGTCGTGCAACTGCGGAACAAATAATGATCTTCGCATCCTTATCCAGCTCCATGATTTTTCGGGAAGCAGCCAAACCGTTCATGCCTGGCATGGTAATATCCATCATGACAAGTGACGGTCGATACAAACAATAATTTCTAACAGCCTCTTCCCCTGAATCAGCTTCTGCAACTACCTTAATACCTAATTTCTCAAACATGTTTCGCAGCACGAGTCTCGTAAACGCTGTATCATCAACAATTAAAATGCTATTCATCCAAATTGTTTTCTCCTATCTTTTATACCACGACTTTCGAACCGCCATAAGAGGTTTACTATACGCAAAAACGACATAATCTGATCATTTTCTACATTCTACTCGGAACATCTAGACAACTTCTGAACAAGAGAACATCACCAAAAGAAAAAACAGGCACAAAGAACCGCAAACAAAAAAAGCCGAAGCATCTGCTTCGGCTGAATTCACTCTTCTATTCGATTCTCTTTTTCCTACCAAGCTGCAATACAACTATCCGTACGCATATCCGTACCACCGCTCAGCACACCATTTTCATCACGCCAAATGATTTGTCCACGCCCGAAATAATTGCCGAGCTGTGCCCACTTGATTGTATGGCCCCTGCGCTCCAAAGCTTGTGCCAAATGCTCAGGGAAATGACGCTCCAGCTCCACCGTTTTGCCTTCCATCCACTGCCAACGCGGCGCATCAAGTGAGGCTTGTGGGTTGAGGTGAAAGTCGATCGTGTTCATGACCACCTGCACATGTCCTTGTGGCTGCATGAAGCCGCCCATGACGCCGAATGGCCCCACTGCTTTTCCGTCCTTCGTCAAGAAGCCCGGGATAATGGTGTGGAACGTTCTTTTGCCTGGCTCCAAGCAATTGTCATGAGCAGGGTCCAGCGAGAAGTTATGACCGCGGTTTTGCATGGCGATCCCTGTCCCCGGCACAACTACCCCGGAACCAAAACCCATGTAATTGCTTTGGATAAAGGAAACCATGTTGCCCTCACCGTCAGCAGTCGCCAAATAGACCGTGCCGCTCGTTTTCGGCTGACCCGGCTCTGGCGTCAAGGCTTCATGACCAATCAGTGCACGGCGAGTGGCAGCGTATTCCTCAGACAGCAATGCTTCCTTGGAGACTTTCATTTTGCTCTCTTCTGTGATGTATTTCAATCCATCGACAAATGCCAGCTTCATCGCTTCAATTTGCTTGTGATATGTTTCCGTCGTGTCTTTTGCGTCAAAATCAAAGCCCTTCAAAATGTTCAGCGCCATTAGACCGATCATCCCTTGCCCATTCGGCGGGATCTCCCACACGTCATAGCCGCGGTAGTTGACACTGATCGGCTTCACCCATTCCGGCGCATAGGCAGCCAAGTCTTCTTTGCGCAAATAGCCGTCACACTCCCGGGAGAACGCATCGATCTTGTCTGCCAGCTCTCCACGATAGAAGCTCTCTGCATTTGTTTCCGCGATTTGACGCAGCGTCTCAGCATGACCCGGCGACTTCCAGATGTCGCCCGCTTTTGGCACCTTGCCATCTGGCGTAAAGGTGGAGAACCAATGAGCGAACTCTTCCCCTTTGCATTGCTGGGAAAACTTTTTGTGTGCAGCGTTCCAATAATGCGCCAATGTTGGCGATACCGGATAGCCATTTTCCGCATAATCAATCGCTGGCTGCAAAACCTCTGTCAGCGGAAGGCGTCCAAAACGCTCGGACAAGGCGGCCCAGGCAGCAGGAGCTCCTGGTACAGTAACAGGTGTCCAGCCGTAGGTCGGCATTTCTTCCAGACCTTTTGCTTTTAATGCCTCAATGGAGATTCCTTGTGGTGCAGGCCCGCTTGCATTCAGTCCATGCAGCTCGTCTTTGATCCACACGAGGGCAAACGCGTCTCCCCCGATGCCGTTCGAGGTCGGTTCTACTACAGTCAGGCACGCAGCCGTTGCAATCGCAGCATCCACTGCATTTCCGCCCTTTTTCAATATATCGAGACCAGCTTGTGCCGCCAGTGGCTGCGAGGTCGCTACCATGCCGTTCTTGGCAAAAGTCGTCACACGCTTCGATGCGTATGGGTATTCCATTGCGTCATAATTAACCATGATTCAAGCCTCCTAAATCGTTCGTTTAGCCGATAAGAAAGACCATAAGAGATGCACTGAAGGTCCTTTTGGTTTGAGTCAACATAGTGGAGGAGAAGAAAAAGCACAGTTCTCTTCGACACTGACACGCCAGCATCTGGGATTTACTGTCCGTCTCCACTTCCAAAAGGGGACCGTCGAGCCAAAGCCACCCTACGGGCGGAAGTTTCTCAGGGAAGACGTGTTCGACAAGCGGGTCCCCTTTTGGAAGTTCCGACTGGGTAGGCTTAGTCAAGGTCTACGAGCCCTGTGCTTTTTCTTCTTACCAGCTTACGTAAACTTTCCTAGCCGATGAAAACAAACCCGTACACCATCGCTCCCAGAATGACAAAAGCGGGATGGATCTTCCATGTTTCGAGCAGAAGGTAGGATGCCACTGTCAAAATCCCTGTTTGCATCCAGCCGATTCCCTCGACTGCACCCATCAGGAATTGATACGTCATCGTTCCGAGCAAGACAGTAACGACTGGGCGTACCGATTGGGTCATCGCTTTTACCTGTGGAGCACTGCGGAATAAGTTAATAAAACCCATCAATAAGACCATCGCAATCGCTGTCGGAGCAACCGTTGCAAATAATGCGACTACTGCACCCGGTACGCCCGCTACCTGATAGCCAATGTATCCAGCAAGCTTGGTCGCGATTGGGCTGGGCAGGGCATTTCCTACCGCCAGCACTTCTCCGAATTCCTGTACACTCATCCACTGGTAATGGTCAACCACTTCATTTTGGATCAAAGGGATGCTCGGTGGTCCTCCCCCGTACCCCAAAATGTTGGAGATGAAAAAGGCCCAAAATAATTGCAGATAGATCATGCTACTCCCTCCTTGCCGTCCTTGTCCTTGCGCTTGCGGACAGACCATGTAGAGTAGGCAAATGAAACGGCCAGCGCAATCCCTACGACGATGCCCGGATGCCAATCAAGGAAGAGCAACGCTACGAGTGAGAGGGCGAGGGAAAGACTCACACCTGCTTTGCTGGACGCTCCCTTCCAGCCCTTTGAAAGGAATTCCCACGTAAGGACGCCTGTCATGACTGCGATTACCGGACCGATTGCCTGGATCATGCCGTATACACCCGGCGCATCCTTCCATTGATAGATGACTTGCAGCAAACCGATCATCACAAGCACGATTGGCATCACTACTGCGATGTTTGCCACCAATGCACCCTTCCAGCCTTTTACCCGATAGCCGATAAAGGCGGCCAGCTTGGTCGCAATGGGCCCTGGAAGAGCGTTGCCTAGCGCCAGATTGTCGGAAAAGTCCTCATCTGTCACCCATTTATACTTTTTCACGCATTCGGTGTAAAAGAGAGGAACCATCGTAGGTCCTCCCCCAAACCCGAAGATTCCGATGCGGAAAAAGGCGAGAAATAATTGCCAGTAAATCATAGCTGTACCTCCGTCCTTGCCTAGCGGAAAAGTTCGCCCGATTGCACCAAATGACAGGATACCAATTGGCCGTCGCCGATGTCTGACAGACTGGGCACCTGTGTCTTGCAAATCTCGGTCGCATACGGACAACGTGGGTGAAACGTGCAGCCGCTCGGTGGATTTGCGGGACTCGGCAAATCGCCTGTCAACAAGATCCGTTCGCGCTTTTGCCGTGGTTTCGCTACTGGAACAGCCGAGAGAAGCGCCCGTGTATACGGATGACTCGGGTTCTCAAATAGCGTCCGCTTGTCAGCAATTTCTACAATCCGTCCCAAATACATCACCGCGATCCGGTCGCACAAGTGCTTCACGACCGACAAATCATGCGAAATGAACATCAGGGTCAGATTGAATTCTTTTTTCAAATCCTTCAACAAATTGAGTACCTGTGATTGAATCGATACGTCCAATGCAGATACGGGCTCATCGGCAATGATCAGCTTTGGTTTTACGACCAGTGCGCGGGCGATTCCGATCCGCTGCCTCTGTCCGCCGGAAAAATCGTGTGGATGGCGGTTCAGATGTTCTTTTCGCAAGCCAACGACCTGAATAATCTCCTCGATGACTTTTTCCCGCTCTGCCTTTGTCCCGATGTTGTGTACCATCAGCGACTCCATCAAAATCTGCTTGATCGTCATCCGTGGATTCAGTGAAGCGTATGGGTCCTGAAAAATCATTTGCAGGTTTCGGCGCATGATGCGCATTTCTTCTTTGGGAAGCTTCGCTAAATCTTTGCCATCAAACCAGACTTCTCCTGCTGTCGGCTCCAAAAGGCGTAGAATCGTTCGGCCCGTCGTAGACTTGCCGCAGCCCGATTCCCCTACAATGCCAAGTGTTTCACCGGGATACACTGTCAAATCAATACCATCGACTGCTTTGACATGTCCCGTCGTCCGCTTCAAAAAGCCACCCTTGATGGGAAAATGCTGTTGCAGCCCTTTTACTTCTAAGAGAGGTGTCGTCATGCCTGTTCTCCCTCCTTCGTATACAGCCAGCAGCGACATTTTTGATTGTCCAGTTGCAAGAGTTCTGGGGGCTTTTCGTGACAAATCGCAATGGCTTGCGAACAGCGCGGGGCAAAACGACAGCCCACTGGCATTTGATAAGGCAAAGGAACTGCTCCCGGAATGGTTTCCAGATATTCGCGCTCTTCGTCCAGCTCAGGAATCGAGTTCATCAGCCCGATCGTATACGGATGCTTTGGACTGTCAAACAGCGTATCGACATCAGTCTCCTCAACGACTTGTCCGGCATACATGACGATAACACGGTCGCACATCTCGGCTACCACACCCAAATCATGCGTAATCAGCATGATGGAGGTTCCAGTCTTCTCTTTTAAATCGCGCATCAAATCAAGAATTTGCGCCTGAATCGTCACATCCAGTGCCGTTGTCGGCTCGTCTGCAATAATCAGCTTCGGATCGCAGGACATCGCCATCGCAATCATTACACGCTGGCGCATCCCTCCTGAGAGCTGATGCGGAAACTCTCCGTAAATCTCTTCGGCACGAGGCATTCCGACTGCTTTTAGCATCGCAATCGCCCGGTCCTTTGCCTCTGCCTTCGTTACCTTGCGATGTAGCATGACTGCTTCCTCAATCTGTTTGCCTACGGTATGCAGCGGATTGAGGGATGTCATTGGCTCTTGAAAAATCATCGCGATTTCATTACCGCGTACACCTTGCATCTCTTTTTCCGACAGCGCAAGCACGTTCTTCCCATTGAAGCGAATCGATCCTTCCGTGCTTCCGTTGGGCGGCAGCAAGCGCATGATCGACAGGCTGGTTACACTCTTCCCACAGCCCGATTCGCCCACGACGCCAAGCGTTTCACCAGCACGGATAAAGAAGTCGACGCCGTCCACGACACTGACGACACCGCTGTCCGTGCGAAAACGGGTTCTCAGTTGCTCCACTTCCAAGATGGTCGTCATCTGCTCCACTCCTTTTCTCCCGTGTAGGGCATTCATTATTTACGTGCGCGTGGGTCCAGAACTTGCTGTAGACCATCCCCCAACAAGTTGAAGCCCAGCACAACTAAGAAGATAGCAATCCCCGGATAAAACGTCGCATAGGGGGCGACGGACATAAGCGTTTGTGCTTGGTTTAGCATGCTGCCCCAGGAGGGAGTCGGCGGCTGTACACCCAATCCGAGATAGGACAAGGATGCTTCTGCGATAATCCCGGATGCCATTGCCAACGTCGCTTGAATCACAATCGGGTTCATGGCGTTCGGCAAAATGTGGCGGAAAATAATGCGTGCATCCTTTACCCCAACCGAACGTGCTGCTTGAATATACTCCATATTTCGAAGGGAAAGAACCTGACCGCGTGTAATCCGTATAAAAGCAGGGGCAAAACCAATCCCAATCGCCAGCATGGCATTCCCGAAGCCTGAACCGAGCACCGCCGAAATCGCCAGAGCCAGAATCAAAAACGGAAAGGCCTGCATCGCATCGACGCTTCGCATGACGATCCACTCATCCCAAAAGCCGCGGTAGTAACCTGACAAGAGTCCAATCGGCACCCCAATCAGCATCGCAATACCAACAGAGATCAGCGCTGCCTGAATGGAGATGCGCGCCCCGTAAACAACACGGGAGAAAATATCCCGACCGAGATCATCGGTCCCAAACAAATGCTCACCATCTGGCGACATCAAAATTTTGTTATAGTCTTGTGCATTGGGGTCGAAGGGTGCGATCAGCGGCGCGAAAATCGCCACCACGATCAATCCGAGGATAATCACCGCTCCGATGACGCCCAAACCATTCCGGAGAAATTTGCCCACGGTTTTCATCACTCACCTGCTCCTTTCCCAGCCTTGATGCGCGGATCAATGACAGCGTACAAAATGTCGACAATCAGGTTTACCAAGACAACGAGAACCGCAGAAACAAGAATGGCTCCTTGAACCGTTACGTAGTCACGTTTGAAGACAGATTCCACAATCAGACGGCCAAAGCCAGGAATCGAAAAAATCGACTCGGTAATCACCAGACCACCCAACAAGCCTGCGATCATCAAACCCGAGGTCGTTACCACTGGAACCATCGCATTTCTCAGCGCATGCCCCAAAATCGTGCGAGCCTCATTCAATCCCTTCGCTTTCGCTGTCCGAATAAAGTCCATGCTCACGACATCGAGCAAAGAAGAACGCAGCATTCGCATCAATACGGCAGATTCCCGCAAGCCCGTTGCCAAACAGGGCAGAATCATGGCCATCAGGTTTTGTGTAGGATTCTCGGAAAACGGTACATAACCAGATGAAGGCAGCCACTGGTTTTCCACGGCAAAGAAAATAATCATCATCATCGCCAGCCAGAAGCTGGGGATACTCATACCGCCTAGCGCAGTAAAAGTACTTGTATAGTCAATCCAGGTCCCACGTCGCACTGCTGCGAGAATTCCCGCAGGAAACGCAATCAGAATCGCTACCAGGAATGTTCCGATCGTCAATTCCACGGTAGCCGGGAGTCTTTGCATTATTAAGTCTGCGACCGGTACACGGTCTGTAATCGATATTCCCAAATCACCCGTTACCACTTTTCCTAACCAGGAAAAATACTGCACCACAATCGGCTGATCCAATCCCAGCTCAGTTCGCAGTGCCGTATAGGCTTCCGGTGTCGCTTCCTCTCCTAAAATGACCCGGGCAGGATCGCCCGGGATCATATGAATCAAAGAGAATGTCATAATCGACACCAGCAGGAGAATCGGGATTGTCAGCAATAGACGCCTGACTATGAACATCATGACAATTCCTCCTTGCTCTTGCTGTTATAGTGTTGCGTTACCTATTGCTTGTCCAAATTGGCTGTACGGATCAAACCGTCTGGGACATACGTAAAGCCGGTTACTTTCTTGTTCATGCCAATCAGTACATATTGGTGGTACATGTAGGCATAGCCCGCTTCTTCTTGCAGCAATGTGGCAGCTTCGTCATACAGCGCCTTACGTTTTGTTTCGTCCAGCTCACCACGTGCTTTAATGACCAGTTCATCCAGCTTCGGAATGGAAATGCGGCCATCGTTGTTTGATGTATCCGTTACGACGAAGTCATGGAAGTTTTGGTCAGGGTCCTGACGTCCAGACCAACCCAATTGCATCGCTTCAAATTCGCCTTTATCGCCTGTTTCGATCAATTGTCCATATTCCAATTTTTCCAATGTCACGTTGATGTTGTGTTGTTTCAGCATGTTTTGCAATACCGCACCCAGTTGCTCATTCTCCGGAGAAGTAGAGATGTACAGCTTGAAGTTAAATCCGTTTGGTTGACCGCCCTTCGCGAGCAAATCCTTGATTTCCGCTGCATCCGGCGGCTTCGGTGTGTTCAGTGCTTCATTGAAAGCCAGACTGCCTTTTGTAAATGCTGTGCGAGCTGGTGCCGCATAGCCGTTAAACAGTACTTTTACCAGGGCTTCACGGTCAATAGCACGATCCACAGCCTGACGGAGATACTTGTTGTCAAACGGCGGGCGAGAGTTGTTCAAGTAAAGACCTTGGTAACCCATGCCGGATTCCGCAACCAATTGCAGGTTCGCATCGCCCTTGATGGCAGGGATTTCTTTTACAGGGGTATCATCGATGATATCCAGCATGCCGGAGCGCAGGTTTTGTACTTTCGCTGTTCCATTCGTGAATACTTTGTAGTTCACTTCATCGATCTTCACTTGACCATTCCAGTAGTTTTCATTTTTCTTCAGCGTCACGTGGTCGCCTTTTACTTGCTCTACAAATACGTATGGGCCTGTACCAACCGGATGATTGAGGTATTGATCGCCATGTTCCTTCACTGCTTTTGGCGATACCATAATGCCCGAACGGTCAGTCAATACGGACAAGAATGGAGCGAAAGGCTCTTTCATCTGGATTTTTACGGTATGCTTGTCCACTACGGCAACCGAATCTACGAATTTCAATTCGCCTTTCCGGCGAGACTTCTCATCGTTCATGTTGCGCTCGAAGTTGAATTTCACGGCCTCAGCGTCAAACTCGGTGCCATCGTGGAATTTCACGCCTTGCTTTAGCTTCAATGTATAGGTCTTGCCGTCTGGCGTTACTTCATGCGATTCCGCCAGCATTGGCACTATTTTTCCTTCTGAGTCGATATCAAACAGCTTGTCATAGAGGCTCGCGTATACTTGACGGTCGTACAGCGAAGTCGAAGTGTTTGGGTCCATTGATGGCGGGTCTGCCTTTAACCCAATATTCAGTACTTTTTTGCCGGAGGCTGGTGCTGTTGTTGCAGCTTTACCGTTATCTGTAGTCGCACTATTTCCTCCTCCACAGCCTGTTACCAATAAAACTGTCCCCAGAACAGCACTGAGCATCGCTTTGCTCACTTTGGTCGAAAACATAGGATGACCCCTTTTCTCTCATATTTTCTCTAGTCTCTTCTCAGAATCGTTCGTCATTCATTTCATCATCCCAGCGGATTTTCGTCCGATGGCATTCCCCCTTCCAAGGTCACTCGTGCTTAACGGATAAAGTTATACTTGGACTTCAGTATTTTCAGTTCGTTAATGACATTCGTTTTGGAGATACCAGGAATTTTGTGTAGCTTTTTGAGTAAAAATTGCGATAATTCTTCGTTACTTGTTACGAGCACCTGTGTGAAAAGCTGATATTCACCAGAAGTGAGTACGATGAGCCTGATCTCTACGGTTTCCGTTAACGCAGCAACCACATCGTCCAGCTTTTCCGCATCCACAGCCACTTGAATCATCGCCTGTACGTGAAACCCTGCCTTGACTGGATTGACAATACCGACCAGACTCAGGGCGCCTTCGTCCTGCAATTGCTGAACGCGCATGCGAATCGTCTTTTCCGTGACCCCGAGGTCCTTCGCAATCTGTGTAAACGGCAAGCGCGCATTTCCTTGCAAGGCCCGAATGATCCCATAGTCGATGTCATCTAAATCAGGATAAAGTGATCTTCGAAAAGTTTCTTCCATATAAACACACCTTTATTCGTCTTTTTTCAGCATAATCCAACCTTATTACAGCTATATTTTATGAAAATAGGTCGAATTCCATAATGATTGTTGTTACTATAATACGATTTTCGACATAGTGCAATACCTTTATCTGAAAATTTCATTTTGAAAGCATTTTCATTTTATTTTTTTCTTTCCATCTATTCTTGCTATAAATAAAACGAAGAAAAAGAGCCTACTCCACACAGGAGAGGCTCTTTATTAATATTCGATACGGTCCTGAGATAGAGACCATGCTTCAAATGGACTCTGTCTATTTGCAAGATTGATTCTCTGAAAAGGAATGCTGCGCTCCTCATGAGGGAGAACTATCTGCTCATAAATAAACTGATCATCAAAACCGACATGCGCCGCATCTTCTTTCGTGCAAGCGTAATAGACATTGCGCGGTCTGGCCCAATAGATGGCTCCCAGACACATCGGACACGGCTCACAGCTCGTATACAGGTCACAATCGTTTAACTGAAAGGTTTGGAGATGACGACATGCTTCCCGAATTGCTTGAATTTCAGCATGTGCCGTAGGGTCATTACTCGTCGTCACTTCATTGCGCCCTCGCCCGATGATCTGCCCCTCCTTCACGACAATGGCTCCAAACGGTCCGCCTATTTTATCACGTACATTTTCAAACGCAATCTGTACGGCTTGACCCATCCATGCCTCTTGTTCCATCCGCCTGCCCCCTCGCATCCGTCTCCTTTTATCCTATGTCCATGCGCATCTGGACATGATGGAAAAGTCATTAGCGGTTCATTGATTGCTTTAAATGGAACAAGTAACGGTTTCGAATGATCCAGAAATACACACCTTGAACAACAACGAAGCTGCATAGGACAATCGCGGTCGGTTTGACCACAGACGCGACAAGAATTAGCTTCAACAAGCTTTGCAGGGAAACGAACGCCACCATGCTGTGAATAATGGCTACCACAATCGGCACGAAGAACAACAGGGCAACCTGGGTCGTGACGATCCGCGTCAATTCCGCATCCGTGAGTCCAATCTTGGAAAGCGCTCCATAATGCCGCTTGTCGTATTCCAGATCCGTGTACAGACGGAAATAGAGAAAGCTTGCTGCGGCTACAAAGAACAACACGCCCACAAACAATCCGATAAAGAGTCCCATATTCGCCATTTGTTTCATGGTGTGGTAGTAGGGCGCACGAGCTGAAAACGAATAATTTTCTTCGAAATGAGGAATATCTTCCTGAAGCTTGAGACTAAGATCCTGCGTTTCCTTCCATCTTGGCACCTCGTAAACAAAGCGCTTTTCTTCCTTCATTTTCGGAAGCTGGTCATACACCTGATTCGGTACGACAACCAATCGCTCAAATTCAATCCCTCTGATCAATGGAGTCATATTCGTATCCGTTTTGACTGCGAGCTGTGCCTTCCCCACTTGCAGCGTTTTGCTCGCTACCGAATCACCAATCCAATTGAGCAGTACGAAGGCCTCTTTATTCGTCATTTCGAGTACAGTCGAATTGGATGCTACCGCCAGCCGGTTGTAGTCAGACAGCTTGACTACTCCGACCCTTTCCTCCTGAACCATATCTGGCAAAACTCGCATTGCCACTTGATATTTTTCGAAGGAAAAGCCACTTTGCTGCAAGCTCGTTTCGATTAACGCCAGATGCTGCGCTCTCTCCGCATCGCTTTGTTTGGACTGGTATTCAAACGCAAACGGATGTGTTTTCATCACCGTGATCTGAATCGATCCAGCCAAAGCTGCCAGCGTGCCAATCGCACAAAAAGCAACGGTAGAGACGATGCTGACCAAAAAGAACATCCGAGCGTTATCCTTCATCCGATAGGCCAGATCAGAGAGCGTCAGGAGATTCGTACCTTTCCAATAGAAAACGCGACGCTTCTTCAGAAAATCGATGAAGATGACGCTTAACTGAGTAAACAACAGATACGTTCCTACAGTCGTCAGCGCAATGACCGGAAGCATCAGCACGAGCACATTCACGCCATCAGCCGTGAGGGCTAAGGCATAGCTCATTCCCAACAAAGCTACTGCGACCAGAGACAGCACTAACGATGCCCTCGGCTCACGCTTAGGCCGACCACTTCCTTGCAACAGATCCAACAGACTACGGCTTCGCAGCACGAGGACGGTAAACAGTGAAATGGCTGCATACAAGATGAGAAACGCCACCACTGTCAAACCGATCGCTTTCCACGGGAAGTAAAACCCGAGTGCTTTTACATCCAGCAAAAATCCCGCGAATTGGAAAAACAGCTTGGCGAGAACCAACCCAAGCCCAATCCCGATGGCAATCGAGACAATCCCAATCAGCATGTTTTCCATAAATATCAGCGTATTCCGCTGTAACGGTGTCATGCCCTGGATAAAAAGGATGCCGAACTCCTTCTCCCGCTTTTTCAGGAAAGCGCCAACACAGTAAAAGAGAAAAAAGAAGGAGAACAGAAAAATGACGTACTCAGCCGCCATCATCCCAGTGGCTACGGATTCATGGATCTCCTGTCCGATAATTTCCGGATGAAAAATGAACATCGCATAAACGAAAAAGATTAAGACAGAAAAAACGCTACTCATGAAAAACGCAGCGTACATCCGTTTATTTCGTACAACGTTATTACACGCGAATTGTCGAAAGGTCATAGGTGTTCCCTCCCAAAAACGACAATGAGTCAATAATTTTCTGGAAGAATACCTGTCGACTTTCACCACGATACATCTCGTTATGGAGCTGTCCGTCTTTAATAAAAATCACCCGATGGCAATAGCTGGCCGCCAAAGCATCATGCGTCACCATCATCATGGTGGTATTGTCCCTCTTATTGATCGCTTCCAGTGTCTCCATCACATTGCGTGAAGACTTGGAATCAAGATTTCCTGTCGGCTCGTCAGCGAGCAAAAGCGATGGGGAATGAATGATCGCCCTGGCAATTGCCGTCCGTTGGCGTTGTCCCCCAGACACCTCGAAGGTCCGCTTTTCCAAAATGTCCTGAATCCCTAGCTTCTCTGCAACACTTTGCAGCTTTTCTTCCATGACCGATACTTTCTCATTGTCCAAAGTAAGTGGCAACACGATGTTTTCCCCAATCGTCAACGTGTCCAAGAGATTGAAATCTTGAAACACAAAGCCGAGCTCACGGCGACGAAACAGAGCCAGTTTATCTTTTTTTAAATGATGCGGATTCGTACCGTTCAAAAGAACCGCACCAGAGGTTGGTGTATCAATGGTGGAGATCATGTTTAATAGCGTAGTCTTGCCACTGCCTGAGGGGCCCATAATACCGACGAATTCGCCCTTGCGAATCGAAAAATCGATATCGGTCAGCGCGCGGTAGGTTACCTTGCCCCCGTATATTTTACTTAAGCTATTTACAGCAAGCATTTCCATGCGCCATTCCCCTTTCTTGCACTTTCAAATTCGTCTTTTCAGCACCGAGAAAGAGGAGAGAACCTGCAAAAGGAGGAGCAGAGTGTAGGAATCTACATGAGCACCGGACTTTAAAGGTGAACACCTCTTTCGATGTCGTATCAGCTTTCCTAATTACTTCGTGATCAAAAGACGACTTTTTGAACTACCTCTTCAACTATACGAAAGTGCGCATAGTGCAACTATCGAATTAACTTTCAGCTATCTTACTTTCTTGTAAGGTTGGGACGACGGCAGACAAGACAATACGTACGGTTGTCCCCTCGCCCACTTCTGATTCCATTTCCACCCCATGATGGAGCCGCCCGCAAATTTCTTTCACCAAGTACAGCCCCATCCCGGTGGATTCAGGGTATTTGCGCCCGTTTTCTCCTGTAAAATACGGCTTGAACACGCGACGAATATCTTCGCTAGGGATCCCGATTCCATAATCCTGCACTTCCAGTATGGCATGTGCTCCGCGTTCATACGCACGAATGGTGACCTTGTTGCTTTTCCCTGCTGAATAACGAACGGCATTCGTCAACAATTGGTTGAGTACAAAAGCAAGCCACTTATCGTCCGATTCCACTCGCCAACTTTCATCCACTTTTACCTCAGGATACACTTGGTTGCGAATAAACAGCCGCTTGTTTTCAGCCAACACATTCTGCACCAAAGAACGCAGCGTTACGGGCTCAATCAGGAAGTCCTGTTCAAAACGGTCGAGGCGAGCTATGTACAAAACGGTTTCCAGTCCACGCTTGATCCGGTCCACTTCTTCACGGACGCTTTCGGCTGTTGGATCGTCTTCATTTTGCAGCAACAGATGAATAACCGAAATCGGCGTCTTCATCTGATGAACCCACTGCTGAATAAACGTCGTATGGTCCCGTTGCTTGTTTTCGTAGGCATGAAGCTGTTCTTTGTAGAGTCGGTATTGCTCCTGACTGATGTCATCCATCGCGCGGCACAACGGTGAATTCCCGTATGTCTGGGTCAGCTCCTCTAATGACTCTACCGGCTTGCTCAGTCGCTGATAGATTGCGCGGTGAGACAAATAACGGATGGCGAGAAAAGCCCCCGCGAAAAAAACAGATAAAAACATGACGTAGATCATCAATGATTCATTCCAGTACCCATCCATCGCAAAAATCATAATCAATAAGATCAATTGGACGAGAAAAAACGCTGCGAATGGCCATTGATCTCGAAGGAACAGCTTCATTGCCCTTCCTCCCAAGTCGCACGTAGGCGATATCCAGAACCGCGAACTGTCTCGACAGCTCCCTCTAAGCCCAAGTCCTTTAGCTTGCCGCGCACGCGTGTGATGTAGACATTCAGCGTGTTTTCATCGACAAACTGTTCATCCCACAGCTTTTCTAGCAATCGCTCACGGCTGACGACACGTGGATGTTGATTCATCAAGGCTTCGAGCAGTAACGCTTCCTTTTTGCTCAGCTCGATTTTGGTATCGTACATGGACAGCTCCATTCGCTCCAAAAACAGCTTGAGCCCCGCTACCTCAACTGTACGCTCCCCTTCTTGCGGAGCATATTGTCCGTAAGCACGGCGTAGCTGACTGCGGATTTTGGCCAAGACCACATCGTAGTCAAACGGCTTTGTGATATAGTCATCAGCCCCATTTTCCAAGGCCATCACCTGGTCCATTTTACTTTCTCGTGCTGAGATGAACAGGATCGGGCAGTTGGACTCTTGGCGCATTTGCCGGCACCAATAAAATCCATCAAATTTCGGTAGATTCACATCCAACAGAACCAGATCAGGACGACCTTGGGTAAATACCTCCATGACTCTATCGAAATGTTCAACATTGACTGTTTGAAATCCGTATTTTTCCAGTTGTTCTTGCAGCAGCCGGTTGATTTTCGGGTCGTCTTCTACAATCATAATTGTGGACATCACTCATACTCCTCTCGTCTTGAGTCTCCTCCATTTTATTCTTTACTATACCATTAGAAAACTAGACTACGCCAAGCCTTTAGCGTTTCTCGCACTTAGATGTCTACTCAAAAAACGGCTAGTACGTTGCTGTAGTGGAGGGGAGGAAACAGGAGAAAACGCTCAGATTCTAGGGACACCCCCTGGGGGACCCTCTGCCCGACTCCATGCAAAAAGCGAAACCGCGTCCAAAGTTGTCCTCTCAGGATGTGTGTCAGAGGTGGACGCTTAAAGGCGTGTTTCGCTTTTTGCATTGCGTCTCGGTCGGTGTCCCTAAGATCTTCGCTTATTTCTCCTGTTTCCTCTACGAGCTTTCCGTGTGATCCGATTTAAATGCCTTAATAGATTGAAGAATGCCATCAGTAACGCCAGAGAAGAATATTTCCAGGCGTAGTGACTTGTGGAGTCCTACTGAGCGGAGATGGGATTCGCGGGCAAAAGAAACGCAACCGTGCCCGTGCTACGAAGCGGCTACCACTTTTGTGTTTCCCCGCGAATTCCTTCGAAGCGGACAGTCTCATCCCCCAGCAGGACGGAGCCCGGAGCCTAGCATGGAAATATTCTTCTCTCCACTACAGCTCCTCAATAGAAAAAAGGGCAGGACTGATGTCCCCCCTTTATGCTTGATTCTCCATCAATTGCTGTAGCTTCTTAATCCCACGGAAGTGCAGGATTTTCACCGAAGCCTCTGTCTTACCCAAAATTTCCGCGATCTCATTCATTCGCAAATCTCCGAGATAGCGCAGGGCAATCACATTGCGCTGATCCTTTGTCAGCGTGTGCACCTTATCCCACAAGCCCTCGGTTGTCTCCTGATTCAGAAGGCACTCCTCCGGCAGCTTATCTGTTGCGACCATATTGCTAAATGTGTCCTGATCTACCGGACTCTCCCGCTTCTTGCGCATATAGTCAATCAAAGCATTGTGCGCAATTCGGAAAATCCAGGCGCCAAAAGGATGGCGGCCATCGTACTGCTCAAGCTTGGAGTACACCTTGATAAACACAGTCGTTGTCAGGTCTTCCACATCCCAGACGTTTTTTACCCGGTAGCGGAAATAGCGATATATTTTAGCAGAGTAATCTTCGTAAATTTGTTGGTGACTTAATTTTGGATACATGATTGCTGTTGTCATAATCGATCTCCCGTTTCGTGATCCGTATGAATTGATTTCATTGTACGGTCGAAACGAAGCAGGAACCATCGAGTTATATTTCAGGAAGCTTACACTTTTGTAAGGTACTTATGGGCTCGTTGTAAGCTCGCACAAGTAGGTACGGAAGAGGTTTCATTTCGGTTACAACTTTCAAAAGAAATCTTAAAAAATTTCTTAAGGAATTTTTTAAGTTGTCTTCAAAACCGTTTTTGGTGGGGGGATTAGACTGATACTTTCACATCCGTTAACTCAGTTATCAATGATATTCATAACCTTTTGCTAATGAAAAGATATGGGTATCAGTCAGTTCTCCTGAGTCATGTCGGTTCACATTGCGTAAAGTACCCTCCAACGTAAAACCTGCCTTCTTAGCTACAGCTATACTTGCGTTATTCCGAGTATCACAGCGAATTTCAAGGCGGTTAGCTTCCAACTCTGAAATGGTAAAGGCAACGACACCTTTTACTGCCTCTGTCATTAGACCCTCACCAGTACGCGATGTGCGTAGCCAATATCCAATTTCAAATTTGCGTACATACCAATCAAAGCGATGGAGCCCACTACTGCCCACAAACTGCCCTGTATTCTTTTCGAATATATGTAGCACTAAGTCTGTGCGCTCTAGAAAATTGAGCCTGGCCTTACGCACGTAGGCTTCCGAATCGTCAATAGATGGGAGGTTTTTTACAAACGGAAGCCAGGGGCGCATCTCATTTACACTCTCACGTATGGCTTCATTTACAAATTGACCATCCCCCCATTGCGGTGCTCTAATCAATAATCGCTGAGTTTCAAAGTGTTCCGGAAAAGAGAGCAGTAGTGGATTCATATTAGTCCTCCTTCTATCAGTATGAGTTTCCAATAATAGTAGCCGCTTGACCACTCATTGACAATTGAAGGTAGTCTTGAATTCACTGTCAAGCTTTTTACAAAAAGCTGCGCTTCTCCCCCACCGAGGCTACTATATAAAAAGAAACGCCCCCGAAATAATTCGAGGGCGCTTGCATTTAAATCAATCCGAGACGTTGGAAAATCGTATCCACATGCTTCAGGTGGTAACGGTAATCAAAGCACTCATCCAGCTCTTCCTTGGACAGTGTAGAGCTGACCGTTGCATCCTCCTCGACGATCGCACGGAAGGAACGTTGCTCTTCCCAAGCCTGCATCGCACGAGGCTGTACTGTATCATAGGCTTGCTCGCGGCTCATGCCTTTTTCGATCAGCTTGAGCATCACTTGCTGCGAGTAGATCAATCCAAAGGTACGGTCCATATTGCGCTTCATGTTCTCAGGGAATACCGTCAAGTTTTTCACGATGTTCATGAAACGGCGCAGCATATAGTTCAACGCTTGCGTCGCATCTGGCAAAATCACGCGTTCCGCAGAGGAGTGCGAAATATCCCGCTCATGCCAGAGGGAAACATTTTCATAAGACGTAAGCATGTGACCGCGGATAACACGAGCCAGACCGCAAATGTTTTCGCTGCCGATTGGGTTGCGCTTGTGCGGCATTGCAGAAGAACCTTTTTGTCCTTTGGCAAAGGCTTCTTCCACCTCGCGCATTTCACTCTTTTGCAGACCACGAATTTCTGTCGCAAATTTCTCCAAAGATGTTGCGATCAATGCCAATGTTGCCATGTACTCGGCGTGGCGATCACGCTGTAAGGTTTGGGTCGAGATAGGCGCTGCCGACAGTCCCAGCTTCTCGCACACGTATGCTTCCACGAACGGATCGATGTTTGCGTATGTTCCTACTGCGCCAGAGATTTTACCGTACGCCACTTCTTTTTTCGCAGCCTGAAAACGCGCCAGGTTGCGCTTCATTTCTTCATGCCACAGGGCCAGCTTCAAGCCAAAAGTCGTAGGCTCCGCATGCACACCATGCGTTCTGCCCATGCAAACCGTATCCTTGTGCTCACGAGCTTTGTCTGCCAAAATCTCGATGAAGTCTTCGATATCCTTCTCCAAAATCTCGTTCGCCTGACGCAGCAGGTAAGACAGCGCAGTATCCACCACATCTGTAGAAGTTAGTCCGTAATGCACCCACTTCTTTTCTTCGCCCAAGGTTTCCGATACCGCACGGGTAAACGCCACCACATCATGGCGTGTCTCTTCTTCGATCTCATAGATTCTGTTCATGTCAAAAGTAGCTTTTTCCCATAGCTTTTTCACGTCTTCCTCAGGAATGACGCCCAGCTTGGACCATGCTTCACACGCGAGAATTTCTACTTCCAGCCACGCTTTGAATTTGTTTTCTTCCGTCCAAATGGCGCGCATTTCCGGTCGGGAGTAACGTTCGATCATGATAATACCTCCGATGTATTCGTCCAGATTTTCAGCTCATCAATCAGGGTGAGCGCTTCTTCTACAGTAGGGGCGAGCACATTGATATGCCCCATTTTTCGCTTGGCCTTGCTCTCTGCTTTTCCGTACAAATGGAGCTTGGCAGTGTGCGGCAGCTTGTCGATCTGATCGATCACAGGCTGTAGATGCTCTCCCAAAATATTAACCATCACAACGCTCGAGAGCAACTCTGTAGATCCCAAAGGCAGATTACAAACCGCCCGAACATGCTGCTCAAACTGCGAGGTGACACAAGCATCCATGGTAAAATGCCCAGAGTTATGCGGTCGAGGTGCCAATTCATTCACATACAACTGACCATCTTCGGTCAAAAACAGCTCAACGGCAATGAGTCCGATCACATCCAGCTTTTCTACAATCGTGCGAGCAATTTCTTCCGCACGGGCTGCTACTTCAGCCGAAATACGAGCGGGTACGATGCTCAGGTGCAGGATGTTTTCCTGATGAATATTTTCTGACACAGGAAAAACAGCCAGTTCTCCCGCAGGATTGCGTGCAGCAATAACAGACAGCTCCATTTGGAATGGTACAAATTGTTCCACGATCAGCTCTGTACCTGCTTTGGACAACGTTTCATACGCCTCCGCCAGCTCAGCCTCGCTTCTCAATACCCATTGTCCTTTACCGTCATACCCGCCAGTTGCCGTCTTCATAACAGCAGGCAGTCCCAGTTCACGCACGGCGTCCTGCAAATCCTCCAGGCTATTCACGACACAAAACGGAGCAACAGGGATGCCGATCTCGCGAATGGCGGTCTTTTCCCGAATCCGGTTTTGGGTGATACGCAAAAGGCGGCTTCCCTGCGGTACGTAAGCGCGGCTCTCTAACACTTCAGCGACCTGCGCATCCACATTTTCAAATTCATAAGAGATGACATCACTGACCGAGGCAAGCTGCATCGCTGCTTCTACATCATCGTAGCTGGCAACAATTTGCCGATCTGCCGTTTGGCCGCATGGTGCGTCTGCTGTCGGGTCCATTGTGACAAAACGGTAGCCCATAGCTCGTCCCGCAAGAGCAATCATCCGTCCAAGCTGTCCTCCACCGAGTATTCCTAGGGTCGATCCTGGTTTGATTTGCTTACGGTCTTTGGTTGTCATTCGAGTTCACTAGCCTCCAGCACCTTATTGCGTACATCATCACGTCTTTGCACGAACCGCTCTTGTACGTCTGGATATTTGATCCCCAAAATTTGCGCAGCCAATAGCCCTGCATTGATGGCTCCAGCTTTTCCGATCGCAACTGTCGCTACAGGCACGCCACCTGGCATTTGCACAATCGACAAAAGCGAGTCGAGACCATTCAAGTTGGATGATTTCACCGGGACACCAATAACAGGCAACTCTGTCTTGGCCGCTACCATTCCTGGCAAATGAGCTGCCCCGCCAGCACCCGCAATAATGACTTCCAAACCGCGGCTTTTCGCGGTCTCGGCATACGTAAACATCAAGTCTGGCGTTCTGTGTGCAGACACGACCTTCTTTTCGTACGGTACCTGCAATTCGTCCAAGATTGCGCAAGCTTCCTTCATTGTTTCCCAGTCTGACGTACTACCCATAATGACTCCTACCAAAGGCTGTAGCATGAACCATTCGCCCCCTACGTTTTGTAACATCAGAAGAAAACCCAACCGACTAACGGCTTTTCGCGCCGCTCTCATCGCCTGGGCTATTCGAACTCGTTTTCACTCAACGTATTCAGTGTAGCAGGGAGAAAGTTTGCCTGTCAACCTCGTTTCCGAACATTTAAAAATGAAAGATCAAAAATTATTCGTGTTTGCCTTTTTCTACCCAATTGTTTGCCGCTTTGGCTTTCTCTAGCTCAACCCGAAGCCAATAATCCAAATAGGGACTGGCATCCGCCCCCGCAGTTGCAGTCAATAGCGCTGTAATTTGCTCCCCATTCGCCTGCTTGTATTGATGATCCCGTACATATTGACGCAACACCTGATGCAGTCGTTCGACCCCCCATTCTTCTTTCAAGTTCCACCACATGGCACCCGCTCGCCCGTAGACGAGGTCATTATAGCTCCTCCAGTCTGGAAAAGCCTCCACGGACGACTTCGCTGTGACTCCTTGATTCGCATATCCTTCCGCTGCACGTGCTTGGCCTAGGCGCATCTGAATATACGCTTGTGAACGTGCGGGGGACTTTTGCTGTAAAAATACCATCGTCGCATAATCCGTCAGCCCCTCATCCAGCCAAGCCTCTCGCACCTCGTCGTTTCCGACCAACCCGTAAAACCACTGATGTGCCGTTTCGTGCGCTACGACCGCTTCCCCCATGCCATCGCTCCGCTCAAAATACTCCTGGGCAATAAAAACGAGGCTCGGGTACTCCATCCCGCCAAAGAAGCCGCCTGTTTTGACAACATCATATTCCTTATACGGATACACCCCGAACTGTTTTCCGTAATAATCGAGTGACTCCCTGGCAGTCTCATGTATTCGTTCTACGTTTTGCGGGTCATCACTTTTCTGCACCCACGTACGTACGATGGTTTCTCCGACCTTGCCAGATATGGGCTGGTACGTTTCGTCCATAACGACAAGGGCAAAATCCCGAACGTTCCAGGCGTCCACCTCATAGATTTTTAGCCGTTGGGGTCTCGTCTCGGTGATGACAGCCACGCTCTCCAATCCACTCGTAGCAAGCTGGTACCCCTCTGATAATTGCACACGCAAATGATAATTCGCCACATCCGAGTAAAAAGGATCGCCAATCGCAGAATAAGGATCGAGCCGCCAGCCTCCTGCATCCTTTACCGCCAGGATTGGGAGCCAGTTGCCCAGCCACATCGCATGATCATGGTAAGACATTCGCCCGTTGTTATAAGGAACCTCGAGCTGAAAATTCATCTCCACTACCGTCTCAGCAGACGTTGTTCTTGCAGGAAGGGGCACTTGTAAAAGCGTTTTGGTCTTTCCTGCATACTGTACGCCGACACTTTTTCCGTTTACCCGTACTTCGCTTATCTTGATACCACCGGGCTCACGCTGTTTGCCCAGCACAACCTCCCAGTTCTCTCCACTGAGAGCAGCATTCGCAGAAAAAGCATTGGGATATAAATGAAAAAAAGCTTGGTCATCTTGTGGGACAAAGCGAGCCGTCAGCATGCCTTTCACCACGTGCTTGTTCATATCGATTTGTACGTCGGCCTTGTAAGTGACTGCAGCCTGCCTTTGACCAATCGGCACAATCTCCTGAGCATCTAAGCCTGCCTGCCCTGTCCAAGGACGGATGGTCAAGAATACAGTCAAAACGACTCCTACTGCCACGATGACCACCCAATGCTTCCGCCACATCGTAATCCCCTGCCTTCGATTACTTCTTCTGATGCTTGAGACGTTGGCGCTCCAGCCAAGCTGCTGCCTGTTCCTGCTGGGACATGTCTACTTTCAACCAATAATCCAAGAAAGCACTCGCATCTTCTCCTGCCATCTCAGATAGAAAGGCTTCCCAATCCTTTCCGGTCACAACCTGATAACGGTACTTCTCAACAAACTGCTTCAAAACGTCATGTACCCTTTCTTCCCCCCACGCTCCCTGCAATAGCCACAGCATCGAGGACGGTCGGGAATAGACGAGATCGCTATAACTCTGATTATCTGGGAATGCTGACAGCGCTTGCCAAGGACGCAGTTCCTCTGCCACGTAATACTGAACAGAGGTGCCCTGCTCCAGCCGTCTGCGCACCCGTTCTGCTCCCAACAGCGGGTCTTGCCGAGATAAGTACGAGAGCGTCACGTACTCCGTGAATCCCTCATCCAGCCACGCTTCCTTTACCTGATTATTTCCGAGCAAGCCGTAAAACCACTGATGTGCCGTCTCATGGACAACCGTGACGATACCTGTTTCTTCCCCGGAAAAGAAATGACGCCCATCGAGAAAGACCAATGCTGGGTACTCCATTCCATTAATCGCGCCACCAGTCCTTACCACATCGTATTCGGGATATGGATAGGCACCCAATTGATCATGAAAATAGGCGAGAGACTTCACTGCTGCTTCATGAATCTGCTCAGCACTTGCCGGATCATCTGTTTTCCGCCACCATGTTCGGACGGCTGTTTCTCCCACTTTCGTTTCCCTTCGCTGATAGGAGGCATCCATAACGACCAGGGCAAAATCCCTCACGTTTTCTGCACCGAGCTGTATTGTCTTTTCTCCCTCACGAGCAGATACCTGCTTCGCAGCCCTGTCTGGCGCCGTGCTCGCCAATTGATAGTCTTTTGGCAGCGTCACGCTCACTTCATAATCTGCGCTCTCACTGTAAAATGGATCACCGACAGGCTCGTACGAATCGAGATGCCATCCTTCTTTGTCGTACACCGCAAGAACCGGAAGCCAGTTCCCCAGCCAGATCGATTGGTCATCGTACGACATCCTGCCGTCGTTTCGCGGAAGAGTCATCTCGAACTCCAACACAATCTTTCGTGGGCCCGTCTGTCCTTCTAGAGGCACTTCGAGGATGTTCAGGTCGTTCGTCTTTTTACCGACAACCGCTACTCCATCGACCAGGAGCTTTTTATTAGTGTATGAGCCAGGCATTGGGGCATTGCCTAAAAGTTCCTCCCATAGCATGCCTTGATGCTCTTCTGTAAATACGTTCGGGTAAAGATGGAGATAGGCACGAGTAGGGTCTTTTGGCCAAAAGGTAATCGTTACGGTTCCTGCTACTTCTTTCTTGATAGGATCAATTCGCATATCAGCCTGATAGAGTGGTTTACGCATAAGCGCAGTACCCTCCTCAGCATTTACAGGCAACATCCACGTCAAAAACAATAAGCTACAACCGGCCATTGAGACCCATTTCTTCACGCCATCTCCCCCTTTTCTCTACTGTACAAAAAATGGAAGAAAAAGACTATCTTTCCGCTTTACCCTGATAGCTTGTCGGACAGCCACTTTTCAACCAACTCCAAAGGAACCGGCTGTTCCGTTCCCTCTCGCATATCTCGGACGACGACCTGCCCACTGTTCACTTCGTTTTCCCCATAGATCAAGGCAAAAGCAAAGCCTTCTTTGTTTGCATAATCGAGTGCTTTTTTCAGCCGTCTACCAGTCAGCTCCAGCTCGACTCTGATGCCGCTCTCGCGCAATCGATTGGCCAAGCCGAGACTGGATGCTTCTGTCCCGAGGGGAATGACGAATACATCGGCAGCTCTCTGCTCCTCCGTATTGCGATTTGCCAACGCTGCAAGAATGACATCCAAGCCAAACGAAATCCCTACAGCGGGATACTCTCTTCCATCATCCAAAAGCCGACCGATAATCTGATCGTAACGTCCCCCACTGCCGATACTGGACGTAATACTTCCATCCTGCAAAAAGATCTCATACACAATCCCTGTGTAGATCCCTAAGCCTCTTGCTAAAAATGGCGAGAAACGAAGCTCCCCACCCACACCCGCTCCTTTTATATAGGCAAGCATATCGCGCAGCTCCCGAATCCCTTCCTGAACAAGCGGGGCTGAAAAACGCTCTGCCAACAGATCCAGGGTAATCACACCTTCGTGCAGGAAAGATGTAATCGCCAAAACGAGTGACTCCTCGACGTTTCGCTCCCGCAAATCATCACGCACTCCGTCCACGCCGATTTTCTCGAGCTTATCCAGCGACAGCATGACATCCCCGGCCCGCTCTACGGTGACTCCCAGCTCCTGAAGTACCCCAGATAACAGCTTGCGGTTGTTGACCTCAATGTACACGTCGAGCCCCAGCCGCTTGAATGCCTCAAATGCCATACTGAGCAATTCTGCTTCAGCCAGCACCGATGTCGTTCCCACGATATCGACATCGCATTGAATGAATTCGCGCAAGCGCCCGGTTTTTACTGGACCGTCCCGAAATACTTTTCCGATCTCATACCGCTTGAACGGCATCCGCATCTCAGGATTCATGCCCACCACCTTCGTCAGCGGTACGGTCAAATCATAGCGTAGCCCAAGCTCTCTATCTCCTTGATCGCTCAAGCGATACACTTCCTTCAAGATTTCATCCCCGCCACCGTACTTGGATGCTAGCAATTCGTAGTGCTGTAGCATAGGCGTCTCCAACGGTTTGCAGCCGTATGTCTCGAATACTGCTTCGAGCGTCCGTCGAATCCAGTTTCGTTGCATTTGCTCCTGCGGCATGAAATCTTTGGTGCCTTTTACCGTTTTTAATACTTCGTTTTCCATGAATAACACCCTTTCTTTTTTCAGATAGAGAAAACCAAAAAAGCCATGCAAGGCAACTTCCTGCCCGCATGGCTTCCTAAATACACCACCGCAGGCACGAAGCACAAGAAGCGCTTGCACCTGCGGAAAAATTTCCGAAGATACAAACGCTCTACGTGTGGTGATGCTGTTGAAGGAACATGTTGAGACCTGTCATGGGAATCGGTCCATCCTTCCGTGAAAAAAGATTTTTCCTATCATAGCGCAAAAAAAGCTCCCCGTCCAGCGGACGAAGAGCTTGATTCCCAAAAAATCCTATTCGCGCAACCAGATGAAGTACGCCAGGAAGACGAAGAACAGCACATACATCGCCGGATGTACTTCGCGAGCCTTGCCTTTCATTACCTTCATCACCGGATAAACGATGAAGCCTGTCGCGATCCCTGTTGCAATACTGTAAGTCAATGGCATCAACAAAATCGTCAGGAATGCAGGGAACGCTTCATCCAGGTCATCCCAAGCCACTTTTGCAATGTGAGAAGCCATCAGAACACCGACGATAATGAGCGCTGGTGCTGTAACCGCTGGTGTCACAATTGCGAGAATCGGCGAGAAGAACAACGCCAGAAGGAACATGATCCCTGTCACAACTGCCGTAAATCCGGAGCGTCCGCCTGCCGCTACCCCTGCTGTCGATTCAACATAAGCCGTAGTGGTAGAAGTTCCGAGTACCGCACCTGCCATACCTGCAATCGCATCGGAAGCGAGTGCTTTTCCTGGACGTGGCAAATTGCCGTCTTCGCGAAGCAATCCCGCTTGGTTGGCTACACCCAAGAGCGTACCCGTCGCATCGAAAAAGTCTACAAACAAAAACGTCAAAACAACAATCAGCATATTCACGGTGAACAATGCAGATGGATCACCGAGATATTGGAACGCAGCACCGAATGTAGGAGCAAGGCTCGGTGGTGCAGAAACGACTTGCTCAGGCAGATTCACCAGTCCGAAAAACATCCCGGTAATCGCCGTAATCAACATTCCGATAAAGATACCTGCATTGACTTTGCGAGAAAGCAGAATGACCGTCACGATCAGACCAAACACAGCAAGCAATGCATTTTTCGCTGCCAAAATTGCTTCCGGCTTCATGCCCTCGTGATAGAAGGTCAGATGCCCCAGTGCTACGAAGGTCGCATCATTTGCGACGATAATACCCGCGTTTTTCAAACCGATAAACGCGATAAAAAGACCAATCCCTGCCGAAACTGCGTATTTCAAGCTTTGTGGAATCGCTTTGATGATCGCTTCACGAACCCCTGTCAGAGACAGGATCAAAAAGATCGTACAAGAGAGGAATACGCCAGCCAAAGCCTGTTGCCAAGGAATTTGCATCGTCAGAACGACGGTATAAGTGAAAAATGCGTTCAATCCCATCCCCGGAGCTTGACCGATCGGCAAACGTCCGAGAATACCCATTAACAGTGTACCGAGAGCAGCAGCCAACGCCGTTGCGGTAAAGACAGCCCCAAATTCAGGATAGTTTGCTTTCAAATCTGGCGGCAGATCAGCCCCACTGAGAATGAATGGATTGACAGCCAAGATATATGCCATTGCCAAAAAAGTAGTGATACCCGCGATGATTTCGCGACGGTAATTGGTGCCTAGCTTGTCAAACTCGAAATACTTCCGCACCTATAAGTCCCCCCATACTAATCTTGTTGAAAAAACAGTCTATCTGTTTTTTGCCGACCGTAAACGAAAAACGTCGAGACGTTTTTCACAAAAAAAAGGCCCAGACGCTCTTATCATGCGCCTGGCCATCAAACAAAACACTCCGGGAATAATTCCAAATATAATAACAAAATCAGATCCCGATGACATTTTGTTCGTAGCCAGGTCGTTAACGGCGACCATGTAGAAACTCTTGAGCCATATTCTCAAGAATATACGAACCTTCCTATATTACCTGCTCACATTGAGAAGTGTATCAGGTGACATAGGGAATGTCAACGAAAATACGAACGTTCATTTTTGGAAAGAGCTTAATATCCGGATATTTTCTAAGAAAGCCTGTGTTATACTTCATAATTAGATGGAGGAGATCCAAAATGAGCTTTATGGATGCTTGGGAGCAAATAATAGCGGAGCAGGAACGAGAACGTGACCGGCTTCGAGTCAATCGAATTACCATACGGATCGACGATAAGAAAAAGAGCAAGCACAACGTTCACCAAAAGGAAAAGGTCATCGAATATGGCCTGGTAGAACGTGATTTGTATGATGAGAATTTATTGGGGCGGTTTGAACTCTATTTCGCAGATCGCGACACTCTTCGCAAGCAAAATCGGTTTGGAGATGAATTTGCTTTTGGTGAGCTTACAGATGAACATGCAGTTGCCAGGGTAATCTTCTCCTATTTAGCGGAGCACTATTCTCAGTTTTTGGAGGAAACTCCCTTCGCTATCAGCTTCAACCCTATTGCAGAAGCTTGGATTATCGAAGGAACTCTTCCTCCGGGATGGCTAGGCGGGGTCATTTATATTGCTCTGGCAAAAGAAAATGGAGAGCTTCTTATGATGTATGGAACGAGATAATTTTTGCATAAAAAAACTCTCTTTTATTCGCCAATCACGCAAATAAAAGAGAGTCATTTTTTGCTCCTATTCCCACTCAATTGTTGCTGGTGGTTTGGACGTTACATCATACACAATGCGGTTTACATTGTCTACTTCATTCACGATACGCACAGAGATTTTCTCCAATACATCCCACGGAATGCGCGCCCAGTCAGCAGTCATACCATCAATGGACGTTACCGCACGAATCCCTACTGTGTAAGAATACGTACGAACATCTCCCATTACACCAACGGTCGTCATGTTTGGCAAAGCCGTGAAGTACTGCCAGATTTCCCGATCAAGACCTGCCTTGGCAATTTCCTCACGCAAGATCGCATCGGATTCACGAACGATCTTCAGTTTTTCTTCCGTCACTTCACCCAAAACACGAATGCCGAGGCCTGGTCCTGGGAACGGCTGACGCCAAACAATCTCATCTGGCAAGCCCAGCTCTGTACCCAGTTTGCGTACTTCGTCTTTGAACAATGTTTTCAATGGTTCAATCAACGTGAACTTCATGTCTTCTGGCAAACCGCCTACGTTGTGGTGCGATTTGATCGTTTGTGCAGTTGCTGTCCCGCTCTCCACGATATCGGTGTACAGCGTACCTTGTGCCAGGAAGTCCATATCTGTCAGCTTCGCAGCTTCTTCATCGAATACGTAAATGAACTCGTTACCGATGATTTTGCGCTTTTGCTCTGGGTCAGATACACCTTTGAGCTTGCTCATGAAACGCTCGCGAGCATCGATCTTGATCACTTTCATGGAGAATTTCTCAGAGAATGTCTCCATTACCCCTTCTGCTTCCCCTTGGCGAAGAAGACCGTGGTCAACGAACATACACGTCAATTGATCGCCAATCGCTTTGTGAATCAGTGCTGCTACTACGGAAGAATCCACACCACCGCTCAACGCACACAGTACTTGCTTGTTGCCGACTGTTTCACGAATGCGAACCAGCTCGTCCTCGATGAACGTCGTCATGCTCCAAGTCGCTTCACATCCACAAATGTTGAACAGGAAGTTTCCGATGAACTCAGTACCTTTTGCCGTATGAACTACTTCCGGATGGAACTGTACGCCATACAACTGACGCTCAGGGTTGCTGATCGCGGCTACTGGGCAGCTGTCGCTTACCGCATCAATGACAAATCCGGTTGGGAGCTCCACTACTTTGTCAGAGTGGCTCATCCACACGATTTCGTTCGCATCCCACTTGTCGTACAAGCTGTGTTTTTGCTGCATACGCAATTCAGCTTTTCCGTACTCACGTTTACCTGCGCGTTCTACTTTTCCGCCCGTCAAATGGCTCATCAACTGCATACCGTAGCAAATACCCAATACAGGCAAGCCCAGATCAAAAATTGCAGGGTCTACAGTTGGTGCTCCCTCTTCGTACACGCTGGCAGGTCCGCCAGAGAAAATAATCCCTTTTGGATTCATCTCTTTAATCTTTTCAACAGGTGTATTGAACGGTATCAATTCACTGTAAACACCCAGATCGCGTACACGGCGCGCGATCAACTGATTGTACTGGCCTCCGAAATCGAGTACGACGACCATTTCCATTGACTTGTCCATCATATCCCCCTTCTCCTGTAACATACAGGACGTGCAAGTGTCGGCATGCCATGCGAAGTTGTCGCATATTTGCAAAAAAGCCGGGACTGCTATCTCCGATAAACAATACGGAGGCAACGTCCCAGCTTGTGTACACATGTGCGGTTTGCATGTACAAAAATCCGATGTGCTCTCCTCGTAGTCGCCAAATTTACGGTCTAGCGGTAGAAACTTTCAGGCCCTATTCCTGATCATTATACGAGTCTCATTGATCGTCATTCTAGCAGATGAAACGGCATTGTTCAAGGCTTCAATTGACGGATTAACCGTTCGAGTATTTGCTCTGCTATTGTTCTTGCCTTTTGTTCCATTTGTTTGTAGCCATACACGGTACGTTCGTACAGCTCTGTCAAATAGCGCAGGTCTTGTCGCTTGTCTGCCGGCAGGGTCATCCTGCCCACGTACTCGCGCAACGTTTCTCCTGGCTGTCTGCGCGTGTAGACTCGCTCCATCATTCGCATTAGCAGATGGTACCGATCCGGGAACTCACTGCTTCGCTCTTGATTCAGTTGTCTGCGCATCCACCATAGCTGGATGTCTTGTCTGCGACGCCAGGCGATAATTCCTGCCACGACAGCGGCTACTGCCAAGCCCGCGTTTACTTGCCATGGAATTTTAATCCAACTGCCTGCTGGGCTGTCGCCCTCTTCCAACTCATTGAAACGTCCATTCCCACGATCGATGTCCGTTTGATTCTCCATGTTTGGCAACGGGATAGGGATCTCCGGCTTTGAGGTGACCAGATCGTAATTAAAACGAACAGGTGACATGAATGTACTCGTCGCTTCAAAAGGAACCCAACCAACCCCCGGGAAGTATACCTCTACCCACGAGTGAGCATCCTTGTTACGCACTTCTACAGTCTCGTAGTTAAACGCATCCGTTCCCACTCGTTCACCAGGTGCGAAGCCCTTGACCCAACGTGTCGGAATATCCAGAGTACGCAGCATAACCGCCATCGAGGTGGAGAAATGATCACAGTACCCTCGAAGGCTGTCAAACAAGAAGTGATCGACAAAATCCTGACCTTCTGCGGCGACTGGAACGTCTTTCGTTTCATACTTATATTTTCCACTTGAGCGCAAGTAATTCTCGATCGCTCTCACTTTGTCATAAGGAGTCTTCGCGTCCTTGGTAATCGTTGCAGCAAGCTCTCTCACTCGCGGAGGCACCGAGGCTGGCACTTGCAAATAGCGCTCTTTGATATCATCCGGATAGTTCGTCCCCGCATTTGTCACGGCCTTTTCACTGACAATCGGTACCTCTGTCTCGACCTTGTATTGATTCAGTTTGAGCAAAAGCGGATTAGGGCCGTACTCTGGCCGACCGTTTTTCTCACTCAGCTGAACCAAGTTGATTTTTCCTGCCCGTACTTCCAATTGCTGATTCATTTTGTCATAAACAACGGTTGCCTCTGGTGGAGCGTAGTTGCTCACCTTTTTCAGCTGACCTTGATAAAAGACAGTCGGGAATTGCTGCGGGCCCTTAAATTCTAATGTCGCTTGTACCTTCTTCGTTTCAAGCCCTTGGAACAGCGTATTTTCCCATGTATAGGTTTGCGGGTCCAGGATTGACTCGTACTCTCTATCGCCTTTTTCCCAGCCAACTCCCGTATACACGTCCTTCGAGTCACCACGCCAATAGCTGCGTTCGTTCGTCTTTGCAATAAATACTAATGTGTTATCTTGCAGGAAAGGACCGCCCAACCGTTCATCGTTGTTGTCGTATCCTACTTTTTTCATCACACCAACAGGGGTATCGTTTCCTTTCCCTGTTAAAAAGGCGATCGGATCAGGCCATGACGGTCCTGTCTTCGGTGCAGCATAACCGATGCCTATACAAGCCATAATGACCATCACCGAAGCCAGCAGCGAGTTGAGCATGATGCGGCTTCTCTTCCCTGTCAGTGTCGCCATGTTCGTCATCTTCATCAGATGGCTAATGGCCAGCATCAGGAAACCAATGGTCAGCGTCCGTACAACCCCTGCACTGGCATCATACGGGAGAAACGTATCCAACACCGCCAAATACAGTTCCGTCAAAAAGACAAACCATAAGCCTTGCCGTTGTTCCAGCACCAGATACGTTAACATCGTCGCTAACAACACCAAAACGAGATCAAACATGGTATTCCGCGACAAGATCGACATGCTGGCCCAATCCTGTTGAAACGCTAACGGAAGATCGTGTATCATCTGCCTGTACAATGCACCAATCCATTCCGTGTCAAAAAACGGTTTGTCAAATAAAGTAGCATGCAAAAGCACCATTAGCCCTATAGCCTTGATCGGCAAGGTTAGCCACCGATAAGGGATCAACAGGTCAATAATAATGACGCCAGCCACAATCGCATAAAACGGCCACAGAACGCCCGTATCGGTTAATGTCTGTAGAGGAATAAGCCACTCTCTTAACATCAGGAACAGAAGAAGGGCCAAGACCCATTCCCAAATCGTTGGACGCTTCCAAACGCTCATGAGTCTATGCACCTCCTATCCGTTTCCACTCTTGATCATCCATGTGAATAGACGTACATGTTACTTTGTTTGCGCCAAGCAGCTGCAACGCTTGCTTTTGTTCCTGCGAAATCGTTAACTCGCTCTGCATGAGAAACAACTGCACGCGTCTGCCTTTTTGAGCGAGTGTGACCAAACGACTGATCAACGTTTTTTCTACATGCGGTGTAATAATGATCAAAGTAACACCTTGAGGCTGCTCCAATGCTTCTCTTCCCACAATTCTTGCAAATAACTCTTGTCCTTCTGGCGCGACACGAGCTAATTGATCAAAAACTCTGAGGAAATGGGCATGGGACAGACCTGGTGGTATCGATATGCGTTCTGCTTGCTTGTACACGAGCCCATAATGGTATTGATTCCTATTGGCGTAGGCGATCAGACTCGCGGCTAGCTTCACTGCTGTTTCGAACAAGTGCACAGGCTTCCCTTGGTAGCTCGCCTTCTCTACATCAAGGAAAAAGACCGCCTGATTCATCGCCTGATGCTCAAACTCCTTCGTCTTTAGACCCGTCCCCCGTGCAGAAGCTCGCCAATGAATTTGGCTCAAGCGATCGCCCCGATGATAATCTCTTACGCCGCGTACTGCTGCTACGTCATCAGACCGTCGATGGGAAACATGCACAGTCCCACTAAAGCTCCCATCCCCCAGGGCCCAATGGGTCAATTCTTTGTATTTTGGATAAACGAGAAACTCCTGAGAAATCGAATAAACTTTGCGGCGCTCAAAAAATCCGAAAAAATCCCCACCGCTCACTACACATTCATCGAGACGATAGTATCCCCGTGGTACATTGGGTATAACATATCGAAACTCGACTTCCCTTTTGAACCACGGGAATATCAGTTGTCGATGCGGCTCATACACACCAGCCAGTCTCGCCGGCAATGGCTCCATAATCATATTCCATCCAAGCGGAAACCAAATTCTTCGGCGTAGACGTATCGTTACAATGACATCTTCCCCATCCTGTAGACGATTGCGATCTAGTTCACGTTCGACTTCTAGCTTCGTGAACATGAGTACATAAGCGACAATTTCATACAGGAGAAACACCAAACTACTATAGAAAAGAAACCAGCTTGAGAAGCCGCCTTGAAATTTTGCGAATACATAAGTGATCAGGACTAATGCGATTGCCTTGAGCCTACCCCACCTTTGCTTTCTCATCTGCAATCACCGCCTTAGCTTACCGGGACACGGGTCTCAGACAAGATCATAGCCAACACCCGATCTACGGTTGCTCCTTCCAGTCTTGCTTCTGGTTTCACAATCATACGATGTGCAAACACTACTGGAACTAGCTCCTTCACGTCATCTGGAATGACATAGTCACGTCCACGAACGAAGGCCAACGCCTGAACAGCCCGGAAAAGAGCAAGGGAACCGCGCGGGCTCACGCCTAGATAAATATGATGATGCTCACGCGTACGATGACACAGACGCACGATGTATTCTTTTATTCCTTCCGATACCTTGATCGTCGATACCTGGCGTTGAAGTTCCGCAAGCTCCGCTGTGGTTATAACCGGCTGAAGCTCTTCCAATGGATTCGCCGTAGAGAATCTGGACAACATCCGCATTTCTTCCTCTACTGTTGGATACCCCAAGCTTAATTGCATGAAAAATCGGTCCAATTGAGCTTCAGGTAATGGGAAGGTCCCTTCATACTCTAATGGGTTTTGTGTAGCCATCACAAAAAACGGCTCTGCCAATCGATACGTAGCACCATCGATTGTTACCGATCGCTCTTCCATTGCTTCCAAGAGTGCGGATTGTGTTTTTGGCGAAGTCCGGTTAATTTCGTCTGCAAGAATGACATTTGCAAAAATCGGCCCTTGACGGAACTCAAACTCCAGACTTTTTTGATTAAAGATAGCAACCCCTGTCACATCCGTTGGCAACAAATCTGGGGTAAATTGAATTCGTCTAAACTCACCGCTGATTGATTTGGACAATGCACGTACCATCATGGTCTTCCCAACGCCTGGTACATCTTCGAGCAAAACGTGACCATTCGCTAGAACAGCCGCTACCATCAGCTCAATTACAGAGCGTTTACCAATCAATACTTTTTCTATATTATCGATTAAACTGGCTATTGCAGGATTTACTTGTTCCAATTTGATAGGGTTCATGTTGATACAACTCCTGTTCCATGATATTCTTCCGCAGGTTTGTAACAGCTGTTCCTCCATGCTTTCAGCGTAATTCTAAAGTAATGGATGCAAATAGGAGATACAAGGGAAAAATGCTTAAAATTTGCAAAAATACACAAGTCATTATAAAAAAAAGAGTAGGATCTATTCCTACTCTTCGGTTTCATATGAAATATGGCGTGCCCTGAGAGATTCGAACTCCCGACCTTTTGATTCGTAGTCAAACGCTCTATCCAGCTGAGCTAAGGGCACAAATAAATGGAGCGGACGAAGGGTCTCGAACCCTCGACCTTCGCCTTGGCAAGGCGACGCTCTACCAATTGAGCTACGTCCGCATGTTACATCTTATGTGGTTTGTACTGAGGGCAAAGCTTTCTGTCATAGTATGGTGCGGGTGAAGGGACTTGAACCCCCACGGTTGCCCGCCAGAACCTAAATCTGGTGCGTCTGCCATTCCGCCACACCCGCATTTTACTTAGAACAGAAAAGGCATTACTGTTACTATCACGCAGCTTTGTTTATTCAACAAAAAACTGGTGAGCCATGAAGGACTCGAACCTTCGACCCTCTGATTAAAAGTCAGATGCTCTACCAACTGAGCTAATGGCTCGCAAATGGCTGGGGTACTAGGATTTGAACCTAGGAATGACGGAGTCAAAGTCCGTTGCCTTACCGCTTGGCTATACCCCAATGGTGGTGCCGGCAATAGGACTTGAACCCACAACCCCCTGATTACAAGTCAGGTGCTCTACCAATTGAGCTATACCGGCGCTGTTAAATTTAATTAGTGGTGGCTCGGGACGGAATCGAACCGCCGACACGAGGATTTTCAGTCCTCTGCTCTACCGACTGAGCTACCGAGCCATTTATGATTGATCTTCGCCATTCTTTAAGAAAAATGGCGGAGCTGACGGGACTCGAACCCGCGACCTCCGGTGTGACAGACCGGCGTGAACTCCAACTTCACCACAGCTCCATATTTGGTTGCGGGAGCAGGATTTGAACCTGCGACCTTCGGGTTATGAGCCCGACGAGCTACCGAGCTGCTCCATCCCGCGATAGTTAGGACGACTGAGTGTCAGTTTGCCACAGGACGTGGCGTTTTTAGCTGACCTTCCTTGTCCATTAATAT